>CAYNNT010000027.1:0-32002 GCA_964398675.1 uncultured Brevundimonas sp.
ACGGCGGCTTTCAGCAGGTCCTGGTCGACGGTCTTCAGGACGGTCAGCATGTCGTGGCAGGTGACGGCCTTGAGGTCCTTCAGGATGCCGCGGTTCCTGCGCATGATCTCGGCGCGCTCCCTCGGGTAGCCCAGGCCGCGCTCGCCCTCGAACAGCTTGCGATAGCAGTCCTGGAGGTTCAGCTCGGCCGCCCAGCCGAAGCCCTTGGCGTAGGGCATGGCGATGGCGTTGCCGTCGTTGATCTGGCCGAACAGGAAGGCGTCGGTCGGATCGATGATCAGGCCGCAGAAGACGCCCGGCATGGCGTTGGCGGCGAGCATGGAGCCCGTGCCGGTGCCGCAGCCCGTGACCACGAAATCCGCCGCGCCCGAATTGATCAGTATGCCGGCCAGCAGGCCGTTCATCACATAGGTCAGCGACGCCTTATCCTCGGGCGTGTACATGCCGTAGTGGAAGACCTGGTGGCCCAGCGGCTCGGCGACGGCCTTGAGGGCGGCGTGGACGGTCTCGCTCTTGGCGGCCTGGCTGTTCTCGATGATGAGGGCGATTTTCATGGAATTTTCTCGAGGACTGATGATGAGGCCGGCCGCCGGCCAGCGTTTGCATAAGCTTATGACACCGGTTACCTATCGGCACAATCCGCGCCAATCCCGCACAGTACAGGCAAGCTGAAATGAGCGTCTCGTTCGACCTGACCGGCAAGAAGGCCATGGTCACCGGCGCCAACACCGGACTGGGACAGGCCATCGCCGTCGGGCTGGCGCAGGCCGGGGCCGACATCGTCGCCGTGGGCCGCTCGGCGCCGACCGACACCGCGGCCATGGTCGCGGAGACCGGGCGGGCCCTGCACGCCATCCCCGCCGACCTGTCTTCCATCGCGCCCATCGCAGACGTCGTGGCCCAGGCCGTTGCCGACGTAGGGGCGATCGACATTCTGGTGAACAATGCCGGCATCATCCGCCGCAACGACAGTCTCGACTTCACCGAGGAAGACTGGGACGCGGTCATCGACACCAATCTGAAGACCGCCTTCTTCCTCAGCCAGGCCGTGGCCCGGACCTGGGCCGCGACGGGGCGGGGCGGCAAGATCATCAACATCTGTTCGATGCTGAGCTTCCAGGGGGGCATCCGCGTGCCGTCCTATACGGCGTCGAAGAGCGGGCTGGCCGGCCTGACCCGTCTGCTGGCCTGCGAATGGGCGTCGAAGGGCATCAACGTCAACGCCATCGCGCCGGGCTATTTCTCGACCAACAACACCGAGGCCCTGCGCGCCGACGAGACCCGCAACCGCGACATCCTCGCGCGCATCCCGGCGGGCCGGTGGGGCGATCCGTCCGACATCAGCGGCGCGGCGGTTTTCCTCGCCTCGGACGCGGCGGCCTATGTCCACGGCACGGTTCTGGCCGTCGACGGCGGCTGGCTGGCGCGCTGATCAGAGGCTGTTCAGCCAGTCCTCGAGGTTGGTGAAGCCGTCGCCGTTCCGGTCGGCGGTTCCGTCGGTCGCATCGGCGGAACCCAGGCCATGGGCGGCTTCCCAGTCGTCGGGCATGCCGTCGCCGTCGCTGTCGACCCAGGGGGATCCCGGCTCGAGCTCCGGCCAGCCGCCGACCTGGGCCTGACTGTCGATGATGTGCCCGGTTCGGGCCCGGACGCCCTCAAGGATCCGGGCGTCGACGGCGTCGCGGATGCGGCCGGCGCCGACCTGCGCCAGAACGCGGACCTCGGCTTGCGCCGCCGTTTCGGTCGCAGCGTCCGCCCAGTCCGGCCGGGCCGTCAGCCGATAGTCCGGACGGTCCGAGTCCTTCACCAGACTCCACGGGTCGGCCGGGACGACGCCGTCCATCGCATTGCCCTCGAACCACGCCCGGGCCAGCGGGTTCGATTCCTCGAAGGCCCGGCGACCCGCAGAGTCCGGTCCGGGGATGTAGGCGTTGCCGATGAAGGCGTAGGCCGACCGGCTTTCGGTGTCGGCGTTGTAGCCCGCATGGCCACCGCTCCAGTCGTAGAACACGTTGGAGCGGAACTCGAACCGGGGGCCCTCGGGATCGACTTCGGGCGGATTGTAGTTGCCGGGGCGCGGCATCCGGGCCCGGTGGGCGGCCCACAGATTGTGGTGGAAGGTCATGCGCGCGCCGTGACCGCCGCGCACCAGCGAGCCGTAGCCGTGCTCGCCCTTGGCGTGGCCCGAGGCGTTGAGCGACTCCGCGATCAGGGACCACTGCACGGTGACGTCATAGATGCCGCGCTCCGGCGGGGTGTAGCGACTGCCGACCGACAGGGTCTCGTCGACCGACCAGGAGGCGGAGATGTGGTCGAGAATGATCCGGCGGCCGCGCTCGACCGATACGGCGTCGGCCTCGACGCCGCTTTCGTCTCCGAGGCGGGAGCGAAGATGCCGGATGACCACATCGTCGGCGGCCACGACCAGCGGATGGTCGCGCAAGGTGATCCCGCCGCCGGGCGCCGTCTGGCCGGCGATCGTGATGCGTCCGCGCCGGATCGTCAGGGGCGAGGCCAGACGGATCACCCCGCCGATGTCGAAGATGACCGTGCGCGGCCCGTCCGCCTCGACCGCGGCGCGCAGACTGCCCGGGCCCGAGTCGCCCAGATGCGTGACGCGCAGGACCCGTCCGCCACGTCCGCCCAGCGCGAAACGGCCGGCGCCTTCCGCGCCGGGAAAGGCGTGGACCCCTTCTGTCGCCTGCGCGGCGGCGGGGTGTGCCTCCCACGACACGCCAATCGCGGTTACCGCAGCAATCGTGGCGACGAGATGGCGAAGCGGGCTTGCGAAAACACGGATCATCGGGTTAGGCTCGTGATTGCTACCGGTGTCAGAGCCTATTCCACGCGATTATGACACCGGTGTCAAACGATTGGGCCAAAAGACGCCGGGTCGCAAAAACACATAGACCGGGGCTACCTCGGCGTTCTGTATGCCCATTGGGAGGGAGCATATGATGCAAGCCATTCAGCCGGGGATGACCCGCACTCTTCGTCGTAGCCTGTTCGCCGGAGCATCCGGCCTGGCCGTCGCCCTGTCGCTTGGCCTGGGCGTCGGAGCCGCCGCGGCGCAGACCGCACCGCCCCAGGAAGCAACGGAAATCGACGAGGTCATCGTGACCGGCTTCCGGGCCAGTCTGACCGCCGGCCTCGACGCGAAGCGCCGCGACGCCAACGTCATCGACGTCATCGTCGCCGAGGACATCGCCGACTTCCCCGACCTGAACCTGGCCGAATCGATCCAGCGCGTTCCGGGCGTGGCCATTGACCGCGACGCCGGCGAAGGCCGTTCGATCACCGTCCGCGGCCTGGGCTCGGACTTCACGCGCACCCGCATCAACGGCATGGAGGCCCAGGCCACCGCCGGCGGCACCGACTCGTCGGGCGGCGCGAACCGCGGTCGCGGCTTCGACTTCAACGTCTTCGCCTCCGAACTGTTCAGCCGCATCACGGTGCGCAAGACCGCCGCCGCCGAGACGGAAGAGGGATCTCTGGGCGCCACGGTCGACCTGCAGGCGACCCGCCCGTTCGACTACAACGGCTTCACCATGGCCGCCTCCGTCCAGGGCGGCTACAACGACCTGTCGGAGTCATGGAGCCCGCGCACGGCCTTCCTGATCAGCGACCGTTTCGGTGAGAACGACCAGTTCGGCGCCCTGTTCTCGGTGGCCTACAGCGAGCGTGACTCGCTTGAGGAAGGCTTCAGTTCGGTTCGCTGGGCTCCGGCCGCAGCGCCGGGCGCCACGAACAGCGGCGGCTTCTGCTCGCCGGTCGGCTTCTCGCCCGTGAACCCGACGGGCACGGCCAACGGCGCCAGCGCCGCAAACTGCGCCACCGGCGTCGCGCGTCCGGCCAATACGGCCGCCAACAACGCAGCCTACACCCTCGCGAACGATCCGAACGTCTTCATCCCGCGCCTCCCGCGCTATGGCCGCCTGAGCCACACCCAGGAACGTCTGGGCGTCACCGGCGCCTTCCAGTGGCGGCCCGCGGACAGCACGACGATTTCGCTGGATGTCCTGTATTCCAAGCTGGACGCGACCCGTCAGGAAGACTTCCTCGAGGCCCTCTCGTTCAGCCGCAACGCGGCGGCCGGCGGCCAGACCCAGATCCACGTCCGCGACGCCGTGGTCGAGAACAACATGCTGGTCTACGGCCTGTTCGACAACGTCGACGTCCGGTCGGAAAGCCGCTTCGACGTCCTGTCGACCGAGTTCCTGCAATGGAGCCTGACGGCCGAGCACGACTTCAGCGACCGCCTGCGCGGCAGCTATTACTATGGCCGGGCGGAATCGAATTTCGATAACCCGATCCAGACCACCGTCACCCTCGATCGTTCGAACATCGCCGGCTATTCCTGGGACTTCCGCGGCAATCCCGACGCCCCGGTGATCAACTACGGCTTCGACGTCACCAGCCCGGCCGGCTGGGAATGGCGCCCGTCCACCGCCGCCGTCCCGCGCTCGGAAATCCGTCTGCGGCCGAACGGCGTGGACACCCTGTTCGAGTCCTTCCAGGCGGACATGGAATACGACGCCCAGGACTGGCTGACGATCAAGTTCGGCATCAACTGGAAGAGCTATGAATCCAGCTCCTTCGAAATGCGCCGCACCGACGAGACGGTGGTTCCGGTGCTGCCGGGCGGCACGACCGTGGCGAACATCTCGAATCTGCTGACCGGGTTCGGGGTCAATCTGGTTCCGGCCGGTACGGCCACCAGCTGGCTGCGCCCTGACCTCGGCGCCATCGCCTCGCTGTTCAACATCTACTGCAACTGCGACACCGGCGTTGCGGGCGGCGACTTCCGCCTCACCGGCATCACCAACGGCAACGCCCGGGGCGGCAACCGGACGATCCAGGAAGAAGACGCCGCCGCCTACATCCAGGCCGACTTCAACACCCTGCTGTGGGACATGCCCTTCCGCGGCAACGTCGGTGTGCGTCAGGTCCAGACCGTGCTCAACGCCCGGGGCTACAGCTCGACGGGCGGCGGCACCCTGGTGACCGGCGAGAACGAGTACATGGACACCCTGCCGTCCCTGAACCTCGCGCTGGAGCCGGTCGAGGACCTGATCCTTCGCTTCGGCGTGGCCTAGGTCATGGCCCGGCCCCAGATCGGCAACACCCTGGCCGGCACCAACTATCTGGTGCCCACGACCTCGCTGGCGGCGACCGGTCCGAACTTCACCGCCACGATCGGCAATGTGAAGCTCGAACCCTTCCGGGCCACCACCTACGACCTCAGCGTGGAATGGTATTTCGCCGAGGAAAGCCTGTTGTCCTTCGCCTATTTCTACAAGGACATCGACACCTACATCCAGATCCTGCGCCAGGACCTGCCCTATGCCAGCCTGACGACGCTGAACCCCTCCGCCTTCGATCCTGCGTTCTGCACCGGGGCCTGTTCCTCCAGCACGGTCTTCCAGCTGACCGCCGCGGTGAACACCGAGGGTGGGCCGCTGAAGGGCTTCGAGATCAGCTACCAGCAGCCCTTCCGCTTCCTGCCGGGCCCGCTGTCGAACCTCGGCGTCCAGCTGAACTACACCCACGTCGAATCCGAGATCGACTACTGCGCCAACGCCCTGTGCACGGTGTTCCAGACCGAAGACCTGATCAACCTGTCGCCGGCCTCCTGGAACGCCACCCTGTACTATGAAGACGACGCCTTCTCGGCGCGCGTCTCGGCGGCATCGCGTGACGGCTATATCCAGAACGTCCCGGGCCGGAACGGCAATGCGATCGAAGGCAAGATGGAGACGCTCAATATCGACGCCTCCGCCGCGTGGCAGGTCAGCGAACAGGTCGAGCTGACGTTTGAAGCGCTGAACCTGACGGACGAGGAGAACCACCAGTTCGTCGGTGACGGCCTCAATCGCGAAAGCACCTCCGTCTTCCACCACACCGGCCGGCAGTATTTCGTCGGCGCCCGCTACCGCTTCTGATCTCTCCTGATCAAGGCGACTTGAACGCCGCCGGTTCTCGCGAACCGGCGGCGTTTTCTTTTGTCAGGCGTGGCGTCCGGCGAGGTACGTCAGGTCCGCCCAGACGCTCTCGGCCGTCGGCGTCCGCCCGGCCCCCCGACCCCGCGCGGTAAAGACCCGGCCATCGCCGGTGGTGACCCGCAGGGCGTTCCATTCGTCCTCCAGATCGGCGAACAACGGGTCGCCGTCGACGCTGCGAAGGGTGACGCCGACCTCGCCCGTGCGGAGATCCAGTCGGGCGAGCTGCCGCACCCGGCCGGCGGGAAGCTCCAGATCCGGGCCCAGCGTGTCGCGAACGATGGTCTCCACCGCGAGGCGTCCCCGCAACGCCTCGTGGCCGAGGATGGTCAGCTTGGCGGCCGCGTCGAGCCCGGTCAGGTCGGCCGAAGGGTCCGCCTCGGCGAAGCCGGCAGCCCCTGCGGCCGCCAGCGCCTCCCCGAACGGCCGACCTTCGGCGAGGCGATTGAGAATGAAGTTGCAGGTGCCGTTGAGGACCGCCTCGATCCGCACCACCGCGCCGTGGTCGCGGGCCCGGCGGACGGTCTCGATCAGCGGGGCGCCGCCGCCGACGCTGGCGGAGTAGAGCAGGCGGGCGTCGCCGGCCGCGGCCAGTTCGATCAGGGCGGGCAGGTCGGCGCCGACCGCCTGTTTGTTGGCGCTGACCACGTCGATCCCGCGCGTCAACGCCGCCCGGATCAGGGCCAGGCCGGTGGAGGCGTCCGAGATCGCCTCGACGAGCACGTCCGGCTCACGCGCCAGCAGGGCCGCCGGGTCCGACACCGCCAGGCCGGCGGGGATGTCGGTGTCGCGGGCCTTGCCCGGGGCGCGCACAAGAACGCCGACAACCTCGAATCGCGGATCGGCCAGCAGGCGGGGCAGGACGCCGCCGCCGACCACGCCGCAACCGGCCAGGGCCACGCGCAGCACACGCTCCGGCCCGGACCGCGTGCGGCCGGGAAGGGTCTCGGGCCCGGCGACGATGGTGACGCCGGCGCCGAGCACGGCCGCGCCCGGCGCCGGCCGGACCGCCACGACGCCGATTGCGTCCAGCGCAACGGACAGTCGGGCGGCGGCATCCGCACCGCCGCATGCGACGGCGACGACCCTGCGGCCGCGACGCACCTCACGATAGACCGCCGAAGCGGCTTCGGCGGGGTCGGAGCCGTCGAGCTGAAGCAGGGAGACGGGTTCTTCCGTGTACGGAGCTGTGGAGTGGGCCGGCGACGACGGGAGGGGCAGGGAAAGAGGCAGGGCGGTCATGGCGGGCTCCCTCACGCGGCTTCGGCGGCGAGCGGGAGCGCCACGGCCCGGAGCGCCGTGGTCAGATCGGCCAGCAGATCGTCGCCATGCTCGAGACCGATCGACAGGCGCAGCAGGCCATCGGTGATCCCCGCCGTCTGTCGCGCCTCGGGCGTCATGGCGGCATGGGTCATCAGCGCCGGATGGGCGATCAGGCTTTCGACGCCGCCCAGCGACTCGGCCAGGGTGAAGACCTCGAGCCGGTCGACGAAGGCGCGGACGGCGGCGATGTCCTGCAGTTCGAAACTGAGCATGGCCCCGAAGCCCGCCTGCTGCCGCGCCGCGACGGCGTGGCCGGGGTGGGACTTCAGACCCGGATAGTGGACCGCACGGACCGCCGGCTGTGCGTCCAGCCATTCGGCCACCCGCTGGGCGGTGGCCTGCTGGCGCTCGATGCGGGCGAACAGGGTGCGCACGCCGCGCAGGGTCAGATACGCATCGAAGGGCGAGCCGGTGACGCCGAGGCAGTTGGCCCACCAGGTCAGCTGTTGAAGATCGGCCGGGTCCTTCGCCACCACGCAGCCGCCGACCACGTCGGAATGGCCGTTGATGTATTTGGTCGTCGAATGGATCACCAGATCGGCGCCGAGCGCCAGCGGCTGTTGCAGGGCCGGCGACAGGAAGGTGTTGTCCACCGCCGCCTTGCAGCCGACGGCATGGGCGCGGGCGCAGATGTCGGCCACATCCACCACCCGCATCAGCGGATTGGACGGAGTCTCGATCAGGATCAGTTTCGGCTTCAGGGCGAAGGCGGCGTCGAGGGCGGCGCTGTCATTCTGGTCGACGAACTGCACGTCGAAATGGCCGCGCTTCGCCCGGGCGCAAAGCAGGCGATGGGTGCCGCCGTACAGGTCGTGCGGGGCGATCAGCAGATCGCCGGGCTCCAGCGGGAACAGGGCGAGGTCGACCGCGGCCATGCCGGTGGCGGTGACCACTGCGCCGCAGCCGCCCTCGAGTTTCGCCAGGGTCTCGCCGAGCACATCCCGGGTCGGGTTGCCCGACCGCGTGTAGTCATAGCGCCGCTTTCCATCGAGGCCGTCGAAACTGTAGTTCGAGGACAGATAGAGCGGCGGCATCACCGCGCCGTGCGCCGGGTCGCTGTTCACGCCGTGACGCGCGGCGGTCGTACAGGGATGGGCCTTGGCAGGGGCGGTCATGCGGCGATCTCGCTGGGCTGGAGGGCGGTCAGGGGGGTGAGGACGTCGTGCAGGACGCGGCCGATCAGCTCGCGCTCCTTCAGGAAGGCGTCGTGGCCGAAGATCGAGGGCGCCTCGACCAGGCGGCGCAGGTTCGGCGCGCGGGCGGCCAGTTCGCGGCTGTCGGCGATCGGCACCAGGGTGTCGGAGCTGAAGCCGACCACGGTCAGGGGGCAGCGCACGGCGCGCGGGTCGACGCTGTGCCGGTCCAGCGAGTCCGACAGGCTGATCCAGCGACCGGCGCTGGTCGCTCCGGCGTAGGCGGCGCCCCTGGCGATCAGATAGTCGCAGACCGGCCAGGCGTCGCCGGCCGCCGGGGGCGGGGTCTGGCTGAAGCGCAGGTCGAACTCATCGGCGGTGCGATAGGTGGTCATGGCCAGCTGGCGGGCGAGGGCGATCCCCTCGGCCTCGCGGCCGCAGTCGCGGGCGAAGGCCAGCAGGCGGCGCTGCACACCGCGCACGGCGGTGGCCGCGGGATGGGCGCGGTGAGCGGCGGAGATGACCGCCAGCGTTCCGATCCGTTCGGGGAAAGCCGCGGCGAAGGCCAGACCGATGCAGCCGCCATACGAAGCGCCGACAAAGGCGTCGATGCGCCGCTCGCCCAGGGAATCGAGCAGCAGGCCCAGCAGTCGGGCCTGGTCCGCGGTGGTGATGGTGACGCCCGCCTCGTCGCCGCCCGGCAGCAGGTCGAAGGCCAGCACGCGGACACGGTTCAGGTCGATCGGCCCGCCGGGCCTGACCACCGAGGGCCACCATTGCGTGGCGAACCGTCCGCTGGAGATGCCGCCGGCGACCACGACGAGCGGCGCATGATCGGGTCCGGACAGGCGGCCGACGACCTCTCTCGCGGTCAGGCGCTGGCCGGACTCCAACCGGAAGTCGTCGGGGATGGCCGCGTGGACGTCGCGCCCGGCGGTCTCTTCAAGGGTTTCGATGGACGCCACGGTCCGCTCCGCTTTCGCTCAGCGAAACCGGTGGGGCGAACCAATTCATGCGTGACAGACCCGTGAAGTCAGCCGGTCCCCGGACGTAGGGGGGCCGTCGCTTCACTCATCTCTCGCGGCTTCCGGGGAGGCCTCGCAGGAGTTGGCACCATCTCCGGGACTGGGTAGTCCCGGAAGGTTGCCCCGGCATCAAAGGGCCTATCCCTCCGCCGGTCTTGATGAGTGCCCTTACGGTGGCGAACACTTCCGGCGGCGTCAATCCCCTTTGTTGCGGTGCGAAATCAGGCCGTCTCAGCCCTCGTTCCAGCCGCCCGCCAGCGCCTTGAACAGGGCGATCTGGTAGGTGGTGACGAGGGCGTCCGAGGCCGCCAGCTGGGCGTCCGCGCCGGCAAGAGTCCGCTCGGCGTCCAGCACCGTCAGGAAGCTGTCGGCCCCGGCGTCGAAGCGCAGGCGGGACAGCCGGGCGGCCGTCGCGGCCTGATCCCGGGCCGCCTGCAAGGCGGTCCGCCGGTCCAGTTCGTTGGCGTAATTCGCCAGGGCTGTTTCCGTCTCCTGCAGCGCGACCAGCACCGTCTGGTCGAAGGTCGCCAGGGCGGCGTCCGACCCGGCCGAGGCCTGTTCGATCCGCGCGCGGGCGGCGAACACATTGGGGAAGGACCAGCTGATCAGCGGACCGACACTGAAGCGGAAGCTGGACTCATTCGACAGGTCGCCGGCGTCCAGCGCCGTCGATCCCAGCGAGCCGCCCAGGGTGATGCGCGGAAACAGATCGGCCGTCGCGACGTTCACGCGCGCCGCCGCCGCCGCGAGGTTGCGTTCGGCCCGGCGCACGTCGGGACGTCGCGCCAGCAGCTGGGCCCCGTCGCCGATCGGGATCGGCCGGGTCAGTTGCGGTGGCCGGGCGCAGGCGCGCGCCGCCTCGCTGGCCTCGGCCGGCGTGCGGCCGGTCAGGGTGGCCAGCCGGAACAGGGCGCCGTCGCGCTGGGCCCGAAGCGGCGGCAGGCCGGCGCGGCTGGTTTCCAGGGCCGAGCGGGCGCGGGCGGTGTCCAGACCGTTGCCCGCGCCGGCGTCGAGCAGGCGCCGGGTCAGGTCGGCGCTGCTGGTTTGCAGGGCGATGGTCCGTTCGGCGACCGCGATCTGCGCATTGGCCGAACAGGCGTCGGCATAGGCGCGGGCGGTCTCGGCGGCGACGGTCACCCGCACCACGTCGAGGGCCGCGGCGGCGGAGTCCGCATCCGCCCGCGCCGCGCGGATGGTCGAGCCGACGCGGCCGAACAGATCGACCTCATAGGCGACGTCGAGGCCGACGTCGTAGCTCTCGCTCTCGTCCAGGGGCTGGCCGCCACTGCCGCCGGGGACGGTCGCGGCCGAGGCGCGGCCATACTGACCCGTTGCGCTGACGGCGGTGGAGGGCAGGCGTCCCCCGCGCGCTTCGCCGAGCGCTGCGCGGACGCGGCGCAGGTTGGCCGCGGCGGCCTCAAGCTCATGGTTCTCGGTCAGGGCCTGACGGATCAGGCCGTCCAGCGTCGGATCGTCGTACAGACGCCACCAGTCGTCGCGCGCGGCCTCGGCCGTCACGGCGGGCGTGGCGCTGATGAAGGCGCCCGACGCGGAGGGGGGGAGGGTCGCGTCAGGCGCCTTCGGCCCGACCGCGCACGACGCCAGCGCAAGGCTGGCGAAGGCGGTTGCGGTCAGGATCCGGGGGTTGGGGAAGGGGGTCATCAGGCGTCTCCCAGACGGGGCGTGGCCGGTGCGGGATCGGCGCCGTGAGGCGGCAGGCCGCCGGTGGTCGGAACGCCCGGTTCCCTCTTCGGCTTGCCGGGAAGGCGGGCCGCCACGCCGCGCATCAGGACGTAGAAGACCGGGGTGAAGATCAGGCCGAAGAAGGTCACGCCCAGCATGCCGGAGAAGACCGCCGTGCCCAGCGACTGGCGCATTTCCGCGCCGGCGCCGGTCGCCAGCATCAGCGGAACGACGCCGAAGATGAAGGCGAAGGAGGTCATCAGGATCGGCCGCAGGCGGGTCCTGGCCGCGCGGACGGCGGCGTCCCAGCGGTTCAGGCCTTCGTCCTCGGCCTGTTTGGCGAACTCCACGATCAGGATGGCGTTCTTGGCCGCCAGGGCGATCAGCACCACCAGCCCGACCTGGACCAGGATGTTGTTGTCCAGCCCGCGGATGTTGATCCCGATCATCGCCGCGAGGATGCACATCGGCACGATCAGGACGACGGACAGGGGCAGTGTGAAGGCTTCGTACTGCGCCGCCAGCACCAGGAAGACGAGCACCACGGCCATCACGAAGACGATGGTCGCGCCGCCCGAGGACTGTTTCTCCTGCAGCGCCAGTCCGGTCCACTCGTAGGAGAAGCCCGGCGGCAGGGTGGCCTCCGCCAGCCGCTCCATGCTGGCGATCGCCTGGCCGGACGAGACGCCGGCCGCCGCCTGTCCCTGCAGCTCGGCCGCGGGGAACAGGTTGTAGCGGACGATCCGGGCCGGGCCGGAGTCTTCCCGCAGCGTGGCCACCGAACCGATCGGCACCATGGCGCCGGAGGCCGAGCGGGTCTGCAGATTGGCGATGTCGGCGATGTCGTCGCGCGCCGACGGCTCCGCCTGGGCCGTCACCCGGAAGGTCCGGCCGAGGAAGTTGAAGTCGTTGACGTAGGACGAGCCCAGATAGACCCCCAGCGTGTTGAACACGTCCGACGGCTGGACCCCCATCATCAGCGCCTTGTCGCGATCGACGTCGGCGGCGATGCGCGGCGAGCCGGTGTTGTAGGTCGAGAAGACCTGCTCCACCTGATCGGACGCGCCGGCGGCGGCCCCCATCATGGCGAAGGTCGCGCCCTCGAGCGGACGATAGCCCGCGCCGGAGCGGTCCTGGACCATCATCTGGAAGCCGTTGCCGTTGCCCAGACCCTGGACCGCGGGCGGGGCGATGACGAAGATGTTGGCGTCCTCGATGCCCATGGTGGCGCCGGTGATGGCTCCCGCCAGGGCGGCGGCGGCCTGTTCGGCGGACTTGCGTTCCTCGAAGGCGTTGAGCCGCACGAAGATGGTCGCGGCGTTGGAGCCGAACGAGAAGCTGGAGCCGTCCAGACCGGCGAAGGCGACCATGCCCTCTACGCCGTCGGTGCCCTTGATGATCTCCGAGGCGCGCGTCATCACCGCCTCGGTCCGCTCCAGCGAGGCGCCCGGAGGCAGCTGGATGACGCCGATCAGGAAGCCCTGGTCCTGGTCGGGAATGAAGCCCGACGGCGTGTCCAGCAGCCGCCATGTCGTCAGACCCAGCAGGGCGATATAGACGACCAGCACCAGGCCGATGGTGCGCACCAGCCGCGCGGTCAGCCGGCCGTATTTGTCCGACAGCCAGTCGAAGCCCTCGTTGAACTTCCGACCCGCATAGCCGCCGTAATGGACGACCGTGCCCAGCAGACCCGGCTTGCGGTGCGTGTCGTGTTCCTTGTGCGGCTTGAGCAGCAGCGCGGCCATGGCCGGCGACAGCGTCAGCGACACGATCAGCGACACCACGGAGGCGGTGGTGATGACGATGGCGAACTCGCGATAGAAGATGCCCGGAATGCCCGGCACGAACATGGTCGGCACGAACACCGAAACCAGCACCAGACCGATCGAGATCAGGGCGCCCGACACCTCCTGCATGGAACGGTAGGCCGCCTCCTTGGGCGTCAGTCCCTCGCGGATGTAGCGTTCCACATTCTCGACCACGACGATGGCGTCATCGACGACGATGCCGATGGCCAGCACCAGGGCGAACAGCGACAGGGAGTTGATGGAATAGCCCAGCGCCAGCTGCACCGCGAAGGTCGCGACCAGCGACACGGGAATGGCCACGATCGGGATGATCGCCGCCCGCCAGGTCTGCAGGAAGACGATGACCACCAGCACCACCAGGATCACGGCCTCGATCAGGGTGTGCTGCACGGACTCCACCGAGGCCGCGACGAATTCGGTCGGGTTGTAGGCGACGGACACGTCCATGCCCTGGGGCAGGTCAGCCCTGATCGCCTCGACCTCGGCCAGCACGCGCTCGGCGGTGCCCAGCGCATTGGCGCCGGGTTGCTGGATGATGGCCACGCCGACGCCGCGCTGGCCGTCGAAGAAGCCGCGAATGCCGTAGTCCTGGGCCCCGAGCTCGACGCGCGCGATGTCGCGCACGCGGGTGACCCGGCCTTCGGCGTCCGTCTTGATGACGATGTTCGAGAACTGGTCCGGGTCGGACAGGCGGCCCTGCACCTGGACCGGAAGCTGGAAGGCGGCGGCGTTGGTGGCGAAGGGCGGCTGGCCGATGGCGCCGGCGGCGGCCTGAACGTTCTGGGCGCGCAGGGCGGCGACGATGTCCGGTCCGGTCAGGCCGCGCGCGGCGGCCTTGCCCGGATCGATCCAGACCCGCATCGCATAGTTGCCGCCGCCGAAGATCTGCACCGCGCCGACGCCGTCGAGGCGCAGCAGCCGGTCGCGCAGCGTCGAGTTGGCGTAGTTGCCGACGTAGTCATTATCCAGCGACCTGTCCGGGGAGGTCATCCCCAGGATCATCAGGAAGCCGCTCTCCTGCTTGTTCACGGTCACGCCGATCTGGCGGACCTGTTCAGGCAGGCGAGGTTCGGCGAGGGCGACCCGGTTCTGGACCAGCACCTGGGCCGCATCCAGATCGGTGCCGGGCTGGAAGGTCACGGTCACGGACACCGCGCCGTCCGATGTGGACGACGAGGAGACGTACAGCATGCCCTCGACGCCGTTGACCTCCTGCTCGATGGGCGCGGCGACGGTCTCGGCCACCGTCTCGGCCGAGGCGCCGGGGTAGGCGGTGTTGATGGTGATCGTCGGCGGCGCGATCTCCGGATACTGCGACAGCGGCAGCAGCGGATAGGCGAACACCCCCATCAGGGTGATGAACACTGCGACCACGGCCGCGAAGATCGGCCGGTCGATGAAGAAGCGTGAGATGTTCATGGGCTCAGTCGCCCGAGGACAGGCTGTTGGCGAAGGTCGCGCTGGAGGCCGGGGCGATGGTCGTGACCGGCGCGGTCTGTGCGCGGGCGACCGGCCGGATCTGGCCGTTCGTGGCCCTCACCTTCATGCCCGCCTGCTGGATGCGCTGGACCCCGTTTATGATGACCCGATCCGTGCGCTGCAGGCCCGAGCGGATCACGCGCAGACCGTCGACCAGCGGGCCGAGTTGCACCGGGCGCGGCGCGACCGAGCCGTCAGCGGCCACGACATAGACGATGCGCCGGGCCTGATCGGTGGCCACGGCGGCGTCGGGCACCAGCATGGCCTGATAGCTGCCGGATCCGGCCAGCCGGGCCTGTCCGAACATGCCGGGCTTGAGGAAGCCGTCGGCGTTGGGAATCACCGCCCGCAGCCGGATCACGCCCGAGGCGGTGTCCACGGCGTTGTCGGTGAAGTCGAGCGTGCCGGAGCGGGTGAAGTCGGATTCGTCCTGCAGCCGCACCTGGATCGGGGCCGCGCCGCGGCGGGCCTGGCGCTGGTATTTCAGCAGCACCGCTTCGGAGCCGTCGAACACGAAATGGATCGGCACGCTGGACACCACCGTGGTCAGCACGTCCGCCGCCGACGACCCGCCGGCGACCAGATTGCCGGCGTCCACGCGACGATCCGAGACCCGGCCCGAGATCGGGGCGGTGACGCGGGTGAATTCGAGGTCCAGCTGGCGAGCGCGGACATTGGCGTTGGCGGCGGCGATGGCGGCCTCGGCCGTCTGCAAGGCGCCGCGCCGGGTGTCGACCTCGGCCTGGGAGACGGCCTGGGACGCCAGCAGGGTCTCGGACCGGGTCAGCTCGCTCTGCGCCAGCGCCAGCTGGGCCTGGGCCTGGGACAGCTGGGCCCGGGCCGAGGCCAGGGCGGCCTGGGCGGGACGGGGATCCAGCGAGAACAGCAGCTGGCCGCGCCGGACATAGTCGCCGTCGCGGAAATGCACGCCGGAGACATAGCCGCCGACGCGCGCGCGCACCTCGACCGACTGGGTGGCCTCGAACCGGCCGGTGAATTCGTCCCAGTCCTGCACGGCCTGAACCAGCGGAACCGAAACGGTCACCGAGGGCATGGGCGGCGCCTGGGCCTCGCTCGGTTGTGAGCACCCATAGAGGGCGGCCGTCATCAAGACGGACGCGGCCACAATCTTCGCGGTTCGCATGAACGATCAATCCCTGTCATGTCGACCGCGGCGATCGGGGAGGAGGCCGGTAGTCAACGTTCGGTGACTTAATGGTGATCGCGCTATCGCTTGTCAACGGACGATGACAAAGCCATATGGCTATTGGGGCTATTGCGGAGATCACGAATTGTTTTGTCACGTCGCGCCCCGGCCCCGGAATGCCGAGGCGACCCGCGCCGCCATTCTGAACGCTGCCCGCGAGCGCTTCGCGCGCGAGAGCTATGACGACGTCGGCATGCGTGACATCGCCGGGGATGTGGGCGTCGACGCCGCCCTGGTGTCCCGATATTTCGGCTCCAAGGAAGAGCTGTTCACCGCCGTTCTGGACAGTTGTTCAAACGGCAGCGAGCTGATGGAGGGCGACCGGGCCGAGTTCGGCAGCCGCGTCGCCCGCGAGGTCATTTTCGAACCCGCGAAAGAGGGCAAGCTGAAGGGCCTGCTGATCATGCTTCGCTCGGTCGGTTCGGCCAAGGCCATGGAACTGGTCCAGCGGACCGGCAGCGAGCGGTTCTTCAATCCCTTCGCGGCCTGGGTCGGCGGCGAGGATGCCGCGGTCCGGGCTCGGCTGGCCGCAGCGACCATCATGGGCATGGCCGTCAGTCGCGAGATCACCGGCGGCTTCGACCTGACCCAGCCGGAATGCGACCGGATGGCCGACCGGATGGGCTCAATTCTCCAGAGCATTATCGACGGCTGACACCGGGCGCATCGCCGGCGCCGGCTCAGCTGCGCTTCTCGAACTTCCGGATCACGCCCGAGAAGGTCATCAGCACCCGCTCTCCGGCCTGGATCTGGCCGCGCACGAAGATCAGGCTCTTGCCCGCCCGGACCACCTCGCCCGTCGCCTCGACCAGTTCGCCCACATAGGCGCCGTCGATGAAGGTGGAATCCAGCGATACGGTCACACCCGACGCCCCCTCCATCTCCTGATAGGCGGTCTGGAACAGGGCGATGTCGGCGAAGGTCATCAGGCACCCGCCGTGCATCCGGTGGCCGGCGTTCATGTGTTTGGGCTCGGCGCGGAAGGCGCAGCGCATCCCGCCGTCGGGGTCCGGCTTGAAGTAGAACGGGCCCACCACCTGGTCGAAGGTGCCGTGCAGGTCGTACATCTGCCAGCCGGCGAACTCGCCCTCCGTCACCGTGACCTTCTGAACCATCGTTCGCGCTCCGCCTTACTATCGCTCTCGCAATGCAGCATATAGGCGCGATGAGCGACCCCATCGAAACCGCCATCTTCGAAAAACTGGCGAAGGCCGACCCCAAGGGCGTCGGCGGCAAGAGCATTGAACCGGCCGATGTGGCCAAGGATCTGCAGCCCGAGCAGTGGCAGCGGATGCTGCCCAAGGTGCGCCACTGCGCGCTTGCGCTGATGCGTCAGGGCAAGCTGACCATCACCAAGAAGGGCAAGGCGATCGATCCCAACGCCTTCAAGGGCGTCATCCGCCTGCGTCTGCCGACCGAGGCCGAGACCGCCGCGGCGCTGGCGGCCCTGCCGCCCGTTGTCGAGGATGATGACGACTTCGCCTGATCCGGCTCCCATGGCATCGTGACGCCATGATGCGCTCCCTGGCAGTTCTGTGTGCGGTTCTGGCCCTCGCGGCCTGCGCCACGCCCGCCATCCAGCCGCCGCTGACCCCGCCGCCCGGATTCGCCGGTCCGGCCCTCGAGGCGCGGACCCTTCTGATGGACGACGGCGCCCGCCTGCCGCTGGCGCGCTGGACGCCGCAGGGCGGCGAGCCCTGGGCCGTCATCATCGGCCTGCACGGCATGAACGACTCACGGGCCTCCTTCCGTCTGGCCGGCCCCTGGTGGGCCGAACGGGGGATCGAGACCTGGGCGGTCGACCAGCGCGGCTTCGGCGGAGCGCCGGGCCGCGGCGTATGGGCCGGTGAGGCGCGGATGACCGAAGACCTGCGCACCGCCGTCGCCCTGGCCCGGGCCCGCCATCCGCGCGCCGTCATCGCCGTCGCGGGCGAGAGCATGGGCGGGGCGGTGACCATCGCCGCCTTCGCCTCGGACCGTCCGCCCGACGCGGACCGGGTCATCCTGCTGGCTCCCGCCGTCTGGGGCTGGACGGCGCAGGGCCCGGTCAACACCGCCGGACTGTGGATCGCCGCCCGCGCCATGGGCGAGCGGCCGGTCGATGCGCCGGAGTGGGCGGTCAAGGTGCGCCCCGCCTCGGACAACCGGCTGGAGCTGTTCCGCAATGGGCGCGATCCCGACAGCATCCTGTCGACCCGGATCGACGCGCTCTATGGCCTCGTTGATCTGATGGAGACCGCCTCCATGCGGCTGGGCCAGGTGCGGGCGCCGACCTTGTTGCTGTACGGGGCCAACGACAATGTGATCCAGCGGGACCCGATGCGTCAGGCGCTGGAGCGGGCCGGAGATCGGCCCGGCTTCCGCACCGGCTTCTATCCCGACGGCTGGCACATCCTGAACCGCGACCTCCAGGCCGAGGTCATGTACCGCGACGTCGAGGCCTGGCTGCGCGACACCGCCGCGCCGCTGCCGTCAGGGGCGGGGCCGGTGCTGCCTGAACTCAGGGTCGGGGGACGAGGGGCGAGGGACTAGGCAAGATCGGATCAGCGGGCGCATCAGCTGCACCCCCTCGACCCTCGACCCTCATCCCCCCACTCCCCGTCGCGAAACCGCCATGCTTGCCCTGTTAAGCGTCCCGGCGTATCAGCCGCCGAAATAAAAAATACCCCGGGAGACGCCCAAGTGAGCACGACGCTGTTTGATTCCCCGTCCTTCGCGAACCACGAAGGCGTGCATGCGGTCTTTGATGAAAAGACCGGCCTCCGCGCCATTATCGCTGTTCACTCATCCGCCCGCGGCCCGGCCGTCGGCGGCACCCGGATGTGGAACTACGGCTCCAGCGCCGAAGCGCTCGAGGACGTCCTGCGTCTCTCGCGGGGCATGAGCTACAAGAACGCCGTGGCCGATCTGGAGATGGGCGGCGGCAAGTCGGTCATCATCGGCGACAGCCGCACCCAGAAGACGCCGGAGCTGTTCCGCGCCTTCGGCCGCGCCGTCGACACCCTCGGCGGCCTCTATTATGCGGCGGAAGACGTCGGCGTGTCGGTGTCCGACATCGCCGAGGCCCGCAAGGTCACCCCCTATGTTCTCGGTCTGAACGACGGCCCGGAGGCCTCGGGCGATCCCAGCCCCGTCACCGCCGAGGGCGTATTCCGCTCGACCCTGCTCGCCGCGAAGCGCCTGTGGAAGCAGGACGACCTGACCGGCCTGACCATCTCGGTCCAGGGCATCGGCCACGTCGGGGGCTATCTGGCCGACAAGCTGTACGCCGCCGGCGCCAGGCTGATCATGACCGACGTCAACACGGCCCTGCTGGCCGAGGTCGCCGCCCGTACGAACGCCGAGATCGTGGCCCCCGACGCCATCTATGACGTCAAGGCCGACATCTATGCGCCCTGCGCCCTCGGCGCGACGCTGAACCCGCAGACGCTGGACCGGCTGACGGTCAAGGCCGTGGTCGGCGCCGCCAACAACCAGCTGGCCACCCCGGACATCGGCCAGATCCTGTTCGAGCGCGGCGTGCTCTACGCGCCCGACTATGTCGTCAACGGCGGCGGCATCATCAATGTCGCCTCCGAACTGCGCGCCCGCCAGACCGGCGGCGCCTATGACGCCGCCTGGGTCGAAGCCAAGCTGTCGCGCCTGATGGACACGCTGGAAGAGGTGCTGGAGCGTTCGGCGGCCGAAAAGCGCCCGACGCACGAGATCGCCGACGCCATCGCCGAGGCCCGCATCAACGCCGCGCGCGACCTGAAGGCTGAGCAGCGCAAGGCCGCCTGACGCGCGGATTCGCGCGCCAGGCGCATACGGAACACTATGGCGCATGCTTCCCGTGCTGATTCGGGCTGAGGCGCCATGACTGCAACCGCCGTGACTTCCTCCAGGGGCCGTCCCTTCGACCCGCTGCTGATCGTGATGGCGGTCGGCTTTGTGGTCGCGGTCGGCGCCCTGGCCTATCCGGCGTTCCGCGCCGATCCGACCAGCGCGCCCGGCCTGGTGTTGATCTTCACCGTCGGGGCCGTCGCCCTGATCGGCCTGTTCGCCTTCGCCCGCGGCGAGTCCCGCAAGCCCCTCGGCGACGCGACGGTCGAGTTGCTCGACGCCATGGCCGAACCGGCGGCGCTGGTCTGGTCGACCGGACAGGTGCTGGCCTTCAACGGGGCCTGGGCCGAGGCCAACGGCGCGACGGTCGCCCTGCCGAAAGGCAAGTCCGCCTCGGCGCTGTACATGGCCTTCGCCCAGGCCCGCGCCGGGGAACAGGGCCGCGCCATCGTGGTCATCGGAGACCGCGAGCAGGAAGTCCTGATCGGCCAGGCGGGGGAGGGGCGCTTCCTCGTCCGCGCCGCGCCCGAGGCCGTGCTGCCCGTCGGCGCCGCCGTCTCGCCGCGCCATGCCGCGACCTCCAACGCCGTCGAGAGCCGCGCCATGGCCGCGGGCGCGCCCTTCGGTTCAGCGGTGATCGCCGCCGAGGACCTGTTCTCCGGCAAGGTGGACGAGCCCAACGCCGCCCTGTCCGTTCTGACCGGTCCCGCCGCCGCCCGCGACGCCGCCTTCGGCCATCTGTTCGATCCGGCGGGCGTGGCCGAGGCGCGGCTGAAGCTGGACAGCGGCTCGTCCGGCCCGATCGAACTGGTCGCCCGCGCCTTCCCCGACCGGATGCTGCACCTCTATGTCGCCCCGGAAGGCGACCGCCGCCGTATCTGGCTGTTCGACGTCTCGGCCCAGAAGTCGATGGAGCTGCAGCTGTCGCAGGCCCAGAAGATGCAGGCCGTGGGCCAGCTCGCCGGCGGCGTGGCGCACGATTTCAACAATCTGCTGACCGCCATCCAGCTCCAGCTGTCCGGCCTGCTGGAGCGTCATCCGGTCGGCGATCCCTCGTATGAGGGCCTCAACGAAATCCGCCAGACCGCCATCCGCGCCGCCGATCTGGTGCGCAAGCTGCTGGCCTTCTCGCGCAAGTCGACGGTGCGCCGCGAGCGGCTGGATCTGGGCGAACTGGTCGGGGAGTTCGCCGTCCTGCTGCGCCGCCTGCTGCGCGAGGACGTTCGGCTGGAGACCGACTACGGCCGCGATCTGCCGGTGGTCCTGGCCGACAAGAGCCAGCTTGAGACGGCGGTGATGAACCTCGCCGTCAACGCGCGCGACGCCATGCGCGGCGTGGTCGAACCGGGCGCCGGCGTCGTCACCATCCGCACCGCACGCCTGACCGCCGACGAGGCCCGCCTTCTGGGCTGGAGCGCGGCCCCGACCACCGCCGTCGCCCTGATCGAGGTCAGCGACTCCGGCCCCGGCGTGCCCCCCGAACTCCTCGACAAGATCTTCGAGCCCTTCTTCACCACCAAGGCGGTGAACGAGGGTACGGGCATGGGTCTGGCCACCGTCTACGGCATCGTCGAACAGGCGGGCGGCCACATCAATGTGTCGAACGCGGCGGAGGGCGGCGCCGTCTTCCGCATCTTCCTGCCCGAGGCCGCCGAGGCCGAACTGGCAGAGACGCCGGTAATCGAAAAGGTCGCCAAGGCGCCGCGCGACCTGTCCGGCGCGGGCCGTATCCTGTTCGTCGAGGACGAGGCCGCCGTGCGCGGCATCGCCGCCCGCCTGCTGCGCCAGCGCGGTTATGAGGTGATCGAGGCCGAGGACGGCGAACAGGCGCTGGAGCTGGCGGAGCAGCACGCCGGCACCATCGACATGATGATCTCGGACGTCATCATGCCCGGCCTCGACGGCCCCGCCCTGCTCAAGAAGGCCCGTCCGTATCTGGGCGACGCCCCGGTCCTGTTCATCTCCGGCTATGCCGAGAGCGACTTCTCCGACCTGCTTCAGGATGAGGTCGGGGTCTCCTTCCTGCCCAAGCCGCTGGACATCAAGACCCTGGCGGAACGGGTGAAGCAGGAGCTCCACGCCGGCTGACGGGCTGACAGAACCGTAACTTGCCAATCTCCGCCCGGCGCCATCCCTTGGCGCCTCGCGCCACCGGAGCTGAAGCCATGATCGATCGCCGCCGCCTTATGTTCACCGCCGCCGCCGGCGCGGGCCTCGCGGCTTGCGGCCAGGCCCTGGCGCAAACCCCCGCGGCGTCCGCGTCCGCCAGCCTGACCGCCCTGATGGGCGCGATCGTCCAGTCGTTCCTGCTGGAATCGCCCGAGACCCTGACCTCGCTGGGTATGGACAAGGGGCCGATGGCGGCGATGAAGTCGCGCCTCGACGACCGCTCCCAGGCCAAGATCGACGCCGATCGCGTGGTCTTCCACGGCCAGATGGACCAGCTCAGGGCCATCGACCGGGCGGCGCTGCCCGCGACGGATGGCGTCTACTATGACGCGCTGCGCTTCTTCGGCGAGACCCAGATCATGGGCGAGCGATTCCCCTACGGGAACGGCGCGCCCTATACGATTTCGCAGTTGACGGGCTCGTACCAGAGCCTGCCGGACTTCCTCGACACCCAGCACGCCATCGAGACCGCCGAGGACGCCGAGGCCTATCTGTCGCGTATCGCCGCCTTCCCGACCGCGCTGGATCAGGAAACCGCGCGGATGCAGGCCGATTTCGCCGCCGGGGCCGTCCCGCCCGACTTCATCATCGACAAGACCCTGCTCCAGCTCGCCAACCTCTATGAGACGCCCGCGGACCGGATGGTCCTGACCACGTCCATCGTGCGCCGCGCGGGCGAGAAGAACCTGGCCGGCGACTGGGGCGCGCGCGCCCAGAGGATCGTCGAGGGCGAGGTCTATCCGGCCCTGCGTCGCCAGGCCGACGCCATGCGCGCCCGCCGCGCCGCCGCCTCCCACGACGCCGGCGTCTGGCGCCTGCCGGACGGCGAGGCCTATTACGACTGGGGCATCCGCAGCTACACCACCTCGACCCTCTCGGGCGCCGAGATTCACGATCTCGGCCTGCAGCAGGTGGCCGAGCTTTCGGCCCGCGCTGATGGGCTGCTGAAGGCGCAAGGGTTGACCCAGGGCACGGTCGGCGAACGCATCTCCGCCCTCGGCAAGGATCCGTCGCAGCTCTATCCGAACACGGACGCGGGCAAGGAACAGCTGCTGGCCGACCTCAACGCCCAGATGGCGGATATGGCGACGCGCCTGCCGCGGTATTTCGGCCGCATCCCCGCCTCCCCGGTCGAGATCCGCCGCGTCCCGACCTTCATCGAGGCTGGCGCGCCCGGCGGCTACTACAACTCGCCGGCGCTCGACGGCTCGCGGCCCGGCGCCTACTACATCAACCTGCGCGACACGGCCGAATGGCCGCGCATGCAGCTGCCCACCCTGACCTATCACGAGGCGTCGCCGGGCCATCACCACCAGATCGCCCTGCAGCAGGAACAGGCCGACCGGCCCCTGCTGATGAAGGTGCTGGGCTTCTCGGCCTATTCCGAGGGCTGGGGTCTCTACGCCGAGCAACTGGCGGACGAGATGGGGGTCTATGAGAACAATCCGATCGGCCAGATCGGCTATCTGCAGTCGTTGCTGTTCCGCGCGACCCGCCTGGTCGCCGACTCCGGTCTGCACCACAAGCGCTGGAGCCGCGAACAGACCATCCGCTACATGGTCGACACGCTGGGCGACTCCGAGACGGCGGTCACCACCGAGGTCGAACGCTACTGCGTCTGGCCGGGTCAGGCCTCCAGCTACAAGGTCGGCCACAACAAGTGGATCGAGCTGCGCGCCCGGGCCCAGGCCGCGCTCGGCGACCGGTTCGACATCAAGGCCTTCCACGACGTCGGCATGAACGCGGGCGGCGTGCCCCTGACCGTGCTCGACAAGATCATGACCGACTGGATCGCGACCCAGCGGACCTGATCAGGACCGGAAGCGCCCGGCCCCGCAGGCGTGGGGCCGGGCGGCGAACCTTGCAGTCAGAGGATTTTCGATGATCGACCGCCGCCGCCTGATGCTGTCCTCCGCCGGCCTCGGCCTGATGGCGGCCCTTCCGGCCGGGGCGCAGACGGCGCCGCTGTCGCCGGCCGATGCCCGGCTGGACGCCATGCTGACCCGCTGGTTCGAGGAGAATGTCGACCTGTCGCCGGAGTATGCGACCAACCTCGGCCTGGACCGGGGCGCGCGCGCGGCGCTTTCGGGCCAGCTGCGCCAGGCCGGGATCGCCGACGCGGAAGCCGATCGCGTCCGCGCCCGCGCCCGCTGGGCCGAGATCCGGACGGTGTCGGAAGACGGCCTGTCCGATCAGGCGAAGGTGTCGCTGGCCGTCTATCGCTTCACGGCGGAAGGCGCGGCCCGGGCGGCGGACATCCCCTATGGCGGCGGCATCGGCCCCTACGTCGTGACCCAGCGGTCCGGGGCCTATTTCTCGGTCCCCGACTTCATGGCCAACCAGCACCGGGTCGAGACCGAGGCTGATGCGGCCGCCTTCATTTCGCGGCTGTCTGCCTTCGCCGCGGTGCTGGATCAGGAAAGCACGCGGATCGCCGCCGACGCCGCCATCGGCGTCATGTTGCCGTCCTTCCTGATGGACAAGACCCTGACCCAGTTGCGGACGCTGCGGGATACGCCGGCCTACGACATGGCCATGCTTCAGGCGCTGATCCGCAAGACGGACGAGCGCAACATGGGGGGCGACTGGGGCGCCCAGGCCGCCACTGTGATTGATACGGAGATCAAACCGGCCCTGACCCGCCAGATCGCCGTCTTCGAGTCCCAGCGCCCGCACGCCACCGACGACGCAGGGGCGTGGAAACTGCCGCAGGGCGACAAGGTCTACGCCCTCGCCCTGCGCGCCTTCACCACTACCGACTACAGCGCCCAGGACATCCACGACATCGGCCTGGAGCAGGTCGCCGCCATCCAGGCCGAGATCGATACGATCCTGAAGGGGATGGGCATGGCCGAGGGTTCCGTCGGCGCCCGGATCAAGACCCTCAGCGAGGACCCGCAGCACCTGTGGCCCAACACCGATGAGGCCAAGGTCGAGCTGATCGAGTCGCTGAACCGGCAGATGGCCGAACTGGAGCCCATGCTGCCGCGGGTGTTCAACACCCTGCCGGGCGCCAAGGTCGAAATCCGCCGCGTGCCGCCGTCGATCGAACTGGGCGCGCCGGGCGGCTACTACCAGGCCGCCTCGCTGGATGGGACGCGGCCGGGCGCCTACTACATCAACCTGTCGAACACGGCGAACTGGCCCAAATGGGGTCTGCCGACCCTGACCTATCACGAGGCGATTCCGGGTCACCATTTCCAGATCACCGTCGCGCGCGAGGCCGGCAGCCTGCCGATCTATCGTCGTGTCGCCGGCAACTCCGCCTTCAATGAAGGCTGGGCCCTGTACGCCGAGCGCGTCGCCGCTGACGATCTGGATGTCTATGCGGGCAATCCGCTTGGGCGGGTCGGCTATCTGCAGTCCTATCTGTTCCGCGCCGTCCGGCTGGTGGTCGACACAGGCCTGCACCACAAGCGCTGGAGCCGCGATCAGGCCATCCGCTACATGATCGAGGAATGCGGCGAGCCGCCCGAGTCGGCAGAGAAGGAGATCGACCGCTACTGCGTCTCGATCGGCCAGGCCTGTTCCTACAAGCTGGGCCAGACGGTCATCGCCCGCCTGCGCGCCGAGGCCGAGGCCCGACCGGGCTTCGACCTGAAGGCCTTCCACGACCGGGTTCTGCTGAACGGCTCGGTGCCGCTGGCGGTGCTGGAAGGCCTTATGCGGGCCTGATCGTCCGCGCCTCCACGATCGTCGGATCGGCGTCGGCCTGCGCGGCCAGCCACTCCCGGAAACGGGCGATCTTGGGCGAGCGCCGCCGGCCCTCCGGCCAGACAAGATAATAGCCGGTGTGGAATGAGACCGTCTGGGCGAAGGGTCGGACCAGCAGGCCGTTGCGAAGCTCGCGCGCGAACAGGATGGGCGAGGCGAGGGCGACCCCCTGGTCGCCGAGCGCCGCGGCGACCTCCAGCACCTGATAGTCGGCGGTCAGCCGGCTCATGGGCTGGGTCCCGCCGCTGACGCCCGCCGCCGCGAACCAGGCGGCCCATTCCTTCTCCATGCCGATGCGCGGTGCGTTCAGCAGGTCGACGGGCTCGGCCAGCTTCAGCCGTTCGGCCATCGCCGGGCTGCACACGGGGGTAAAGACGCTGGGCATGAGCAGCTGGCTCTCCATGCCCGGCCAGTCGCCCGAGCCGGAGCGGATGCCGATGTCGAACCCCTCGCGCGACAGGTCCAGCAGGGTCGGATTGGTGTCCAGCCTTACCGCCAGTCCGGGATTGGCGACCTGGAAGCCGCCCAGCCGGGGCGCCAGCCACTGGGCGGCCAGCGAGGCGAGGGTGGTGATCGACAGGATGTGCTCGTCCGCCTCGGTCAGGTCGCTGACCGCGCGGCGCAAGAGGGTCATGGCCTCCGTCGCGGCGCGCGACAGCCGCTCCCCGCCCTCGGTCGGCTGAACTTCGCGCGGCAGGCGGCGGAACAGGCTCTGGCCCAGCCGGCCCTCCAGCGCCTTGATCTGCCAGCTGACCGCGGCCTGGGTCATGCCCAGCTCTTCGGCCGCCCGGGTGAAACTCTTCAGACGGGCGGCGGCCTCGAACACGCGGATAGAGGCGAGGGGGATGCCGGCGAGGGGGTCGGCCATAAGGTGTCCTTGTGGTTTGCCCCGATCATCTGGTTTGTGGGCCCACCCCGTCAAGCCTAGATATCCATCATCGAAACAACAACACAGGAGGCCGTGATGGAAAACGTCCACGCCGCCCACAAGGAAGATATTTCGGGCTGGGTCATGGCGCTTGTCAGCGCAGCCGCCCGCATCAAGCGCCCGACGGACACGCGTTCGCGCGGACTGGTCGTGACGCCCTGGAGCGGACGATCGCCCGCCGGCTGGTCCGCCTGATCGATCATTGAAGCCTGGCCCCGGGGATTTCGGATGGAAGAAGCGCATCACACCCATAAGGAAACCCCATGGGGCTGGGCCGAGGTCCTGAGAGACTGGCGCCGCAGCCGGACCCGTCAGCGCCTGCGCACGCCGGCGCGCGTTGAGACGCCTTCGAACCGCTGACATTCCCGAAATCCGGTCCGCCGCAGGAGACCACCCTTCCCCCGCCCGTGACCGTCGGCCCCCCGGGCCGTGGCCCGAACTCCGGAGTTCTCCTGCTCCCGGGGTTCGGGTCGAGCCGTGTCAGGGCTCTTCGCGGCGCCTTGTCAGGTCGAGTCCGCCGCGCGAGGGTGCGGGCCTCGATCCTGGGGGATAATCATGCTCAGCCGCCGTCGCCTTTTGACCTCCGCCGCCGGCGGACTGGGCCTCCTCGCGCTTCCCGCCCTGGCCCGGGCCGAAGGCCTTCCGGGACAGGACGGCGTCCGCTCCCGGGCGCGCACCCTTTATGACGGTATTTTCGAGGGCGTGCTGGAAGCCTCCCCCATGGGCGCCACAAGCCTGGGGCTGGATACCGGCGCGCACGCGGGGCTCAAGTCCCGGCTCGACAGCCGGAGCTATGCCGACCGACTGAACATTTTCAAGCCGATGGTCGAGGCGCGCCCGGCGCTGGCGGCCATCAACGCCTCCGCCCTGACCGGCCGCGACCGGTCCGACTACGACAGCGTGGTCTGGATGGCCGACCGCTCGGCGGAGATCGCCGCCTTCCCGTTCGGCGGCGTGGACAGCTACGGCTACCCCTGTCCCTATGTGATCAGCCAGCTGACCGGCCTGTACCAGGCGGTCCCCGACTTCCTCGACAGTCAGCATTCCGTGGCCACGGCGGCCGACGCCGAGGCCTATCTCTCGCGGCTCGAGAGCTTCGCCGAGGGGATGAACCACGAGACCGATCGCGCGACGAGAGACGCCGCGGACCACGGCGTGATCCCGCCGGACTTCGTGCTCAACAAGGCCCTGACCCAGCTGCGCGCCCTGCGCCGCGAGACGGGAGAGAGCGCCGGCCTCGTCCGGTCCCTGGTCCGCAAGGCGACCGAGGCCGGGATCGCCGGAGACTGGGCGCGCCGCGCGACGACGCTCGTCGACGGCCCGGTCGCCGCCGCCCTCGACCGTCAGATCGCGCAACTGGAGCGCCAGCTTCCGGATGCGGCGCACGACGCGGGCATCGGCGCCCGACCGGACGGCGAGGCCTATTACAACCTCTGCCTCCGGTTCCAGACCTCGACCGGCCTGGCCCCGGCTGAGGCGCATCAGGTGGGGCTGGAACAGGTCGCCCGGATCTCGGCCCTGGCCGATCCGCTGCTTCGCCAGCGCGGATACGCCGACGGCCCGGTCGGGGCCCGGCTGACCGCCTTTGGCCGGGAGCCGGAGTATCTCTATGCGAACACCGACGACGGCCGCGCGGCGCTTCTGGCCGATCTCAATCGTCAGGTCGCGGCGGTCGAGGCGCGTTTGCCACAGATGTTCGACCGCCTGCCGCGGGCGAGGGTCGAGGTGCGGCGGGTGCCGCCGTCGATCGAGCTGGGCGCGCCGCGCGGCTACGCCCAGGGCCCGTCGCTGGATGGTTCGCGGCCGGGCGCCTACTACATCAATCTGGTCGACACACATATCTGGCCGCGCTGGGCGCTGCCGACGCTGACCTATCATGAGAGCCTGCCGGGCCATCACCTGCAGGGCGCGCTGGCGCTGGAGGCGACGGACACGCCGCTGCTGCTCAAGTCGATGGGCTTCAACGCCTATGGCGAGGGCTGGGGCCTTTACGCCGAGCAGCTGGCCGACGAACTGGGCATGTATGATGACTTCCCGGAAGGGCGCCTGGGCTACCACCAGTCGTTCCTGTACCGGGCCGCGCGGATCGTCATCGATACGGGCATCCACGCCATGGGCTGGAGCCGTGAACAGGCGATCCGCTACATGATCGAGACGGTCGGCCTCGCGCCCACAGCCGCCGAGAGCGAGATCGAACGCTACTGTGTCTGGCCGGGCCAGGCCTGTGGCTACAAGATCGGCCACACCGAGATCGATCGTCTCCGCACGGTCGCCCGCGAGCGCACCGGCGACCGGTTCGACATCAAGAGCTTCCACGCCGCGGTGCTCGACGGCGGAGCCATGCCGCTGGAGGTGTTGGGCCGGGTCGTTGATCAATGGGCGTCGTCGCGGCTGGCCTGATCGCGCCCTGTCTGGCGACGGACACGCCGGTCGGCGCCGTTTTATCCTCGAACCGGTGACGGAGCAGGCCATGCAGATCGACAGGCGAAGCGTTCTGACGGGCGCGATGGCGCTGACCGCCGCCCCCGCCGCCGGATGGGCCCGGTCCCGTGACTATGGCGCAGCCGCCGCCTACTCCGCCCAAAGGCGCGGCGTGTCTTTCCTTGTGATGCAGGGCGGCCGCGTCCTGTTCGAGGACTATCCCCGATCGGGCGCCGGCGACACGCATGAGCTGGCCAGCGGCACAAAGAGCTTCAGCGGCGTCCTGGCCGCAGCCATGGTGCAGGACGGTCTGCTGTCGCTGGACGAGGCCTGCGCCGACACCCTGAGCGAATGGCGCGACGACCCGGTCCGGCGCGGGGCCACCATCCGCGCCCTGCTGAGCCTGTCTTCGGGCGTCGGCGGCGGTTCCATCGGCCGGCCCTCGACCTATGCGGCCTCCGTCGCCCAGCCCTTCGCCGGAGCGCCCGGGGTGTTCCGCTATGGTCCCACACCCTTTCAGGTGTTTGGCGAGATCGTCCGCCGCAAGCTGGCGGCGGCGGGGCGGTCCGATGACGTTCTGGCCTTCATGGATGACCGGCTCCTTGGGCCCGCCGGGGTGACACATGGACCGTGGCGGCGACAGGCCGGCCAGCCGAACATGCCGTCAGGCGCGCAGTTCGACGCCCGCAACTGGGCCCGCTTCGGCGCCTTCGTGCAGGGCGGCTGCCGCGTCGAGGGGCGGGCGATCGTCGATGCAGCGGCGCTGGCCGACTGTTTCCGTCCGACCCCCTCCAACCCCGGCTACGGCCTGACCTGGTGGCTGCTGCGTCCGGGTCTGGTTCCGCCGGGTCCCCGGTCGCCCATTGATTCCTCGGCCGCCGCCCTCGCGGGCCTGCCGGCGGTGAGCATGGCGGCCGGCGCCGGCGACCAGCGGCTGTACCTGATCCCGGACCGCGATCTGGTCGTCGTGCGTCAGGCCGACGGCATCCTGGCGCGGCTGGCGGGCGGCGGCACGGACTGGTCCGACGCGGCCTTCCTGCGGCTGGTGCTCACCTGACGGTCCAGCCGTCCGCCTCGCGCAAGGCGTTGTGGATCGCCGTCGCGGCAACGGCCGCCTCGGCGCTGGCCACGGCGATCTGGTTCAGACCCCGCACGACGTCGCCGGCCGCGTAGAGGCCATTCACGCTCGTGGCCTGGTGCGGATCGACGAACAGACGGCCGTCCTCGCCGACCCTCGCGTCCAGCGTCCGCGCCAGATCGGCGTTGGGCGAGGTGCCGAGCGCCGAATAGACCAGATCGAACGTCCTTGAGACGCCGCCCCAACCGAGCGCCGTCACCCGGTCGCCCTCCAGCTGGACGTCGTCGATGGGCGCGCGGATCAGCTCGATCCCCAGTCGTTCCATCTCGTCCTGACCCGTCAAGGCTTCGGGCGGTCCTGTGTGGATCAGGGTGACGCGGTCGGAATAGGTGCGCAGGAAGGCGGCTTCGCGGACGCCCTTGTCGTCGTCGCCGATCACCGCCACCGCCTTGTCGATCGCCTCATAGCCGTCGCAGATCGGGCAGATGCGGACCAGCGACCGTTCGATGGCCCGTTCGACGCCCGGCAGGTCGGGGTGGTGGTCGATGACGCCGGTGGCCAGAAGGACCGCCCGCACCCGAACCTCGCGGCCGTTCAGCAGGGCGACGAAACCGTCTCCTTCACGCGTCAGTCTCCCGACCCGTCCGGGCTCGATGACCGCCCCGTACTCCAGGGCCTGTTCGGTCATCCGCTTCAGAATGGCGTCGCCGGTGATGCCCTGCGGAAAGCCGGGCATATTGTGGCTGACCGGGATCCAGCAGGCCCGCGGCGCGCCGCCGTTGGCCACCAGAACCCGCCGTCGGAAGCGCGCCAGATAGGTCGCCGCCGTCAGGCCGGCCGGGCCCGCGCCGACGATCAGGACTTCGGGATCGTCGCTCATGGGCGCCAAGGTCACTCCCCTTCCGGGCGGATGCAATCAGTCAGGGCCGCGCGCGGGCGTTTGCGCCCTTTCGCGGCCTCCGCGTCGTCCAGCACGCGTCGCATGAGTTCGGCGTCGATCAGCACCGGCGCTTCGCAAAATGCGATGATCCAGCGCTGAACCAGCTTTCTCGTTTCGCTATCCAAAAGAGACGTCCCCCACACTTGGTTCCGGACACCAGAACAGGCCGTTGGCCCGGTGGTTCACCTTGACCTTGGGAGACTTTTTCGGGGCAGGGTTAACCTGCGTGCCGCCGCCCTTTGCACCGGCCCGCATGCCCCGCTATACCGCCCGCCACACTCCCCATTCCCAATCAGAGGCGCGAACCCGCATGACCAGGATCAAGGTCGCCAATCCCATCGTGGACATCGACGGCGACGAGATGACCCGCATCATCTGGCAGATGATCAAGGACAAGCTGGTCTTCCCCTTCCTGGACGTCGAGCTCGACTACTACGACCTGGGCATGGAGCACCGTGACGCCACCGACGACCAGGTGACGATCGACGCGGCCCACGCGATCCAGAAGCATGGCGTCGGCGTGAAATGCGCCACCATCACCCCTGATGAGGCGCGGGTGAAGGAGTTCGGCCTGAAGAAGATGTGGAAGTCGCCCAACGGCACGATCCGCAACATCCTCGGCGGCGTCGTCTTCCGCGAGCCGATCATCTGCTCGAATGTGCCGCGTCTGGTGCCGGGCTGGACCCAGCCGATCGTGGTCGGCCGTCACGCCTTCGGCGACCAGTACAAGGCCACCGACTTCCTCGTCCCCGGCCCCGGCAAGCTGATGATGACCTTCACCGGCGACGACGGGAAGGTCATCGAACACGAGGTGTTCCAGTTCCCGTCGGCCGGCGTGGCCATGGGCATGTACAACCTCGATGACTCGATCACCGAGTTCGCCCGCGCCAGCTTCGCCTTCGGTCTGGGCCGCAATTTCCCGGTCTATCTGTCGACCAAGAACACGATCCTGAAAGCCTATGACGGGCGCTTCAAGGACATCTTCCAGGACGTGTTCGACAAGGAGTTCGCCGACAAGTTCAAGGCGGCCGGCCTGACCTATGAGCACCGCCTGATCGACGACATGGTGGCCGCGGCCATCAAGTGGTCGGGCGGGTTCGTCTGGGCCTGCAAGAACTACGACGGCGACGTGCAGTCCGACGTGGTGGCGCAGGGCTTCGGCTCGCTGGGCCTGATGACCTCGGTGCTGATGACGCCGGACGGCAAGATCCTCGAGTCGGAAGCCGCCCACGGCACCGTCACCCGCCACTACCGCCAGCACCAGAAGGGCGAG
>CAYNNT010000028.1:0-29644 GCA_964398675.1 uncultured Brevundimonas sp.
GACCGGATGACCCAGTTCAAGGAGAAGTCGGGCAAGCACAAGGAGCGCTCCAGCGTCGGCCTCTACACCTATCCGGTGCTCCAGGCGGCCGACATCCTGCTCTACAAGGCCACCGAGGTGCCGACCGGCGAGGACCAGAAACAGCATCTGGAACTGACCCGCGACATCGCCGCCAAATTCAACAACGACTTCAATGCGCCCGGCTTCTTCCCTCTGCCCGAGCCCCTGACCCAGGGCCCGGCGCCGCGGGTCATGAGCCTGCGCGACGGCGCGGCCAAGATGAGCAAGTCCGACCCGTCGGACCAGTCGCGCATCAACCTGACCGACGACGCCGATGCGATCGTGGCCAAGATCCGCAAGGCCCGCACCGACCCCGACGCCCTGCCCGAGACGCTGGAAGGCCTCGAGGGCCGCGCCGAGGCCAAAAACCTCGTCACCATCTACGCCGCCCTCGCGGACATGAGCCGCGAGGCGGTGCTGGCGCAGTTCGCGGGCCAGGGCTTCGGCGCCTTCAAACCGGCGCTCGCCGATCTCGCCGTCGCCGCCATGGCCCCCGTCAGCGCCGAGATGCGCCGCCTGATGGCCGATCCGACCGAGATCGATCGCGTGCTGAAGGACGGCGCCGAACGCGCCGCCGCCATCGCCGATCCGGTGGTGGATGAGGTGAAGAAGATCGTGGGCTTCTGGAGGGCCTGATGCTGGAGCTGATCTGGGCGCTCGTCGCCGGGCCTCTTGCGCAGGACGCAGCGGCCGAAACACCGACGTCCGCCCGGAGCGGAGACCTGACCGTATCGCAGGGCGGCATGATGGCCTGGAGCGCGAACGGCGGCCTCGGCGGCCAGGTGACGGTTCTGGTCGACAACGCCGGCGCCGGAACGGACAGGATTCTGTCCGTGACCACGCCCTCGGGAACGGTCGGCGACCTCGGCGTCTATCCGATCGTCAACGGTCGCGGTGAACGCGCGCCGGACGGCGATCTGACGATCCGCCCGGGCCGGACGGGCGTGCTGGCCCAGCTGACTGATCTCGCCTCGGGCGTGCCGGCTCCGGTGTTGACCTCGGTCACCATCACCTTCGAGCGGGCCGGCGCGATCACCATTCAGGCCATGCCGGCTTCACCAGCCCCGCCGTCGCCCCCTTCGCCGACGCGTTAGGCGACCCGGTCCAGCCGGGCGATGAAGAAGCCGTCCAGCCCGCCCTTTTCGGCCCACATCGACGGCAGGATGCGCAGCCAGCCCTCGGGGGTCAGGGCCTCGTCGGGCGCGCCGACCGCGGCGGCATCGGCCACGGCCGTCCGGAAGGCCGGGTTGCGGCGCAGGAAGGCGATGACCTGGGTCTCGCCCTCCTCGCGTTCCAGCGAACAGACGCAATAGACCAGACGCCCGCCCGGTTTCACCCGTTCCGCGGCGGCGTCGAGCAGCCGGTGCTGGACGTCGGCCAGTTTGGCGACGTCGGCGGGCTTGGTGGCGCGCAGGACTTCGGGGTTGCGGCGGAAGGTGCCGGTGGCCGTGCAGGGCGCGTCCAGCAAGACGGCGTCGAAGGCGCGCGGGTCGTCCCAGTCCTCCGCCGGGACGGCGACCACCTCGGCGGACAGGCCTGTGCGGGCGAGGTTGGCGCGCAGCCGATCCAGCCGCTTGTCCGACCGGTCCAGCGCCACGACCGCGGCGCCCGAGGCGGCGATCTGCAGCGTCTTGCCGCCGGGGGCGGCGCAGAAATCAACGATGGATTCGCCGGCCTTCGGCGCCAGCAGGCGGACGGGCACGGCGGCGGCGGCGTCCTGGACCCACCAGATTCCGTCATCGAAGCCCGGCCAGATCGACAGGTCGCCGCGACGCCCCGTGCGGACGGTGTTTCCGGCCATCACCTCGCCGTCCAGCGCCTCGGCCACGGCAGCGGCGTCGACGTCGGGCTTGAGGCTCAGGTCCGTGGACGGCTCCTCGCGGGCGGCGAGCGCCAGTCCCGTCAGGGTCGCCTCGCCATAGGTGGCGCGCCAGCGGGCGGCCAGCCATTCGGGCAGGTTGGACTCGGCCGTGGTCAGACCCGGGCCTTCGCGTTCGATGCCCCGCAGGACGGCGTTGACGAGGTTCTTGTAGGGGCGGGTCTTGGTCTCGCGCTCGGCCAGTTTCACCGCCGTCGACACCGCCGCAAAGGCCGGGGTCTCGAGCACCAGGGTCTGGGCCAGGGCCACGCGCAGGATGGTCCGCACGGCCAGCGGCGGGGCCTTCTGCAGCTTGCGGTCGAGGATCTGGTCGATCTCGCCGAGGCGGCGCAGGGCGGCCATGGCCACGGCGCGGGCGAAGGCGCGGTCGGGACCCGGCAGGTCCGAAACCTCGCGGAACGACAGGGCGGTATCCAGCCCGCCGCGGCCTTCCAGCGCCGCGTTCAGCAGCACGCCGGCGGCCAGACGCGCCTCGACGCCGATATCGGGGCCGTCGTCACGGGGGTCCGCGACCCGGGGCTTCGGGGGACGGGTTCCGGCGCGGGCCTTGTCTGCCATGCGGCGGCCGCGGGCGGCCGAGCTGCGACCCTGGTCAGGGCCGCGACTCACACCACCACCTGCGTGCCCAGCTCGACCACCCGGCCCGGCGGGATGTGGAAGAAGTCGGTCGGATTGGCGGCGTTGCGGGTCAGGAAGATGAACAGCCGGTCCTGCCACAGCGGCATGCCCTGCGACGCCGAGGCGACCACCGAACGACGGCCGAGGAAGAAGCTGGTCGACATGATGTCGAACTTCAGACCCTGTTTGCGGCAGACGCCCAACGCCTTGGGAATATTGGGCTGCTCCATGAAGCCGTAGGAGATGGTCAGCTTCTTGAAGTCGTCCGAGATCGGCTCGATCGTGACCCGTTCGCTGTCCGGCACGCGCGGCCGGTCGGTGGTGCGGACGGTCAGGATGACGTTCTTCTCGTGCAGCACCTTGTTGTGCTTGAGATTGTGCATCAGGGCGACCGGGGCGACGTCGGGGTCGGAGGTCAGGAAGATGGCCGTGCCGGGCGCGCGGTGCGGCGGACGGGCCCGCAACATCTCGATCAGATCGGTCAGCGGCAGGCTGTCCTTGCGGGTCTTGTCGGTCAGGATCTGGGTGCCGCGCACCCAGGTCCACATCAGCAGGATCAGGGCGGCGCCGAGCACCAGCGGGAACCAGGCCCCCTGCGGGATTTTCAGCATGTTGGAGGTCAGAAAGACCAGGTCGAGCGCCACCAGCGGAGTGATGGCGGCCAGCGACAGCGGCAGGCTCCATTTCCACATCTTGCGCACGATGAACCAGGCCAGCAGGCTGTCGACGAACATCGAGCCGGTCACCGCGATGCCGTAGGCCGCGGCCAGATTGGTCGAGGTCTGGAAGGTGACCAGCAAGACCAGCACCCCCACCATCAGCATCATGTTGACCGAGGGCACGAAGATCTGGCCGGCCTGGCTTTCCGAGGTGTTGCGGATGTCGATGCGTGGCAGCAGGCCCAGCTGGACCGCCTGCTGGGTCACCGAGAAGGCCCCGGTGATGACGGCCTGCGAGGCGATCACGGTGGCGATGGTGGCCATGATCAGCACCGGCCAGTAGGCGACCTCGGGGACCATCATCCAGAAGGGATTGGCCGCGGCGGCGTGGTTGTCGAGCACGAGCGCGCCCTGGCCGAGATAGTTCAGGGTCAGGCAGGGCAGGACGAACCACAGCCAGCCCATCCGGATCGGCGCCTTTCCGAAATGGCCCATGTCGGCATAGAGCGCCTCGGCCCCGGTCACGGCGAGGAAGACGCTGCCGAGGATGACGAAGCCGAGGAAGCCGTTGTCGAACAGGAACAGCACGCCGTAGTGCGGCGACAGGGCCCGCAGGATCGAGACGTCGTCGAAGATGTGCCAGAGGCCCAGCCCGGCGAGGATCAGGAACCAGACCGCGGTCAAGGGGCCGAAGAAGCGCGCCACGCTGGCCGTGCCGCGTGACTGGATGAGGAACAGGGCGATCAGAATGCCGGCCGCGATCGGCACGACGAAACTGTCCAGCTGGCCGGACAGGCCCGGGGCGTCGCGCAGGCCCTCGACCGCCGACAGCACCGAAACGGCCGGGGTGATCACCCCGTCGCCATAGAACAGCGCCGCGCCGCAGACGCCGAGAATGAAGATCAGGCCGGAGCGTCGCCCGATGGCGTGCTGGGCCAGCGCCATCAGCGCCAGGGTGCCGCCTTCGCCCTTGTTGTCGGCCTTCATCAGGAAGACGACGTATTTGAGCGTCACGACGAGCAGCAGCGCCCAGAACACCAGCGAAACCACGCCGAGGACGGCCAGTTCATCCGCGCCGCCATTGCGGCTGTGATGCAGGGCCTCGCGCATCGCGTAGAGCGGACTGGTGCCGATGTCGCCGAACACCACGCCGATGGCGCCGATGATCAGGCCCCATTTGCCGGCCTTGACGTGACCGCCCTCGCCCGCTGCTGCGGGGTGCGGATGGGCCGCGGCGACCGATCTGTCGGCGGCAGTCTGGGAGTTTGAGGCGGCGGCGCTGGCGCCGTCTTCACCTTGGGGAGAAGCCCCGGCCATGAAGTTCCTCCGGGACCCCGCACACCGCGGTTCCCATCCAAAGAGCGGCGAGCCTTTAAGCCCTTTCCGCGGGCCGTTCAATCGTGCTGCACGCGCGAAGCGGGGCCGGGTTTGTGAAAGCGGTCCGGCGCGCCTATCTTGAGCTCACACCATGTCCGACAGCCAACGCTTTCCCGTCGCCGCCCACGCCCTGGCCTATCTGGCCCACAAGGGCGCGAACTCGCCGGCCCAGGCCGTGCCGAGCGCGATTCTGGCCGCCTCGATCCCGACCAACCCCGTGGTTGTGCGCCGCGTGACCGCCCTGCTGGCCAAGGCCGGGCTGATCGCCACCCGGCCCGGCGCCTCGGGCGGAGCCTGGCTGCTGCACAGGCCGGAGGACATGTCGCTGGAGACGGTGCTGCGCGCGGTCAACGGCTGCGCCCACCTCGGCTCGCCGCCGGCGGGGGCCAAGGGCTGTCCGGTGAGCGAACACATCCCCCGTCAGGTGGCCAAGGCCCTCACCGCCGCCGATCAGGCTGCCGGTCAGGCCCTGTCGAAGATCACCATCGCCGACCTGCTGGACCAGGACCCCGCCTCGCTGGCGGCCTTCGCGCCCCATTCGACCTGCCCGGTCGCCGCCTGAGATGATCGGCATTCGGCCGGGTGCGGGTCGCACGGTGCTGATCACAGGCGCTTCTGCCGGTATCGGCGAGCAACTCGCATGGGTCTACGCCGAGCAAGGCTGGGACGTGATCCTGACGGCGCGAAGGAAAGGCCCACTAAGCAGGACCGCCCGAGACCTGAAGGCGCTGTATCACACCAAGGTCGTGGTTCTGACCGAAGACCTCGCCGACCCCGCCGCCCCGCGCCGGCTGTTCGACGCCATCGAGGCGAAGGGCCTGACGGTCGACGGCCTGGTCAACAACGCCGGCTTCAGCCGCACGGCCGGCTTCCTCAACACCGATCCGGCGGCGCACAGGGCGATGATCCAGGTGATGCTGGCCGCCCCGGTCGAACTGGCCCGCCTGTTCGCCCCCGCCATGGTCGAGCGGGGCTATGGCCGCATCCTCAATGTCGCCTCCCTCGCCGGCCAGATGCCCGCGACCGGCGGCGACACCCTGTACGGCCCGATCAAGAGCTTCCTGATCAAGGCGTCCCAGGGCCTGCATCTGGAACTGCGCGGGACCGGCGTCCACGTCACCGCCCTGTGCCCCGGCTATACCCTGACCGAATTCCACGACGCCAACGGCACCCGCGAACAGGTGTCGTCCGCCTATCCCGCCTGGATGTGGCAGACGGCCCACCATGTGGCGCGGGTCGGCTATGAGGCCTGCGAGGCCAACCGGCCCAAAGTGACGCCGGGGGTCATGAACAATCTGCTGGCCGGTCTGGCCAAACACCTGCCCGACCGCGTGGCGCTGGGCATGGTCGGCGGGCACGCGAAACGGCTGAAGCGGATCTAGCGGGTCGCCTCAAGCCAGCGCCGGCAGATCTCCGCGAAGGCTTCGGCATGGGCCAGGATGGCCGCTTCACCGGGGAAGGCGACGACGCCGCGATCCGGCGCCGCCCACTGGATCAGGCCGGTGTCATCCGGAAAGACGAAGCCGGCCGCGTCCTTCACCTTGACACCGCGGTGCAGGATGGCCCGGACGCCACCCTTGGGCGCGAGCCCGACGGTGATGCGGTCGTCGCCGTCGATGCAGAAGCTCGGCCCGTTCCATTTGATGTGTTCGGTGACGCTGTCGCCGGCGCCCAGAACGATGGCGCGCAGCCGATCGACCGCGCTGCGGATATCCGGCGTCTGGGCCGACAGCCAGTCCTCGACCGTCTGCGCCTTCGGCACGGCTAGTGGCCGGCGTCCGGATAGGGCGTGGTGGCGATGCTGCTGAACATGCCCGGGATGGCTTCCGACAGCCCCGCGAGGATGAACTGGATGGCGAGGGCGCACAGGATCAGACCCAGCACCCGCACGATGATGGCCATGCCGATCTCGCCGAGCAGGCGGCTGATCGGGCCGGTGAGGGTGAAGCAGACGAAGGTCGCGAAGCCGGCCGCTGCGATGGCGGCCAGGCCGGCCGCCTGGCCGGCGGGCCCGACCTTCTCGGCCTCTCCGGCCTGGATGATGATGGTCGAGATGGCGCCGGGGCCGATCAGCAGGGGCATGGCGAAGGGCACGACCAGCCGCTGGAAGCGGCGCCGGGCGTAACCCTTGTCATTCGCCGCGTCCTTCACCGCATCAGGGTCGGCGAACATCTTGAGGAAGTCCTCGCGGGTCATGTCGAGGCCGAGCAGCAGCAGCAGGATGCCGCCGGCGATGCGGAAGGCCGCCAGCGAGATGCCGAAGAACTGCAGCAGCCCCAGACCCGTGAAGAAGAAGAAGCACAGGAAAATGACGATGAAGATGCAGATCAGGGCCGAGACGGAGAGCCGCTGCCGCATCGTGGCCCCGGCCGTGGCGGCGGCGAAGATCGGGATATTGCCGATCGGATCCACCAGGGCGAACAGGGCCACGAACAGGTTGACGCCCAGATCGACCGCGTCCATGTGCTGACCTCGCCCTGCAATTCACCCAACCGCGGCCCATAAAGGCTGACGCCCGCGCGCGCGTCCAGCCTAACGGCTCGAACGGAGCGACGCCATGACCCCCGTACTGACCGACCCCCGCCTGATCGTCGGTCTCGACCTTCCCTCGCTGGAAGCGGCGCGGGCCATGGTCGACCGCCTCGGCGCGACGATCCGCTTCTACAAGATCGGACTGACCCTGCTGGCCCGGCCCGGCGGCGTCGCCTTCGCCCATGAGCTGCGGGCGTCGGGCAAGATGGTGTTCCAGGACTGGAAGCTGCACGACATCGGCGCCCAGGTCGAAGGCGCGGCTCGCGCCGTGGCCGAGGGCGGCTGCGACCTGCTGACCGTCCACGCAGAACCGCAGGTGATGCGCGGCGCGGTCAGGGGGCGCGACGCGGCCGGATCGGGCACGAAGCTGCTGGCCGTCACGGTGCTGACCAGCCTGTCGGACGCCGACCTGACCGACATCGGCTACGGCTTCTCAGCCCGCGACCTGGTCGAGCGGCGGGTGCGGCAGGCGCTGGACTGCGGCGTCGACGGGGTGGTCTCAAGCCCGCTGGAGGCGGCGCGGGTGCGTGAGATCGCCGACGCGGCGGGCCGGCCCGACTTCCTGATCGTCACGCCCGGCGTCCGGCCCGAAGGCGCGGACAAGGGCGATCAGCAACGCGTGGCCACCCCGCGCGCGGCGCTGGAGGCGGGCGCCACCCATCTGGTCGTGGCCCGGCCGGTGGTGGGGGCGGAGAACCCCCTGCTGGCGGCCTCGGCCATCGTCGAATCGATCGACGGGATCGCCCGCTAGCCGTCAGCCGCGCTCACCGCGCTCCTGACGGTATTCCTGGCGGGGACGCTCGCTCGGCCTCGCATGGGACGGGGGAGCCGGCTCGGGCGCATAGTGACGCGGCGGTTCCGGGGTGTAGGGGGGCGGATAGGGCGTGTCGTACCCACCGCCATGGTCGCAACCGCAGTCGTGCGGCGGCGGCGGAGGCGGCGGAGGCGGCGTATAGCCGCCATCGTCACACCCACCGCAGCCACGGCCTTCGTAACCGGCATGGGCGTAGCCGCCGGTGTAGGCGGATTCCTCGTAATAGGCTTCCCGGCTCTCGTAGGATTCGTAGCTCTCGTACGACTCGTAGTCCTCGCGACGGCCGCCGCCGCAGCTGTGGCGCTCGCTGTAGCCATAGCGGCCGCCCCGGTCGACATCGACCTGGCACCCGCCGGTATTGGCGACACAGGCCGGCGCCCGGCGGCCGTTGCGGCCGAAGCCCGCGACCACATAGCCGAACGGCGCGCTGGCGCAGGTCCGGCCCTCATAGACCTCTTCGTTATAGATGGCGCCGCCGCCGTAGTAGCCGCCGCCGTCCCCGCCATAGCCGCCGCCGACATAGACGGCGCCGTAGCTGCCGCCGCCGCCCCGCATGCCGCCGACGTCATAGGTCCGGGCGTTGAAATAGCCGCCCGCCGCCGCGCCGGCATAAGCGTTTGCATTGGCGTTGGCGTTGACGTTCACATTGATGTTGCCGTTGTAGCCGCCGCCGTGAGGCGGAGGCGGCGTATAGGGGGGCGGCTGATGGCCGCCGCCTCCGCCACAGCCGCCGCCGCAGCTTCCTCCGCCGCCGGGGTTGCCGCCGCCCGGATGACCGCCGCCGCGCCGGTCGCCTGCGAAGGCCGGGCTGGCCGCCAGGATTGCAAGGGCGGCGACGGCCGCAAGGTTAATCATTCGCATGGCGCGGACTCCCATATGGAGCCGTTCTAAACCCATGGAATACAAAGGGTTCAGATTGCACCGAGCGGGCGAAACCGGGACCCCGGCTTTCCCCGACAGGCCCTCAAATTAACCCTACGGGTCGCAACAACGCCCGTCAGCGGTCGTAGAGATAGACGTCCGAACAGCCGCAATCACGGTCGTAACGCCGGGCGCGACCCTCGTCCGACCACCGCCGTGACGACGGCGGCCGGTCGTCATTGTAGCCCCACTCGTCGCGATAGCCGGACGGCGCCGGCGCGTCGTAACGGCCGCGAGGATAGCGGTCGTAGCGGCGGCCATGGCGTCCCTCGTCGTAGCGTCGGTCGTAGCCGTAGCCGCCATACCTCTGGTGATAGCCGGGGGCGGGCACATGGACCTGAGGCCGGTCCGAGTAACCGTCGGCCCAATAGCCGGTCCCGACGTAGGACCGGGTTTCGACCTCGGACAGCGGCGTACCGCCGACCGGGCGTCCATAGGCGTTGAGGTAGACGGGCTGGCCGTACGTCTGGGCCGAGGCGGCGCCGACGGGCGTGAATGTGGCGAGCGCGAGGGTGGCGAGGGCCGCCGCGGCGGCGAGGGTGCGGATCATCGGGCGGGTCTCCTGAACGAAACCGTTAACGCCGTTCGCCCGCCTTCGTTCGCCGCGATCAGAAATCGACCGCCAGGCCCTTCTTCTCCCAGTCGCCGTAGCGCGTCGGCTCCGGCCCGCGCGGGCCGCCGTGTTCGGTCGGAAGCGCGGCGTTGGCCTCGGCGGCGCGACGTTCAGCGGCCTCCAGAAGGGCGCGGCGCGCGGCCTCGCTCAGGGGCCGGTCCGGCGCGGCGTTCGGCACGTCGGCGTTGAAAACCGGCGTCGGTTCGTCGGGGGTGGGATGATCGGTCACAGCAGCCTCGCCTTGAGCCCGGGCGTTGATCCGCACACATGATGGCTCTGCCCTTCAGGCGCCAGCCTCGATCGATTTTTCCGGACCATGAACCACCTCAAGACCTTCACCCTGCTGGCGGCCCTGACCGCCCTGTTCGTCGGCCTCGGCTATCTGATCGGCGGACCGACCGGCATGCTGATCGCCCTGGTGGTCGCGGGCGGGATGAACCTGTTCAGCTACTGGAACGCCGACAGGATCGTCCTGAAGATGTACCGGGCCCAGCCGGTCGACGAACAGCATCCCAACGCCGTCGTCCGCACCTATGTCGCCGATGTTGTGCAGATGGCGCGCGACGCGGGCCTGCCGCGGCCGGTCATCGCCATCATCCCCAATGACCAGCCCAACGCCTTCGCCACCGGCAGGAATCCGGCCCATGCCGCCGTCTGCGCCACCACCGGCCTGCTGGACATGCTGACCCGCGAGGAGATCCGCGGCGTGATGGCGCACGAACTGGCCCATGTGAAAAACCGCGACACCCTGACCATGACGGTCACAGCCACCGTCGCCGGCGCCATCGCCGCCCTGGCCAATTTCGCGATGTTCTTCGGCGGCGGCGACGACCGCGAGCGCCCCGGCGGCATCCTCGGGACGCTCGCCCTGATGATCCTGGCGCCCATGGCCGCCGGTCTGGTCCAGATGGCCATCAGCCGCGGCCGCGAATACGAGGCCGACCGCGTCGGGGCGGAGATCGCCGGCGATCCCCAGGCCCTGGCCTCGGCTCTGCAGAAGATCGAGGGCTGGTCGAAGCGGATTGTGAATGTGACCGCCGAGCGCAATCCGGCCTCCGGCCAGTTGTTCATCATCAATCCGCTGGCGGGCCGCGGCGCCGACAACCTGTTCTCGACCCATCCGGCGACGGGCAACCGGGTGAAGGCCTTGATGGCGCTGGGCCTGACGATGGGAGCCGCGCCGCGGCGTGCGGCCACGTCCAACGTTCCGCGCGGACGGGTTTCGACCAGTGTGCCGTCCACCCCGACGCCGGCCAGGGGGCCGTGGGGCTGACCCTGCCGCATTCCCGCCCTTGCATCGCGGGGCGTCTGGTCCTTTAAGCGCGCGCACACGTCCCAAACGCCTCCCCGCGTTCGCCGAAAGACCCGCCATGACCCAGTCCGCGCCCAAGAAGGTCGTCCTCGCCTATTCCGGCGGCCTCGACACCTCGATCATCCTGAAATGGCTCCAGACCGAATACGGCGCGGAGGTCGTGACCTTCACCGCCGATCTGGGACAGGGCGAGGAGCTGGCGCCGGCGCGCGAGAAGGCGCTGAAGCTGGGCATCAAGGAAGAGAACATCTTCATCGACGACCTGCGCGAGGAGTTCGTGCGGGACTACGTCTTCCCCATGTTCCGGGCCAACGCCCTGTACGAGGGCCAGTATCTGCTCGGCACCTCGATCGCCCGCCCGCTGATCGCCAAACGGCAGATCGAGATCGCCCGCATGGTCGGCGCCGACGCCGTCTGTCACGGGGCGACGGGTAAGGGCAACGACCAGGTCCGGTTCGAACTCGGCTACTACGCCCTGGAGCCCGACATCCGCGTGATCGCGCCCTGGCGTGAATGGGAGTTCAAGAGCCGCGAACACCTGCTGGACTTCGCCGAGAAGCACCAGATCCCGATCGCCAAGGACAAGCGCGGCGAGGCCCCGTTCAGCGTCGACGCCAACCTTCTGCACTCGTCCAGCGAGGGCAAGGTGCTGGAAGACCCGGCCGTCGAGGCCCCCGAGTTCGTCCACCAGCGCACCCTGTCGCCGGAAGACGCGCCGGATGTCGCCACCGTCATCACCATCGGCTTCGAAAAGGGCGACGCCGTCTCGATCAATGGCGAGGTCCTGTCGCCGGCGACCCTGCTGACCGCGCTGAACCAGTATGGCCACGACAACGGCATCGGCCGTCTGGATCTGGTCGAGAACCGCTTCGTCGGCATGAAGTCGCGCGGCGTCTATGAGACCCCCGGCGGGACCATCCTGCTGGCGGCGCACCGCGGCATCGAGTCGATCACCCTCGATGGCGGGGCCATGCACCTGAAGGACGAGCTGGCGGTCAAATACGCCCACCTGATCTACAACGGCTTCTGGTTCTCGCCCGAGCGCGAGATGCTGCAGGCCGCGATCGATCACTCGCAGGCGAAAGTCTCGGGCACGGTCCGGGTCAAGCTCTACAAGGGCAACGCCACGGTCATCGGCCGCGAGAGCGAGAACAGCCTGTACGACCAGGAACTGGTCACCTTCGAGGACGGCGCCGTCGCCTATGACCAGAAGGACGCCGCCGGCTTCATCAAGCTGAATGCGCTCCGCCTGCGCGTACTGGGCAAGCGGGACGCGCGCGACCGGACCTAGACCGAAATCAGTCCCGCGCGATCCTGAGGATGGCCGCGGCGCGGTCGTCGGCGATCCAGATCGAACCGTCGCGGGCGACCGCAATGCCCGCGGGCGATCCCTGCGGATGGCGGCCGGGCTGCGCGCTCCAGCCCGGCGTCAGCACCCGCGCGCGCGGCGCCGGAGCCTCGGCCGGATAGGGCATCGAACCGCGCGGATAGATGGCGTAGCGGGCGCGGCGGTCGGTCAGGGGCGCGCCGGCGGCGTCCGTCTCCACCGCCACCACCCGACCCGCGGTGCGGCGATAGCCGTGCCAGCTCATCAGCATCCGGCCGCGCAGCTCGGGGAACATCGCACCCTCATAGTAGAGGATCGCCAGCGGCGCGGCGTGCGGCGGCAGCAGGGAGACGGGCGCGGTTCGTGCGCCGCAGCGCGACTGGGCCGCGGTCCAGCCGGGCATCGCCGTCGTCATGTCGGTGCAGTAGGGCCAGCCGTAGTGGGCCCCCGCAATCAACCGGTTGATTTCGTCGAAGGGCCGATCGGGCGTGGCGAGGTCGACCGAGTTTTCAGCCTGGTAGACGGCGCCGGAACTGTGCCGGACCAGGGCCACGGAATTGCGCAGGCCGGACGCATGGACCGTCCAGGTCCGGCTCCAGCGGCCGCGCCCTTCCGGGGCGTAGCGGCGCACCATCCCCTGTTCGGCGCTTTCGGCGCACTGGCCGCGCGGGTCCCGGGAGGGCGCGCCGGCCGGCGTCAGACACCGGTCCGAAGGCGCGCCGACATTGACCAGCAGGGCTCCGTCGCTGTCGAAGATGAAGCTCGACAACGGATGGCGGTTTTCGTGCAGGCGGTTGTCGGGCAGGCCTTCGATCACAGCCTCCGCCGCCTCCGGGTGCGCCGGATCGAAGGCGAGGATGCGGCTCATCTCCGCCAGATAGATCCGGCCGTCCGGGCCGCGCGCGAGGGTGTGCGGCATCGACAGGCCCCGCATCAGCCGGGACCAGCGCACCCTGCCGTCCGCCTGGGGCGACATCCGCCAGAGGGCGCCGTGGCCCGCGTCCCATGAGCCGAGGTCGGTGACCAGCCAGTCGCCGTCCGGCAGTTCCAGCAGGCCGCGGGGCATGCGCGGGCCGTCGCCGTCGCTGCGCTGCCAGACCCGGCCGAGGCAGTAGCCGGAGGCCATGGGCACGAGGGTGCGGGGCCGGCCGCCGCAGTCGCCGTCGACGGCGTAGGCGCGACTCGCGCCCTGGCCGACCGCAGGCCCGGCGAGCAGGATCAGGAACAGGGCGGCGAGCGCGAGGCGGGCGCGGGTCATCGGCGTCTCCAGCATCCGGCTACGCTAGCCCGGACTTGCGGCGGCACAAATGGCCTCGCGCTTTCGCCGGATCGGCGCCACCCTGTGGCCCGGAGCATGGGCTCCGCCGACCTCTTTCAGGACCCCGACATGTCTCTTCGTACCGCCCTCGCCGCCGCCGCCGTCCTGGCGCTCGCGACCCCCGCCTTCGCCCAGGACGCGCCCCCCGCCGACCCGGCCGCCGCCGCTGCGGCCCAGGCGGAAGCCGCCTTCGAAGCCAAGGCCGAAGCCTTCCAGCAGGCCATGGGCACGATGCAAGGCGAAATGCAGACCGCCCTGACCGCCGCCGGCGCCGACCAGGCCAGGGCCAACGCCGATATGGACGCCATCGCCGCCCGCTATCAGCCGCAGGCCGACGCCTTCGCCACCGAACTGGACGCCTTCATCACCTCCCAGCTGCCGGTGATGCCGGCCGAGGCCCAGGCTCAGATGGCGCAGATGGGTCCGATGCTGCGCGCCCAGATCACGGGCGCCCCGGCGACGATCAAGGCCGGACTGATCCAGCAGGCCGCGGCCGCCGCCGCTCCGGCCGCGCCCCAGTAAGTCACTGATCCGGCAAGGCGGCGGGCCAGCCCCGCCGCCTTACCGCGATTTCACTTGAGGCCGGACGGTGTTCGGCGGACCTTGTCGGCGACCTCATACGGAGCGCCGCCATGATCAAGGCCCTGTCACTCGCCGCCGCCCTCGCCCTGCTGCCGATGTCGGCCGCCGTCGCCGAAGAGGCGCGCGGACCTTCGGAAGACGCCATAGAAGCCGCCGCCGCGGCCTTCGAGGCCCGGATGGAGGCCTTCGGTGAACGCGCCGAAGCCATTTCCGAAGACGCCAGCCTGACCGAAGCCCAGCGTGAGACGCGCATCGCCGCGCTCTGGACCGAATATCAGCCCGATCTCAACGCCTTCACCGCCGTGGTCGCGGAACACGCCTCGACCATCGCCGCCGAAGCCCTGGCCGGGATCGATGTCGAGGCGATCGTCGCCGAGGCCCTCTCGGCGGTCGAGGAATCGGGCGCCCTCGCCAGTGCGCAGGGCATGGTCGCCAACGGCGCCTGGGCGTCGAACGACCCCGAACATATGGCGACCTACGGCCTGATGGCCGACTATGCGCTCGGCACCGCCATGGACTCGCTTGAAGAGGCCCGGGGCGAGGTCGAGGCCGCCGTCGAGGAGGCCAATGAAGCGGCCGCCGAAGCCGCCAAGGCGGGTCCCGACCAGGACCGGGACGACTGAGCCCGGCCCGCCCGGCCGGCCATGGTCTGAACGCATCGCCGACTTGACCGCAGCCGTCGCCGGCCCGACAGGACGGCCATGGCCAGCCTGCCCGTCGATCCGCATCTCTATCTGACCTTCCTCGGCGTCATGATGGTCATGGCCATCACGCCGGGACCGGCCAATCTGTTTTCGGTCGCCAACGGCGTGCAGCGGGGCAAGGCCGCCGCCATGGCCGGCGTGGTCGGAATGAACGCCGCAACCCTGGTCTGGTTCGGCGCGGCCGCCCTGGGTCTCGGGGCGCTCGTCATCGCCTTTCCGCAGGTCTTTCGCCTGATCTCGATCGGCGGCGCCCTTTATGTCGCCTGGCTGGGGATCAGCGCCCTGCGCGGGGCCTTCCGGACCGCCGCCGACCCCGATGCGCCGATGATCCGCATGGGGCGGAGCGCCCTGGTGGACGGTTTCATGGTCCAGATCGCCAACCCCAAGGCGATCCTTTTCTTCACCGCCGTCCTGCCGCCCTTCATGGATGTGACGCGGCCCGCGGCGCCCCAACTGGCCCTGTTCGCCCTCGCCACCATCGGCATGGACGTTCTGACCATGTCCGCCTACGGTCTGGGTGGCGCAGCCCTGGCCCGGCGGATGAGCGAGCCGCGGTTCCGCAAGGGTTTCGCCCTCCTGACCGGCATCCTTCTGCTGGCCGCCGCCGTACTTATTGTTTCGCGTTTATAGGGACTTGCCGGCAGCCGGAACCACGCCGTTCACGTCCCGTTCAGCCGACAGGGCGCGCACTGTCGCGCCAAGGAGAGTTCCCATGAGACTGCGTTTTCTCAAGCCCGTTCTGCTGGCGACGGCGGCGGCGCTGACCCTTTCCGCCTGCGCCACGGCCACGCCCTACGGCCCCGCCGGCGTCGACAGCCGCTACGGCTATTCCGACCAGCGGGTGGACGCCGACCGCTACCGCGTCAGCTTCGCCGGCAACTCCGTCACCTCGCGCGAACAGGTCGAGATGGCCCTGCTGCTCCGCGCCGCCGAGCTGACGGCCGAAAGCGGCTATGACTGGTTCTCAACCGTCAACCGCGCCACCGACCGCGACGTCCGCCTGCAGGGCATCCCCGATCCCTTCTACCGCGACCGCTACAGCCCGTTCTGGGGTCCGGCCTGGCGTTACCAGCGCCGCGGCCTGTGGAGCTCGTGGGGCGATCCGTTCGGTCGTGATTACGACGTGCGCGAGATCGACCGGTTCGAGGCCTCGGCCGAAATCATCATGGGCCGCGGGCCCAAGCCGGCCGGCGACGCCGACGCCTTCGACGCCCGGGAAGTGATCCAGAATCTCGGGCCGCGGGTGACGCGGGCGATGTGAGAAGCGGTGGTTGGTGATTGGTGGCTGGCGAGTCATCGACGGTGGCTCAAAGCCTGATCACCAACCACCAATCACCAACAACCCGACACCCTACCCGATCCGCGGCGACTTCAGCCGGCGCTTGTTCACATGCGTGTCCGGCGCCACGCCCAGGTCCTCGGGCACCTCGCCCTTGAAATAGTAGCGCTGCCACGCCTCCTTGGCCGCGTCCGGGTCGCCTGAGGCGAGGCGCTTGTTGAAGTCGGTGCGGGCCCGGTTCCAGGCCTCGAACTGGCCGTGCATGACCGGATTGGATTCCAGCGTCCGGATCACCGGCTGCATGGTCTCGACCTTGCGGTGCTCGATCGGCGTGATGAAGCAGAAGGGCTCGCCCTTCTCGAACCTGACCCGGCCCGGACGGGTGAAGAGCCAGTTCATGGTGAAGGGGAAGGGCAGCCAGTCGGTCTCGATCAGCCCGACCAGCGGCTGGATGCCGTCCTTCATATGGTTCGGCGAACCACCCGCCAGCAGGCCCCAGCCCGGCGGGGTGCGGAACAGATACTGCGGATGCATGGTCAGGACGCCGCGCGAGAAATGCGAGGTCACGACATGGGTCAGATTGGCGTTCGGCCGCTCGGGGGTGATGACGATGTCGGCCTGGCTGGGGCCGCCGTTCCACTCGGCGGTGAAGGTCAGCGGGCACAGGATCTCCCAGCCCGTGGTGTTGGCCATGTTCAGCGGCAGACAGCGATAGGGATGGCGGCTGGCGAAGGCGTCCATCCAGTTGCGCGACTGCCGGCCCGGCACGAGGTCGGGCGGCGTCGCCGTCATCGGATAGCATTCCAGTTCCAAGGCGGGCCTCCGGGCGGTATCGAGGGATGTCTCCATCCCTAGCGGCGCCGCATGACCGAAGACAAGCCAACCGAACCCGCGTTCGACCGCGACCGCCTGCTCGACTGGATGGCGGCGAACGGCCTGGCCCAGACGACCCACGATCACCCGGCCGTCTTCCGCGTCGAGGAGGGGCTGGAGCTCAAGGCCGCCATGCCCGGCGCCCACACCAAGAACCTGTTCCTCAAGGACAAGAAGGGCCGGCTCTGGCTGATCTCGGCGCGGCAGGACACGGTGATCGACCTGAAGCGGGCTCCGAAGACGATCGGCTCGGACCGGCTGTCGTTCGGCAATGAGGGGCTGCTGTACGAGACGCTCGGCCTGACGCCGGGTTCGGTGACGGCGCTGGGCCTGATCAATGATCCGGACCAGCGCGTGACCTTCGTCCTCGACAAGGCGCTGTGGGACGCGGACATCGTCAACTTCCACCCGCTGACCAATACGGCGACGACGGCCCTGTCCCAGGCTGAGTTCCGGCGGTTTCTGGCGCTGATCGGGCGGGAGGCGATGGTGGTGGACTTCAGCCGGCTCGACTGATGCCGGCGCCTCAGCGCCAGACCGACAGCCTGTTCACCCACCCAGCCTGTAGGGCGGCCGCTCGGCGCGGAACACCAATACGGCGTCGAACGCCTCGGACCAGATCGTCGGCATGGACGGGTGGTCGAAGACCCGCCCTCCCGACGGAGACAGCGAGGTCAGCCCGGCGGAGTCTACCCAGACAACCTGGACGGATGGTTCGGTCAGTGCACGGGCCTCGAGCGAATCCGGGGCGGCCGGGTCGATGGCTCGCTCAGCTCCGCTGATGTGCCGAAATGCGCCTCCCGCCGCAGTGACCCCGACGGCGACCACGTCTTCGCCGAAGCGGCGGCGCAACAGCGCGCCCATGTTCGGTTGGTCGCGGAAGGTGTCGGTGGCGCTGGCGTCCCTGGCGGCATGGATGTTCGCCGTCCAGACGACGACCTTTGACCCGGGCGGCAGGGCAGCGACAATAGCTTCAACATTCAGAGCCATGGCGCGATCGCGTGTCCAGGCGCTTTGGCCTGGGCCGAGGAAGTCACGTTCAAGCGCGCGACCGAACCCCGCGATCATGGCCCGAAGGTCGGCGCGATCCCGCTCGTCATCCAGTCGAGCTGTTTCAAGAGAATTTCCGATTTCGGTCAGACAAAGCCGCAGGGCTGCCCGATGTTCTTCATCGTAGGGCTCCGCCGCGGTGTAGCGCCAAAGCGTTCGCTGTCTCAGCCGAGCGGCGCAATCATCGCGGCCCCCGATCGGCAGGAGGCCGGCCAGTTCCACAGGCATGGCCTCCAGCGAGTAAAAGGCGCCTCGGGCGCCCAGCTGGTCATCCATGCCGGCGAGAACGACACGGCCGCCAAGCACTTCAGCGTACAGGAAGGCGAGAAGGTCCTGCACCTCGCTGTTCCGGTTCCACAAACCGCCGAGCGCCGACGGCAACATGTCGGGCGAGGCGTCTCCCCTGCGTATCGCTCGATTCATGGCCGTGAAGTCGAACGTACTGCTTTCGAAAATCACGGCGTCGAATCCGCAGTCGGCGACAAGCTTGCGCACGAGGTCAGCCTTGAACGCGGACGCCCGACCGTCTCCATGGAATCCGTTCTCCCCGAGCAGCACCAGCTTGCGACCGCAAAGCGTCTGCGTCGCCGCGGCGAGGGCGGCCGCCTCTTGTGAGGACTCCTCGGCCCGGATCGCAGCGTAGTCCGGGGTCTGAGCCGCAGCTGGGGCCGCCAGGAGAAGCAGGGCTGCTAGAATGGTGCGACTGAACAACGCAATCCCCCAGGCAATCAGTCGGTCAACCTGGCCCACCGCGGCGCGGGTTGGAAGACGCTTCGACCAGGTTGCGCCGGATGGGGCGGCCGATTTCCGGCTCCCGCCCGGTCTCCACGGTTCCAGCGCAGCGTTGACGGTGCTAAACGCCCCGCGTCTCCCCGACCCCCACGCCAGCATACGGACGCCGCCATGCCCGCCGCTCCCGACTTTCCCCCCGCGCCGGACCGCGTGGCGCCGAAGCGCGCCCTGATCTCGCTCAGCGACAAGACCGGGCTGGAGGATGCCGCCCGCACCCTGCACGGGCTCGGCGTCGAGCTGGTCTCGACCGGGGGCACCCGCGCCGCCATCGCCGGCTTCGGCCTGCCGGTGAAGGACGTGGCCGACCTGACCGGCTTCCCCGAGATGATGGACGGGCGGGTCAAGACCCTGCACCCCGTGGTTCACGGCGGCCTGCTGGGGGTGCGCGACGCGGCCGACCATGCCGAGGCCATGGCGACCCACAACATCGGCCCGATCGATATCGTCTGGGTCGACCTCTATCCGTTCGAATCAACCGTTGCTTCGGGCGCCGGGTTCGATGCCGTCGTCGAGAACATCGACATCGGCGGCCCGGCCATGATCCGCTCGGGTTCCAAGAACCACGGCTATGTCGCCGTCTGCGTCGACCAGGCTTCGGTCGCAGACCTGCTGGAAGCCCTGAAGGCCGACGGGACCACCGATCTGGCCTTGCGCAAGAGGCTGGCCGCCCGCGCCTTCGCCCGCACCGCCGCCTATGACGCCGCCGTCTCCAGCTGGTTCGCGGGCGAGGTCGGGGACGCCGCCCCGGCGCGCAAATCCATCGCCGGATCGCTGGCCCAGACCCTGCGCTATGGCGAGAACCCGCACCAGACGGGGGCCTTCTACCGCACGGGCGAGACCCGGCCCGGCGTGGCCCACGCCCGCCAGCTGCAGGGCAAGGAGCTGGGCTACAACAACATCGCCGACGCCGACGCCGCCTATGAGCTGGTCGCCGAGTTCGAGGCCCCGGCCTGCGTCATCGTCAAACACGCCAATCCGTGCGGCGTCGCCGTGGGGACCGATCTGGCGACGGCCTACGCCCGGGCGCTGGAGTGCGACGCCGTCTCGGCCTTCGGCGGGGTCATCGCCGTCAACCGGACCCTGACCGGCGCGGACGCCCGGCTGATCACCGACATCTTCACCGAGGTGGTTATCGCGCCCGGCGCCGATGAGGAGGCGCAAGCCATCTTCGCGGCGAAGAAGAACCTGCGCCTGCTGCTGACCGACGGCCTGCCGGATCCGCTGGCGGCGGGCGAGGTCTATCGCTCCGTGGCCGGGGGCTTCCTGGCCCAGTCGCGCGACCGCAGCCGCATCGCCGCCCCGGACCTCAAGATCGTCACCCGCCGCCAGCCGACGCCGCAGGAGATCGAGGACATGCTGTTCGCCTTCACCGTGGCCAAGCATGTGAAGTCGAACGCCATCGTCTATGCGAAGGACGGCCAGACCGCCGGCATCGGCGCCGGCCAGATGAACCGCCGCGACTCCGCCCGCATCGCCGCCATCCGCGCCCGCGAGGCCGGGGAGGCCAAGGGTCTGGCCCATTCGCTGGCGCAAGGCTCCGCCTGCGCCTCCGAAGCCTTCTTCCCCTTCGCCGACGGCCTGCTGGAGGCGGTTGCGGCGGGCGCCACGGCGGTGATCCAGCCCGGCGGCTCGATCCGCGACGACGAAGTGATCGCGGCGGCCGACGAGGCGGGCGTGGCCATGGCGTTCACGGGCGTGCGGGTGTTCCGGCATTGAGCAGGCGGCCGGGTGATGGGTGGTTGGTGATTGGTGGTTGCGGGATCGCGCTCCGCCCCCCCTCATGAACGCCGGCGCTTGCGGCAGCGAACCACCAATCACCAACCACCCATCACTTCGTCGCACCGGTCGCCCCGGCTAAGGTCACATCCATGCAAACCCTCTCCCAACGCTGGTCGATGCTCGAGCCGGCCGTCACCGTCGTCGGGCCGGACGATGATCGCCCCCGCCCGGCGGTGATCCTGTTCCACGGCTGCGGCGGCCTGCGCGGCCATCTGCCGAAATATGCGGCGGCGGCGAAGGCGGCCGGCTGGCGGGCCTTCATCGTCGATTCCTACGGCCCGCGCGGCTGGAGCCGCGGTTTCGCCATGGCCATGGTCTGCACGGGCGTCCTGCTGCACGGTTCGCAGAGGGCAGGCGACGTGCTGGCCGCCCTGCTGGGCGTGTCGGAGCGGCCTGATGTGGATGCGTCGAAGGTTGTTCTGGCCGGCTGGAGCCACGGCGGCTGGGGCATCATGGAGGCGATGAGCTCCGACCGGGCCGCCGGCCAGCTGGGCGTCACCGACCCCGGCGCCGTCGCGCTGGACGGGGTGATCGGGACCTGGCTGGCCTACCCCTATGTCGGCATCGGCGCCTTCAACAGGATGCGGCCCTGGAAGCATTGCCCGAAGACCGTGGCGGTGATCTCGCGCACCGACCACCTGACCACGGTGCGCAACGCCCAGCAGGTGCACGACATGGTCCGCAACTGCGGGGCCGATGTGGAGACCTGGATCGCCGACGGCACCCACAGTTTCGACGAGCCGATGACCGCGCCTCCGATGCGCTACCACCCCGAACTGGCCGCGGAGGCCGAGCGGCGGTTCGTGGCCCTGCTGAACGACGTCGCCGTGGCCCCGGCGGCCTAGCGCGCCTCGACCGTCACCTCGGCCCGGACGGAATTGGCGATATAGCAGGCCTCGTGCGCCCGGTGATGGAGGGCGTCGATGGCGGCGGCGTCCGGCCGGTTCTCGCCCGAGAAGACCACGGCCGGCCGCAGGGTGATCGTAGTGATCGAGGTCTTGCCCCGGTCGTCCCGGCCCAGAACCCCGACCGCCTCGTCGCGATAGGTATCAACGGTGAACCCGCCCCTGGCCGCAAAGGCGAGGAAGAACAGCATGTGGCAGCTGCTCAGGGCCGCCACCAGGGCCTCCTCCGGGTCCACCGCGGCGGGATCGGACATCGGCTCGGGCACACTGGTCGGCGCCGAGGAGCCGCGCACCACCGCCCCGCCGTCGAACCGCCAGTCATGGGCGCGGGAATAGCGATTGCCGGTGAAATCCTGATCGCCGCGGCGCCATTCGACCGTGGCCATATGTTCGCTCATGACCGTTCTCCAGCGGGCGATGACCGAACCGTGTACCACAGTCCCGTCGCGAAACCCGGACCACGCCTTGCTCCCGCCCGCGACCCGCCTTATCCCCGGTCCATGGCCGCGCCCCTCATCTGTCCGTCCATCCTCGCCAGCGACTTCGCGATGCTGGGCGAAGAAATTCGCGCGCTGGACGCGGCCGGCGCGGACTGGATCCATGTCGACGTCATGGACGGCCATTTCGTGCCGAACATCACCCTCGGCCCCGATGTGGTGAAGGCCCTGCGTCCGCACACCAAACTGCCGTTCGACGTGCACCTGATGGTCGCACCGGTGGATCCCTGGCTGGAGGCCTATCGCGAGGCCGGCGCCGACATCCTGACCGTCCATCCCGAAAGCGGCCCGCACCTGCACCGCACCCTGGGCCGTATCCGCCAACTGGGGGCGAAGGCGGGCGTGGTGCTGAACCCCGGCACGCCGCTGACCGTGCTCGAGGAGGTCATCGAGCTGGTCGACCTGGTCCTGCTGATGTCGGTCAATCCGGGCTTCGGCGGCCAGTCCTTCATCGGGACCACCCTGCGCAAGATCGAACGGACCCGCGCCCTGCTCGACGCCGCCGGCTCGAAAGCGCACCTGCAGGTGGACGGCGGGGTCACCGCCGCCAACGCGGGGGCCTGCGTCGCCGCCGGCGCGGACGCCCTTGTGGCCGGAACCGCCGTGTTCCGGGGCGGCCCGTCCGCCTACGCCGCCAATATCCTGGCGCTGAAAACCGCGTGAATCCGCTCGCCGCCTTCTCCCGCACAGAGGCCGACGCCCCGCCCCCCGGCGAGATTCCCGGCCTGCGCGGCGCGCCCATGCGCACGCCCGTCCGCAGCGCCGGCGCCGCGACCGGTCCCGGCCTGTGGCCGATGATCATCGGCCGGATGCTGGTCCGCCAGCTCTGGATCGAACTCTATGGCCTTCCCGGCTACAGCCTGACGCTGAAGGGCGCTCCGGTGCAGGCCTTCGCGGCGACGCCTCGCGATTTCCGGCCCGCGGATCCGGCGCCCGGCAAGGCCGCCTTGGACGGCCGTTTCATCCTCGCCGGCTCCAGCCTCGAGGCTGCGGCGCCCGAGGATCCCTGGAACCGGCCCAGCCCGAGCAAGGCCTTCGCCACCGAACTGCATGCCTTCGCCTGGCTGCCTTCGCTGATGCTGCAGGGCGAGCGCGGCGCGCGCGAGGCGGTGCGCCTGACCCTGGCCTGGGGCGCCGCCTTCGTGCGCTGGTCGCCCTTCGCCTGGGGCCCCGAGGTTCTGGCGCGGCGGACCCTCAATCTCGCCTGCGCGGCCCGACGCATGGGACAGGTCGCGACCGAGGCCGAACGGCTCCGCCTGGCGGACATTCTCGGCCGTCAGGGGCGGCAGTTGCTGCGCCCCCCCGGCGGCCCGGCCGGAAGCGCCGAACGACTGACCGCCGCGGCCGTGGCCGGCTGCGTCCTCGCCGGCCCTGCCGGACTCTCGCTGCGCCGCGCCGCCCTGCGCCGCCTGCCCGGCGCGCTGGAACGCACCGTCGGCGCGGACGGCGGTCATGCCTCCCGCAGCCCGGAAGCCGGGCTGGAGCTGTTGCTCGACCTGCTGACCCTCGACGACGCCTTGTCGCAGTTGTCCGAAGCCGGCCCGGACGCGATCCGCGCGACGATCCAGCGGCTGACCGTCGCCCTGCGCCTGCTGACCCTGCCCGACGGCCGACTGGTCACCATGCAGGGCGGAGGTCCGTCGACCCAGACCCGGATCGCCGCCGCCCGCGCCCATGACGAGACGCCCGCCGCCGACCTGCAGAGCCGGATCGTGGGCGGCGTCGCCCGCATCCGCAGCCCGTTGCTGACGATCGCTGCGGATGTCGCAGGACCGGCGCGCGGCGTCTGGTCCGGCGCGGCCTGCGCCCAGCCGATGGCGCTGGAGATCGTCTGCGGCAAGGACCGGCTGGTGACCGGCTGCGGCTGGACGCCGCGGGCGGGCGACCGTCAGGGCCTGCGCCTGCCCCCCGGCCATTCCACCCTGACCCTGGGCGAAGGCTCGACCGGCGAACCCCTGGGCGGCTGGAAGGCCGAACTGATGGGCCATCGTCTGATGGGCCGGCCGCTGCACGTCGATGTGCAGCAGCGTGACGGCGAGGGTGCGGTCTGGCTGGAAGTCGAACACGACGGCTGGGTTCACGACTACGGCCTGCTGCACCAGCGCCGGCTCTATCTGGACCAGAGGCTGGACGAACTTCGGGCCGAGGAACGGCTGCACCCCGCACCGGGCCAGAAGGACGTCGTGCGCGCCATCGCCGCCCCCTACGCCGTCCGGTTCCAGCTGGAGCCGGGCGTCCAGGCCTCGCTGGCGCGGGATCGTCGCTCCATCCTGCTGCGCGGGCATTCGGGCCGGGGCTGGTGGTTCCGCACCGACGGACCGGATGTGGCCATCGAGCCCTCGGTCCATATCGACGAGGGTTTGACCCGGCGGTCGCTGCAGATCGTGGTGCGCGGCTCGGCCCGGACCGATTCAGAGACCAAGATCCGCTGGAAGCTGAGCCCCGCCGGCGCCGGGACCGACCCGACCTGACCCCTTGAGACAGGACGCGCCCGCGACCATCTGAGCCCTGCCGCGTTCCGCCTTTTCCGTTACAGGATCGATTGATGAGCTTCGCCGACCCGACCGCCCTGCCCGAGGACCTGATCAAGGAAGGCTCCGACGCCGGCTTCATGACCGATGTCATCGAGGCCTCGAAGTCGCAGCCGGTGCTGGTCGACTTCTGGGCGACCTGGTGCGGACCGTGCCGGACCCTGACGCCGATGATCGAAAAGGCCGTTCGCGCCGCCGGCGGGGCGGTGAAACTGGTCAAGATCGATGTCGACAAGAACCCGGCCTATGCGGGCCAGCTGAGGGTCCAGTCGATCCCGACCGTCTATGCCTTCGTCAACGGCCAGCCGGTCGACGGCTTCCAGGGCGCGGTGCCCGACAGCCAGCTCAAGGCCTTCATCGACAAGCTGACGGGCGGAACCAGCGCCAATTCCGATATCGACCAGCTGATGTCGCTGGGCGAGGAATCGCTGACGCTCAACGACCTCGGCGGCGCGGCCCAGGCCTTCGCCCAGGTGCTGACGCTCGAACCGGCCCACGAACGGGCCATCGCCGGCATGGCGCGGGTCTATCTGGCCGACGGCGACGTCGATCAGGCCCGCCAGACCATCGCCATGGCCGGGCCGGAGTCGAAGGACGCGACGGTCCAGTCCGTCCGGGCGCAGCTGTCGCTGTTGTCAGCGGCCCCGGCAGGCGCGGACGACGAGCTCAAGGCGAGGGTCGTCGCCAATCCGGGCGACCATCAGGCCCGCTATGATCTGTCGCTGGCCCAGGCCGTGTCAGGCGATCTGAAGGGGGCTGTCGACAGCCTTCTGACCATCGTCGCCGCCGACCGCGAATGGAATGAACAGGCTGCGCGCAAGCAGCTGCTGGTGGTCTTCGAGGCCGCCGGCGCCGGGTCGGATGTGGCGCGGGACGGGCGTCGTCGCCTCTCCTCCATCCTGTTCGCATAGGAGACGGGCGTGGCGCAGGGATATGTAAAGGCCGCCGACCTGCCGCAGGTGATACCGGTCTTTCCCCTGCCCGGCGCCATCCTGCTGCCGCGCGGCCAGCTGCCGCTCAACATCTTCGAGCCGCGCTATCTGAACATGATCGACGACGCCATGGCCGGCGACCGGATCATCGGCATGATCCAGCCGCAGGGCGGGCCGCAGCGCCTGCCGGGCCTGTCCCCGATCGGTTGCGCGGGACGGATCACCAGTTTCGCGGAGACCTCGGACGGCCGCTATCTGATCACCCTGACCGGCTGCGCCCGGTTCCGTCTGGGCGGCGAAATCCCGACCCAGACGCCCTACCGCCAGATCCGCGCCGATTTCGCGCCGTTCGAGGCCGATCTGCGCGCGCCGCCGGTCGATGATGTCGGCCTCGACCGCGACGGCCTGCTGGACGCCTTGCGCGCCTATCTGGAGGCGCGCAGCCTCGATATCGACTGGGACACGGCCGAGACCGCCCCGCCCGAGGCCCTGATCAACAGCCTGTCCATGGCCCTGCCGTTCGATCCGCCCGAGAAACAGGCCCTGCTGGAAGCCGAAAGCCTGACCGACCGTTCGTCCGTCCTCACTGCCCTGCTGACCATCGACGCCGCCGGTGACGGGGACGGCGAGGCGCCTTCCATGCAATAGGTGCGACCATGAGTGACGCCTTCCACACCCCGCCGTCCGTCGATCCCCGCCTGCTGGAGGTGCTGGTCTGCCCGGTCACGCGCGGCAAGCTGACCTATGACCGCGAGCGGCAGGAACTCGTGTCCAAGGGCGCCAGGCTCGCCTTCCCGATCCGCGACGGCGTGCCGATCATGCTGCCGGAAGAGGCGCGGGCGCTGGACTAGGTGATTGGCGGTTGGTGGTTGGCCGCCCGCTGCGTAGCGGCTCCGACCGCGCCGCCCTTCCTCCGCCAGGGACGCTGCAATCACCAAGCACCAATCACCCCTTCAAACCGCTTCGCCCCTCAGCAACCGCGGCAGATCGCCCGTCGCGCCGCCAGCCTCGTGCATGAAGGCGCGGCGCAGGGGAGCGATACGGTTGACGGCGGCGATGCCCAGGGTCCGGGCCAGCCGGACCGGTGCGATGTCGTTGGAGAACAGTCGCACGAAGCCGTCGAAACCGGCGGCCAGGGCGGTGTTGTCGAACCGGCGCCAGCGGGCGTAGCGGTCCAGCACGGTCTCCGAGCCGATGTCCTCGCCCAGCCTCAGGGCTTCGACCAGCACCTCCGCGAGCGCCGCGGCGTCCTTGAGCCCCATGTTCAGGCCCTGGCCGGCGACCGGGTGCACCGCATGGGCCGCATCGCCGATCAGGGCGGTGCGCGAGGCGGTCAGTTGTTCGGCCAATTGCAGGGACAGCGGATAGACGAAGCGCGGTCCCACCACCGTGATGTCCTCCAGGAAGTCGCCGAACCGCCGCATCAGATGCGACTGGAAGGCCTCGTCGGATGCGGCCCGCAGGGCCTCGCCGCGCCGGGTCGATTCCGTCCACACCAGGCTGGCCCGGCGCTCCGTCAGCGGCAGGATGGCGAAAGGCCCTGAGGGCAGGAAATACTCGTGGGCGACATTGCTGTGGTCCCGGCCGAGGGACACGGTCGCCACAACCCCGCTCTGCTGGTAACCCCAGCCGACCGTCTCGATGCCGGCGGCCTTGCGCACCGGCGAGGCCCGGCCCTCGGCGCCCACGGTCAGCGGCGCCTCGATCACCGCGCCGTCGGCGAGGGTCACGCGCGACATCGCCGGCCCGGCCTCGACGCCGGCGACCGACGCGGGCGCCCGCACCTCGATCCCCGCCGCCGTCACCGCCTCGGAGAGGGCGACGCGGATGCGTCGGTTCTCGACCATATATCCCAGCGGTTCGCCTTCGGTCCGGTCGCCGATCTCGTCAGCGTCGAAACGCAGGAAGGCGGAGGACTGCGGCCGCGACGCCGCGCCGGGCCGCCGTCCGTCCGTCACCAGAATCCGGTCCATCCGGCAGGCGTGCGGCCGAAGCGCCGCGCCGACGCCGATCGCATCCAGCATTCGGAAGGTCGAGAAGGCGATGGCCGTCGATCGCCCGTCAAAGGTCGGCGCCAACTGGGCGTCGAACGGTTGTGGATCGACCAGAACGACCTTCAATCCGCCCTGCGCCGCCGCGAGTGCAAACGTCGCCCCCGCCATGCCGGCGCCGGCGATGATGACGTCATAACGGTCGGTCTGGCTCATGGGTTGGTTGTCGCGCCGCGCGAGGGCCGCGTCCAGTGCGGCAAAGTGGGTGATGGGTGGTTGGTGATTGGCGGTTGGTGAGGGACTCGTTGGCCGGGTCCGCGTGACGCCGCCGCCGTTCCAGTCACCAACCACCAACCACCTTCCTCTGGTAAACAGCCCCTTAACCCTCCTCGCGCGACAACAGCGAACTGTCCCGTCCGTCCGGAGTTCGTCGCCGCATGTCCGCCGCCCTCGCCATCGGCCAGCGCGCCTGGGTCAGCGCCCGCCTTTTGTGGGGGGCACCGATCACGGTGAAATTCCGCGGCGTGCTCCAGGCCCTGCTCGCCGCCCTGCTGCTGGTCGCGTTGATCTCGTGGAATCCGGCCGATCCCAGCCTCAATGCGGCCTCGGGCGCGGAGCCGACCAACTGGCTGGGCCTGAACGGCGCCCTGTTCGCCGACCTGTTCATGCAGTCGCTCGGCCTGGCCGCCTGGCCCGCGGCCCTGCTGCTGATCGCCTTCGGTCTGGCCGCCGCCATCGGCGACGCCATCCAGCAGCGCCTTAAGCCCACGCCGCTCAAGGCGCTTTCAGCCACCGGCGGCGTCCTGGCCCTGTCGGCGGCCCTGTCGGCCCTCGCCGCTCCCGCCGCCTGGCCCCTGGCGGCCGGCCTCGGCGGCCTGTGGGGCGACGCCATTGTCGGCGTGATCCGCATGATCTGCGGCGGCCTGCGCCTGCCCGGCGCGCCCGTCATCGCCGGCCTGCTGTTCCTGCCCCTCGCCCTGTGGGGCATCGGCTACGCCGTCGGCCTGAGGTTCGCCGACCTCGCAGAAGGGTTCGCCTGGGCGCGCGGCATTCGCAGTCCCGCGCCGCCGGCGCCGAAATCCCGCCGTCCCGCCGCCGCCAAGGCCCCGCCGCGCCCCCGCCCCGCGCTGGAACTGGACGAGGGCCCCGTCGTGCTGGATCCTGCCCCACCGTGGGAGTCCCCCGACCCCGTGCGCGGCGCGCCCGAGCCCAAGGTCGCCGCCGCCAAGGCGCCGAAACCGCGCCGCGAGGCCGACGACAGCCAGGCCGCCTTCGACTTCGTCCGGCCGTCGACCGGTTTCGACCTGCCGCCCCTGTCGATGCTGACCAAGCCGGCCAAACGCGTCGCCTCGGTCGACGAGGAAGCCCTGAAGCAGAACGCCAAGATGCTGGAAGGCGTGCTGCAGGAATTCGGCGTCCGCGGCGTGATCGACCAGATCCGCCCCGGCCCTGTCGTCACCCTGTACGAACTGGTGCCCGCCCCCGGCGTGAAGCATGGCCGGGTCGTGGCCCTGAGCGACGACATCGCCCGCTCCATGTCCGCCCGCGCCTGCCGCATCTCGGTGGTGCCCGGCCGCAACGCCATCGGCATCGAGCTGCCCAACGCCAAGCGCGAGACCGTCTATCTGCGCGACCTGCTGGCCTCGACCGAATACGACAAGCCGGCCCATCTGCTGCCGCTGGCGCTGGGTGAGACCATCGGCGGCGAGCCCTATGTCGCCGACCTGGCGCGCATGCCCCACCTGCTGATCGCGGGCACCACCGGCTCCGGCAAGTCGGTCGGGGTCAACGCCATGATCCTGTCGATCCTCTACCGGCACAGCCCGGCGGAGTGCCGCTTCATCATGATCGATCCCAAGATGCTGGAGCTGTCGGTCTATGACGGCATCCCGCACCTGCTGGCCCCGGTCGTCACCGATCCCAAGAAGGCGGTCGTCGCGCTGAAATGGACCGTGCGCGAGATGGAGGACCGCTACCGGCGCATGTCCAAGCTCGGCGTGCGCAATATCGCGTCCTACAACGAGCGCGCCCGCGAGGCTGTGGCCAAGGGCGAACATTTCGAACGCACCGTCCAGACCGGCTTCGATGAACAGGGTCGCCCGGTCTATGAGTCCGAGAAGATCCGCCCCGAGCCCCTGCCCTTCCTCGTCGTCGTCATGGACGAGATGGCCGACCTCATGCTGGTCGCCGGCAAGGACGTCGAGGGCGCCGTGCAGCGCCTGGCCCAGATGGCCCGCGCCGCCGGCATCCACCTGATCATGGCCACCCAGCGCCCGTCGGTCGACGTCATCACCGGCAC
>CAYNNT010000029.1:0-29338 GCA_964398675.1 uncultured Brevundimonas sp.
TCGATCGGCTCGCCCAGCGGGTTGACGACGCGGCCCAGCAGGCCCTTGCCGACCGGAACGTCCACGATCTCGCCGAGGCGGCGGACCTCGTCGCCCTCGGCGATCTGGTTGTCCTGGCCGAAGATCACGGCGCCGACGTTGTCGCGCTCGAGGTTCAGGGCCATGCCCTTCACGCCGGCCTTGGGGAATTCGATCATCTCGCCGGCCTGGACGTTGTCCAGACCGTGGATGCGGGCGATGCCGTCGCCGACCGACAGCACCTGGCCGACGTCGGACACGTCGGCTTCGACGCCGAAGGAGGCGATCTGCGACTTGAGGATGGCCGAGATTTCGGCGGCGCGGATGTCCATGACAGGCTCTCTGTTATCGTCTCTTGGGTCGCGGTCCCGTGTGGACGCGCGCTGCATTCTGGGTGCTGAACCGGGCTAGGCCCGTTTCAGTGCGAACTTCATCTGGTCGAGCTTGGTCTTCAGCGAGGCGTCGAAGAGTTTCGAGCCGACCTTGACCTTGAGGCCGCCCAGGATCGACGGATCGACGCGGGCGGTCATTTCGGGGTCCTTGCCCAGCGAGGCGCGCAGGGCGGACTGGATGGACTTCATCTGTGCGGCGGTCAGCGGCTGGGCCGAAACGACCTCCGCGGCGACCACGCCCGTCTTCTTCGCATAGAGCAGGTCGAAACCGGCGATCACGGCGGTCAGGTCGCGCGAGCGGCCGTTCTGGGCCAGCAGGCCGAGGAAATTCTTCGTCACGCCGTTGAACTTCGCCCTGTCGGCGATGGCGGTCAGACCCTTCTGCTGGTCCTCGGCCGCGATCACCGGCGACTGGGCCAGACGGCGCAGGTCGGCGCTCTCGTTCCAAGCCGCGCGCAGCGAGGCCAGATCGGCGCGAACCGCCTCCAGGGCGCCCGTTTCATCAGCAAGGTCGAACAGCGCCTGTGCGTAGCGCTCGCCGACTTCCGTCGTCCTGTAGTCGTCAGCCACTAGTCATGTCCGCGCGGTTAGCGTTCGGGTTGGCGACCGGCGGCGTGTCCGCGCCAGTCAAAGGTCTGAAATGCTTTGAGAAAGCACTTGGGGGACGCGTCTTGCAACGCGCCCTCCGGCTCAGCCGGGCGCCTGATAGCATCGTAACCCCCCGACCGCAACCGAGGCGGCGGGTCGCAGTCCGTCTGATTGCCGCACCCTGTCAGTGGGCGGGGCGCTTGCCGCGGGGGAGGAAGTGCAGGATCGCCACGATGACCCCTCCGGTCACGAGGCCGACGATCGCCGAGGCCGCGGCCGTCGCCAGCCATGCCGTGACGGGACCGATGAAGGGAACCTGCCCTGCGGCCTGTCCCAGCCGCTCGACCAGGCCGGGCAGCAGATCGAGGTGGAACGCGTGCAGGCCGTGGACCAGAATTCCGCCGCCGACCCACAGCATGGCGCCGGTGCCGATCGTCGCCAGCGCGGTGAGCACCATGGGCATGGCGTGGACCAGGCCCCGGCCCAGCGCGCGTGTGGACGCCAGACGGCGCTCGGCCAGGTGCAGGCCGATATCGTCCATCTTCACGATCAGCGCCACGACGCCATAGACCGCCACCGTAATCAGCAGCCCGACCACGGCGAGGGCCGCCGCCTGGGTCGCCAGCGGGCGTTCGGCCAGGTCCGCCAGGGCGATGGCGGTGATCTCGGCCGACAGGATCAGGTCAGTGCGGATCGCCGACCCCACCATCTTCTTTTCCTGCTCTTCGGACGACAGGGCCAGGTCGTCCGGCGTGGTCTCGCCATGGTCGTGACCCGCCAGCTTCTCCCAGATCTTCTCGGACGCCTCGAAACAGAGATAGGCGCCGCCCATCATCAGAAGCGGCGTCAGCGCCCAGGGCGCGAAGGCGCTGATCACCAGGGCGCCGGGCAGGAGGATCAGGAATTTGTTCTTCAGCGACCCGATGGCGATCTTGCCGATGATGGGCAACTCGCGCTGGGGCGAGAAACCCATCGCGTAGCCAGGCGTCACCGCGGCGTCGTCAACCACCACGCCGGCGGCCTTGACGCTGGCGCGACCGGCGGCGGCGGACACGTCATCGACCGAGGCCGCCGCCATTTTGGCGATCGCGGCGACGTCGTCGAGAAGGGCGGCAAGACCTGAGGGCACGCTTCACCTGGCAGAATGAGTGCAGTTCGTTTCTGGCTAGGCGAGCCCGGCAGCCGGGTCCAGTGGGCTGTTTCGGCGCGGCGCCCTGCCGCGCCCTTCCCCGACGGAAAATTCTGGCGCGACGTTCCCGGCTGACATATCCCAAGGCCCATGACCGAAATTACCGCACTCCTGTCCGACCCGGCCGCCTGGGCTGCCCTTGTCACCCTCGTCGTCATGGAAGTCGTGCTGGGGATCGACAATCTGATCTTCATCTCGATCCTGTCGAACAAGCTGCCGCCGGAACATCGGCAGCGGGTCCGCCGCATCGGCATCTCGCTGGCCCTGATCATGCGCCTCGGCCTGCTGTCGATGATCGCCTGGATCGTCAGCCTGACGGCGCCGGTCTTCACCGTCATGGACAACGCCTTCTCGTGGAAGGACATGATCCTGATCGCCGGCGGCCTGTTCCTGCTCTGGAAGGCGACCAAGGAGATCCATCACAGCGTCGATCACTCCAAGAGCGACGACATGCTGGAGAAGGACAAGACCGACATGGTCATCTCCAATGTCGGCTCGGCCATTTTCCAGATCATCCTGCTGGATCTGGTGTTCTCGATCGACTCCATCCTGACCGCCGTCGGCATGACCGACCATCTGCCGATCATGGTCGTGGCCGTGCTGGTCGCCGTCGCGGTCATGCTGCTGGCCGCCGACCCGCTGGCCAACTTCATCAACGAGAACCCGACCGTGGTCATGCTGGCCCTCGGCTTCCTGCTGATGATCGGCATGGTGTTGATCGCCGAGGGCTTCGGGGCGCATGTTCCCAAGGGCTATATCTACACGGCCATGGCGTTCTCCGCCGCAGTCGAGGGTCTGAACATGTTCTCACGCAGGGCGCAGGCGAAGAAGGCGGCCGCCGCCGAGGCCCGCCTGGCCGGACTCAACAAGGCGGAAACCGCCGAGCCGGGCGTCTGACCGTGAGGGTCGCGGCGCTCCTGTTCGCCCTGCTGCTGGCGCCGGCTCCGGCGGCTGCGCAGTCGACGGCGGCGCCGGCGACCCAGGTCACGCCCGTGCCGGTCTATGGATTCGAGATCGTGCGCGTCTACCCGCACGACCCCGCGGCCTTCACCCAGGGGCTGGTGTTCCGGAACGGCGAGCTTCTCGAAAGCACCGGCCGCTACCCCTCGACGGTCCGTCGTGTCCGGCTGGAGGACGGCGTCGTCCTGCAGCAGCGGGAACTGGACGAGGAATATTTCGGCGAAGGGCTGACCTCGGTCGGCGACCGCGTCCTGACCCTGACCTGGAAGGGCGGCAAGGGCTTTATCTGGGACCCGGCGACGCTCGAGCCCGAGGGCCAGTTCGCCTACGCCGGCGAGGGTTGGGGCCTGACCCATGATGCGACGCGCCTGATCCTGTCCGACGGCACCGCGGCGCTGCGCTTCCTCGATCCGGCGACGCTGGCGGAGACCGGCCGCGTTCCCGTCACCCTTGAGGGCCGTCCGGTCGGCCGCATCAATGAGCTGGAGTGGATCGAAGGCGAGGTCTTCGCCAACCTGTGGCAGACGGACTATATCGTCCGCATCAACCCGGCGACCGGGGCGATCACCGGCATTATCGATCTGACGGAACTGATGCCGGACCGTAGCGGGCTGGACCCGACCGACGCGGTCCTGAACGGCATCGCCTGGGACCCGGAGGGCCGCCGGCTGTTCGTGACGGGGAAGAACTGGCCGAAACTGTTCGAGATCCGGCTGACAGGGCCGCGCTAGCCACCGCTGCTATCGTCATTCCGGGCGAAGCGCAGCGGAGGCCCGGAACCCGGCGGCGCGCGAGAGCGCGAACCTGTCGTGGGCGCCCTGCCTGAAAAGATCGCCTTCGGCGCCGCTGGGTTCCGGCCTTCGCCGGAATGACGATAGCAGCTGGAGGCGGCCCGCCCCTCCCCCTACAGGAAGCTGTACGGGTCCACGTCCACCGAAAGCCGCACCGACCCCGGGACCTTCACCCGCGCCAGCCAGGCCCGCAGGAAGCCCTGCAGGTCGACGTCGCGATCGGCGCGGACCAGCAGGCGTTTGCGGCGGCGGCCGCGTACGAGCGCCAGGGGGGCGTCGGCGGGGCCGTAGACTTCGAGGCGTTCGGCGTTGGGAATCGAACCGGCCAATTCGCGCGCCAATTTCTCCACCGCGACCGCATTTTCGCTCGACAGGATGATCGCCGCCAGCCGGCCGTACGGCGGCAGGAAGGCGGCCTCGCGTTCGGCCAGTTCGGCGGAGACAAAGGCGTCCCGGTCGCCGGCCGCCAGCGCCATCAGCACCGGATGCTCGGGCGTCCAGGTCTGCAGGATGGCGCGGCCCGGCCTGTCCGCCCGCCCGGCCCGGCCGGTAGCCTGGGTCAGCAGCTGGAAGGTCCGTTCCGCCGCCCGCAGGTCGCCGCCGCGCAGGCCGAGGTCGGCGTCGACCACGCCGACGAGGGTCAAGAGGGGGAAGTTGTGGCCCTTCGCCGCCGCCTGGGTAGCGACGAGGATGTCGATCTCGCCGTCGGTCATGCGCTGGATCAGGGCCCGCGCGGATTTCGCGTCGGGCGTGGTGTCCGAGCTGAACACCGCCGTGCGGGCCTCGGGGAACAGCTGGCGCACCTCCTCCTCGACCCGTTCGACGCCGGGGCCGACGGAAACGAGGCTGTCGACCGCGCCGCAGGACGGACAGTGTTTCGGCCGCGCCATGGTGAAACCGGTCAGATGGCAGATCAGCCGGCCGGTGTAGCGATGCTCGACCAGCCAGCTGTCGGTGTCGGGCGCCGTAAGGCGGTGGCCGCAGACGCGGCACAGGACCACCGGCGCATAGCCGCGGCGGTTCAGGAACAGCAGGGTCTGTTCGCCGCGCAGCAGGGTCTCGCCGATCGCCTCGCGCAGCGGCTGGGACAGCCAGGTCTGGGGATCGGGCGGGCACTGCCGCAGATCCAGCAGCGACACCTCCGGCAACAGCGCCGCCCCGTGCCGGGCCGCCAGCTTCAGCCAGCCGTAGCGACCCTGATGGGCGTTCCACAGCGTCTCCAGCGACGGCGTGGCCGAGGCCAGCACCACCGTCGCCCCCTCGATCCGCGCCCGCGCCACCGCGAGGTCGCGGCCGTGATAGACCAGCCCCTCGTCCTGTTTGAACGAGCCGTCGTGCTCCTCGTCGACGACCACCAGCCTGAGATTGACGAAGGGCAGGAACAGGGCCGAGCGGGCCCCGACCACGATGTTGCAGCGGCCGGCGACCACGGCCTCCCAGACCTGCCGCCGGCGCGGCGGGGCGATGCCCGAGTGCCACTCGGCCGGGGCCGCGCCGAACCGGGCGGTGATGCGGGCGATCAGATCCTGGGTCAGGGCGATCTCGGGCAGCAGGATCAGGATCTGCGCGGCCGGATCGGCCTTCAGCGTCCGCGCCGCCGCCTCCAGATAGGCCTCGGTCTTGCCCGAACCGGTGACTCCATCGAGCAGGAAGGGGGCGAAGCCGCCACGGGTCGTCGCCTCCGCCAGGGCCGTGGCCGCCGCCGCCTGATCCGGATTGAGCGCGGCCGGGGCATGGTCCGGGTCCGGCGCGTCGAAGGCGGCGACCGCCTCGATCTCGATCACCTCGAGGACGCCCTCCTCCAGCAGCCCCTTGACCACGCCGGACGAGACGCCCGCCGCCCGCGCCAGATCGGGGCCGGGCATGGAGCGCTCGCCGAGCGCCTCGAGCACCGCCGCGCGCGGGGCCGTCAGCTTGACCGGGGCGCGGTCCCCGACCCGCCGGACGCGCCGTTCGGGCCGGGGGCGAGGCGCGCGCAGGCCCTTCAGCGCCGCCGCGGCCATCTCGCCGGGCGCGCTCAGCGTCCAGCGCGCCGCCCATTCGACGAAGTCCACGGTGCGTTCCGGCAGGCGCGGATCGTCGATCAGATGGTCGATCGCCTTGAGGCGCCGGTTGGAGCCGGTCGTCTCGCGCGCCTCGGAAACCACCCCCCGCATCAGCCGCGGCCCCAGCGGCACGGCGACCTGATCGCCGCGCGTCACATCCATGCCTTCGGGGACCTCGTAGTCGAAGGCCTCGGACACCGGCAGGGGGATGAGGACGCTGGCGACTTTCACCGCCGGGTCCGCTCCGCTAGAGAGACGCTCATGAAACTCTTTCTCGACACAGCCGACGTCGCCGTCATCAAGGACATGGTCCCCACCGGCATGGTGGACGGCGTCACCACCAATCCCTCGCTGATCGCCAAATCCGGTCGCAACATCGCCGAGGTCATCGCCGAGATTTGCGCCCTCGTCGAGGGGCCGATCTCCGCCGAGGCGGTGGCGACCGATTTCGAGACCATGGTGAAGGAGGGCGACAAGCTCGCCGCCATCGCCCCGAACGTGGTCGTGAAACTGCCCCTGACCTGGGACGGGCTGCGCGCCGCCCGGGCCTTCGCTGACAAGGGCATCAAGACCAACGTCACCCTTTGCTTCTCGGCCGCCCAGGCCATGCTGGCCGCCAAGGCCGGCGCCACCTTCATCTCGCCGTTTGTCGGTCGACTGGAAGACCACGGCGCCGACGGCATCGGCCTGCTGGAGGAAATCCGGGTGCTGTACGATGTGCACGGCTTCGACACGCAGATCCTGGCCGCATCCCTGCGCAATCCGACCCATGTCAGCGCCGCCGCCGTCGCCGGCGCCGACGCCGCGACCATCCCGGCCGACGTTTTCAAGGCGCTGGTCAAGCACCCGTTAACCGACAAGGGGCTTGATGCCTTCCTGGCGGACTGGGGCAAGACGGGCCAGTCCATCCTGTAGTGTCACCTCGAGGAGAGGTCTTTGAGCGGCAAGCCTGACCTCTTTTCGAAGCTTCCGCCGGCCGAGCCCCACTGGCCGGAGATCCGCGCCTGGCTGCAGGCCAATCCCCAGACCCTGCTCGACGACCGCTCCCTGCTGGAGGAGATCGGCCTCAAGCCGCACGGCCGCAACGTCGTGGAGTTCGGCCGCGCCGCCCTGACGAAGCTGGAAGAGGCCGCCGAACGCGAGGCTGACGCGCGCAAACGCATCGAATCCATCGCCCGGGCCAATTTCGCCGCCCAGACCCAGACGCATGTCGCGGCGCTCGACCTGATGGAGGCGCGCAACCCGTCCGATCTAGCCCGCCGCCTCGATGCGGTGGCGCAGGGCCGGTTCGGCCTGGCCGGCGCGGCTATCGCCCTTGAGAAGCCCGGCGGCGTGCCTTTCGGCTGGCGGGGACTGGAGATCGGCGGGGTCGATTCCCTGCTGGGCGAACACGGCCTGACCTGGCTGGGCTCCAATTTCGACGGCCTCAACCTGTTCGGCGCCAGCGAATCCGAGGTGAAATCGGTCGCCCTGATCCGCATGGCCCCGCAGTTCCCCGGCACCGAGACGCCCGCCCGCCACGCCATCTGCGCCTTCGGCTCGCCCGACGAGGACGGTTTCACCCCCACCATGGGCTGCGAACTGGTGGCCTTCATCGCCCGGGTGGTGGAACGGACGGCCGAGCGATGGCCGATCCTGAACTGAGCGCCCCCGGGCGCCCGGGCGCCGACGAGGCCCTGGCGGCCTGGCTTGAGCATCTGGCCCATGAACGGCGTCTGGCCGCGAACACGCTGGAGGCCTACGGCCGCATCGGCCGCCTGTATCTCGCCTTTCTGGAGCGGCATCGGGGCGGGCCGCAGCAACTGGCCGATCTCGGAACCGTCACCGCCGCGGAGGTGCGGGGCCATCTGGCCGAACGGCGCAGCGGCGACCACCCGCTGGCGGCCCGGTCGATCAGCCAGACCCTGTCGGCGATCCGCGCCTTCCACGGCTTCCTCGACCGGCGCTGCGGCACGCCGGCGCCACAGCTGGCCCTGGTGCGCGGTCCCAGGATCAAGGCGTCCCTGCCCCGCCCCGTCAGCGAGGATCAGGCGCGCGGCCTGCTGCAGGAGACCGGCGCCGACCCCGACGCCGAGGCCTGGGAGGCCGCTCGCGACCGGGCCGTTCTGACCCTGCTGTACGGCTGCGGCCTGCGGATTTCGGAGGGCCTGTCCCTGAGCCGGTCCGACGCCCCCCTGCCGGAGACCCTGCGCATCACCGGCAAGGGCGGCAAGGCGCGGCTGGCCCCCGTCCTGCCTGCGGTCCGCGAGGCGATCGACGACTATCTGGCCCTGCAACCCTTTTCGCTGGCCCCCGCCGACGCCCTGTTCCGCGCCCGTCGCGGCGGGCCGCTGACGTCGCGCCATGTGCAGTCCATGGTCCAGCGGCTGCGCGGACGGCTGGGCCTGCCGGCGACCGCGACGCCGCACGCCCTGCGCCACAGCTTCGCAACCCACCTGCTCGGCGCGGGGGCCGACCTGCGCTCGATCCAGGAACTGCTGGGCCACGCCAGCCTGTCGACGACCCAGAAATACACCGCCGTCGACGCCCAACGCCTGTTGAACGCCTATTCCGCCGCCCACCCGAGGCGCTGAAAGGCCCCGGGCTGGTCAGCGTCACTGATCGGGGTACAGTGACGCTCAAAACCGCTGGGGAGGCGGCGCTGAGCGTGAGTGATTTTCAGGGCCTGGATCGTCGCGGCCTGATCGCCGGCCTGACCGCAGCCGTCGGCATGGGCGCAGGCTGGACCGCATCGGCGCAGGACGGCCCGCAGGGGCCCGGGCCGGACGATGAAATACAGCCGATCCAGCTGCTGACCAATCTGTTCACGCGGGTCGGAGCGGCCGTCTTCATCAACAACCAGGGCCCGTTCACCTTCGTCATCGACACCGGGGCGGGGACGACCTCCATAGCGGACACGCTGGCGGACCGGCTGGCCTTGCCGCCGCTTCAGTCGGTTCTGGTGCACGGCATCACGGAGGCCCGCGTCACACGCAGCGTGGCCGTCAGCCGGTTGCAGCTCAGCGGACTGGGCTTCCGCGATCTGACCTGTCCGGTGTTCCCGCGCGACCAGCTGGGCGCCGACGGCCTGATCGGCCTCGACGTGCTGGGACGGTTCAAGCTTCGCTTCGACGTCGTACGGCGCGCCGCCAGCCTGACCATGCGCGGCGTCGCCATCGTCATGGGCGGCGACATGCAGACCGGTTCGCGCATTCGCCGGGAAGGCCTGCGGGCGACGACCGGCCCCTTCGGCCAGATGATGCTGGCCCAGGTGACCGTGGACGGCCAGCCGACGGTCGCCTTCATCGACAGCGGGGCGCAATATTCGATCGGCAATCTGGCGCTTCGGCGCGCGATCGCAGCGCGACGGCGGGACGGGGGACGCATTTCGCGGGCGGTGCCGATCTATGGCGTGACCGGCCAGAGCCTGAGCGCCGATCTGGCGCGCGTCGATGACCTGCGGCTGGGCGCGACCCGGCTGGGCGCGACGCCCATGCTGTTCGCCGACCTGCACTGCTTCCAGACCCTCGGGCTGAGCGACCGGCCGGCCCTGCTGATCGGCGCCGACCTGCTCGGAAGGTTCCGGGAGGTCACCCTCGACTTCCCCGCGGACACGGTGACGTTCGCCGGCCTTCGCCGGCAGTCGACGCGGACGCTGGAGCTCCGGGCCGACTAGGCCTGCATCGTCCAGCCCTCGACGCCCATGGCCGCCTGTTTGACGGCTTCGGAGCGGGTCGGGTGAGGGTGGCAGACGCGGGCGACATCTTCCGACGCGCCGCCGAAGGCCATGGCCACGCAGGCCTCGCCGATCATCTCGCCCGCCTGGGGGCCCATGATATGGACGCCCAGGATACGGTCGGTGGCGGCGTCGGCCAGCACCTTGGCGAAGCCGTCGGTCTCATGGTTGATCTTCGCCCGGCTGTTGGCGCTGAACGGGAATTTTCCGCTCTTGTAGGCGACGCCCGCGGCCTTCAGCTGGTCTTCCGTCTGGCCGACCCAGGCGACCTCGGGGGCGGTGTAGACCACGCTGGGGACCAGGTTGTAGTCGACGTGCCCGGCCTTGCCCGCGATCAGTTCGATGACCGCGACCGAATCCTCCTCGGCCTTGTGCGCCAGCATGGGGCCGTGGGTGACGTCGCCGATGACCCAGACGCCGTCCGCAACCCTGAAATGGTCGTTGTCGAGGAAGCCGCGCTTGTCGGGCGTGACGCCCACCGTCTCCAGACCCAGACCTTCGGTGTAGGGACGGCGGCCGATGGCGACCAGAACGACGTCGCCCTTCAGCGTCTCGGCGGCGCCGCCCGCGGCGGGCTCGACGGTCAGTTCGACGCCGTCCTTCGACGATTTCGCCGCCGTGACCCTGGATCCCAGTTTGAAGGTCATGCCCTGTTTGGTCAGGCTGCGCTGGAAGGCCTTGGCGAGGTCGCTGTCCATGCCGGGGGTGATGCGGTCGAGGTATTCGACCACCGTCACCTGCGCCCCCAGCCGGCGCCAGACCGAGCCCAGCTCCAGGCCGATGATGCCGGCCCCGACCACGATCAGATGCTTCGGCACGGCGGGCAGCGACAGGGCGCCGGTGGAGTCCACCACCTTGCCGTCCTCGAAGGCCACGCCCGGCAGGGGGGTGGGTTCAGAGCCGGTGGCGATGACGATGTTTTTCGCCGAGAGCGTGCTGACCGTTCCGTCGGCGGCAGTGACCTCGACCTTGCCGGCTCCGGCGATGCGACCGCGGCCGCGGACCCAGTCGACCTTGTTCTTCTTGAACAGGAATTCGATGCCCTTGGTCAGGGCGGTCACGCTCTCGGACTTCTGGGCCATCATCTGCGCCAGATTGAGCTTCGGCGTCACCTCGATGCCCAGACCGGCGAATTCCTTGCCCGCCATCTCATAGAGTTCCGAGGCGTGCAGCAGGGCCTTGGAGGGCATGCAGCCGACGTTCAGGCAGGTCCCGCCGAGGGTGTCGCGCATTTCGACACAGGCGGCGGTCAGCCCCAGCTGGCCGGCCCGGATGGCCGCATTGTAGCCGCCCGGACCGCCGCCGATGATGACGACGTCATACGAGGCGCTGGAAACGGCGGCGTCGGCCATGGAATCTCTCGGGTCTGTGCTGGGCGCGGAAAGGCGCGCGGAACCTAACGGCCCGCCCGCGAGGGTCAACCGTCAGCCCGCATATAGGCGGCTTCGCGGCCAATCCGCAGCCGGAGGCTTCAGAAATTCAGCTGGCCTGCTTCGCGCCTGCGACGAACCCGCCGGCTGGCCACGACCACCAGAACGCCCAGCAGGAAGACCGCGCCGAGCACCAGCCAGACCGGATCGACCGGCAGGCCGCCCATGGCCTCGGGCGCCGCCATGGTGGTCGGACCGCCCGAGCGGGCGGCGGCGTCGCCGCCCCCCTGCCGGTCGAGCGCCAGCCGGAGCACGGCGTCGGCGATGAAGCCGAGGAAATAGGCCACGGCGGCCCTGGGGTTGCCGGAGCCCAGCAGCAGGGCCGCGATCAGATACAGGCCGACCGCCCCGGCCCAGAGGGTCCAGGCCGGAAGGAAGCCGAACAGGTCTCCGCCGGACTGGGCCTCGGCGCCCATGCGCGAGGCGGCGACATCGGGTCCGGCGCCTTCGAGGAAGGGAGAGATGAACGGCCAGGCCAGCCAGACGGCGTAGCCGACGACCGCGAGCACGACGATGAATCGCAACAGCTTCATGAAGAACCTCCCGCCCCCGCGTTCACCACCCTACCCCCGCCCGACGAACGGTGGAAGGCGGCGCCTCAGGTGGCGACTCAGGCCGCGCTGGGAAGGGTGATGGAGACCTCGGCGCCCTCACCGGGCGCGCTGTCGATCGACAGGACGCCGCCGCACTGGCGGGCGAAGGCATAGGCCTGGGAGAGGCCGAGGCCGGCCGCGCCCTCGCGGGTGGTGAAGAAGGGCTCGACCGCACGGGCGGCCATGTCGCGGTCCATGCCCGGACCGCTGTCCCGCACGCTGAGGCGGACTCCGCCTTCCAGCATGGTCTCCAGCCGCACCGCGACAGATCCCCGGCCGGCGACGGCCTCGACGGCGTTCCGGGTCAGGCTGCGGACCGCGCCCTCGAAGGCGACGGGGTCGAGACTGACGGGCGCGGCTTCCGACGGACCTTCGATCATCAGGTCGACGCCGGACCCGCCGAGGGCGCGCAGACGGCTCTCCATGCCGCGCAGCAGCACGCCCGCGTCGAGGACGCGCAGCACCGGTTCGTCGTCGCCCTGCGAGAAGGCGGTCAGGCGACGGGTCAGAAGTTCGCCACGCTGGCCGGCGGCGAGGGCCGCCTGGCCGATTCGGCGGACCCGGGCGGGGTCGTCGGCCTGGCGCAGCATCATGTCGAGCGCGCCGGTCATGACGCCCAGCAGGGCGTTGAAGTCGTGCGCCAGCCCGCCGGTCAGACGGCCGACGTTCTCCATGCGGCGGCCCCCGGCCAGTTCGGCCTCGGCGTCCTCGCCGGCCTTGCGGGCGGCGGCCCAGGCGGTCTGCGCCTCCTCGCGGGCGGCGGCGGCGGCGGCGAGGGCCTCTTCGGCCTGCCGGCGCGCGGTCTCGGCGGCTTCGCGCAGGGCGAGGGTCTCTTCGGAAACCGCATCAGCCGCGGCCGGGGCCTCGATGACCACCGGTTCGGCGGTCGGAGCCGGATCGGCGCGCTCGCCCGCCAGCAGCAGGGCGTCGACGCGGCCGTCGGCGTCGGTCAGCGGCAGCATGGACCAGCGGATGCCTTCCTCGGCCCCGCGACGCGAGACGTAGGGCTCGGCTTCGCCCGCGGGAGCGGACAGGGCGGCGCGCAGGGCCTGACGGCCCTCGACCCGCTCGTCCTCGGCCAGGAACAGGTCGGCGAAGTCGCCGTCGGCCTCGGCGCGGCCGAGCACCAGCAGGGCGGTGCGGTTGGCTTCGCGCACCCGGCCGTCGGCGGCGACGACCACAAGGGCGCTGGAGGCGGCGTCGAAGACCCGGCGGGTCAGGTCCTCGGCCGGGGCCGCAACGGGTTCCGGCATGAAGGCTTCCGGCGTCTGCAGGCCTTCGGTCTCGACGATCGCGGCGGTCGAGCCGGTGACCTGGCCCAGCTCGTTCTCGATCGGCATGGCCGTGACCGAGACCAGCATCTTGCGGCGCGAGGCGGGGTTGGCCAGCAGGTGCTGGAAGCCGCGGACCGTCTGGCCGCGCAGGGCGCGGGCGCTGGGCAGCAGGTCCGGCGGCACGGGCCGGCCGTCGGGGAAGGTGATGCCCCAGGTGGCGGAATGGAAGCGCAGGCCGATCAGCTCGGCGTCCTTGCGGCCCAGCAGCTGGTGGGCGGCGCGGTTGGCGAAGACGAATTTGCCCTGCCGGTCGGTCTCGACCAGGGCGACGGGAATGGCGTTCAGGGTTTCAAACAGGCGCTTTTGCGAATCGTCGGCGACGCGCTGGACCAGGTCGAGTTGATCCGAGGCGCTGACGTGGCGCGTGCGGTTGCGGAAGGCGAACCACAGGGCGACGAGCCCCACGATCCAGCCTACGGCGGCGACCGCCCCCAGAACCCACATCCAGTTCACCTGGCCTTCGAGAAACATGCGACCCGACTGTCCCGTTCTGGCGCCACGCGCGCCTGTCCGGGAGACACCTTGCAAACGGCGAACCGAACCGGCCCGCTTTCGCCCCGAAGGCGACCTAGCCGGGCCGGAGCGCCCCGTCCAGCGTCACCGTGCCGGATCGGGACAACAGATGCGGAAAGGGGCCAGGCGTCGCCGCCCGGCCCCTTCCCTGGCTCGATGGAGGTCCGCCCGATCAGAAGGCGATGCGCATGACCAGCTGGTACACCGGGCCGGCGGATTCGGTTTCCAGTTCGTATTCGTCGTAGACGCGGTTTTCCTGGTCGTTGACGCTGTTGAACTTGTCGAAGATCTCGTCCTTGGACGAGTCGAGCAGGTTCGAACCGGTCAGGCGGATGACCGTGTTAGAGAAGATCTGCTTCTCGATGAAGATCTCCAGGTCGCCGCCGTAGGAGGTCGTGACCTCCTCGGCCAGAACGCGGGCCTCGGCGTCGCCCTGTTTGCGGTAGGTGGCGCCGAAGGCGGCGCCCCAGGTCGGGATGTCGTGGGTGAAGCCGACGTTCAGCACATAGTCCGACTGGCTGTTGAAGCGCCGGTCGCCGATGAAGTCCTCGATGGAGCTGTCCAGCCAGGAGTAGTTCAGGAAGACGCCGGTCGATTCCATGCCGAGGAAGTCCAGCGGGGTGGAGAGGTCGAACTCCAGACCCCAGACCTGGCCGTCGCCGACGTTGTCGACGGTGTAGACGAAGGTCCCGGGGCCGGCGGAGCCGACGACGCCGGTGTTGGTCTCTTCGATCAGGTCGGTGATGTCACGGTAGAAGGCGTTCAGCCCCACCACGCCGCGGCGGCCGACGCGGTGCTCGAAGCCCACATCGAGACCCCAGGCCGATTCCGGCTGCAGGTTCGGATTGCCGACGAAGTCGCTGTCGCCGAACTCTTCTTCCAGTGTCGCGGGCGACAGATGGTCGAAATTCGGCCGGCGCACGGTGCGGGCCGCCGAGATCGTCAGGCGGTCGTCCGACGACAGGGCATAGCGCAGGCTGACCGAGGGCAGCAGGAAGCTGTAGTCGTTGTCGTTGACCTGATCCGCCGGGGCGACGGTGAAGTCGGTGATGGTGGTGTCGGTGGTCTCATAACGGAGGCCGGCCTCCCACTTCATCGCGCCGGCTTCGCCGGAGAACATGACATAGGGATCGATCCGGGTTTCCTCGATGGCCGCGTCGCCGCCGGGGACCGGGGCGAAGGGACCGAAGGCGGGAACCGCCGGGCGCGGGGTCGGGGAGTTCGGCACGTTGAAACGGATGCGGGGGGTTTCCTGCACCAGACTGTCGCGGTCCTTCTGGTTCCACTGCACGCCGAACTCCAGTTCGACGCCGTTGGAGAGATCGCGCTGGTGCTGGATGGCGCCCGAGAGTTCCTCGTCGGTGATGTTCACCTGGGTCGAGTCGAGGGTGTAGCGGTCCTCGTCCGGGAAGATGATGGCGTCGCGGCGATATTCGGACTCGCCCTCGAACTCGTACTGGTCGTCGTCGATGGAGGCGTAGCCCAGTTTGAACACTGTCTCGCCGCCGAACATGTCGTGCTCGTAGCGGGCGCCGAGCGACAGGTTGTCGGTGCGGATGTCCAGGTCGTTGTCGTTGACCGTGCTCAGGTTGGCGAGCGTCTCGACGCCGCCGAGGTATTCGATCGAGTCCTCGTCCTGGTAGCGATCCGTGCGGACGAAGGCGCCCGACAGGCGCAGCTCGCCCCCGGCCACCGGAACCTCGTACGAGGCGTTGGCCGAATAGTCCGTGCCGTCGCGCACGTCGGTCTGGACTTCGGTGTTCTGGATCGTGCCGCCCGGCTGGTCGTAGCGGATGCTGTACTTGTCCTTGGGATTGCGGCGGTCCTGGACGTTGGCGCCGATCAGCAGCCGGCCCGGGCCGGCCTCACCGCCCCAGACGGCGCCGTAGGTGCCGCCCCACTGGCCGTATTCGCTGTCGCTCCAGTTCAGGGCGCCGAGACGGACATAGCCGCCATCCAGCGACAGGGCGTCACGCAGCACGATGTTGATGGCGCCGGCGACCGCGTCGCCCGACCGGTTGGCCGAGGACGAACGGACGACTTCGATGCGCTCGATCAGCTCGGCCGGGATGCGGTCGACGAAGAACGACCGGTCGACGCCGGCGCCGGGCACCCGCTCGCCGTTGATCAGGATCTGGGTGTAGCCGGGGTCGAGGCCGCGCAGGCGCACGCCGTCCGATTCCAGCACGTCCGACAGGAAGGCCACGCTGGGCACGCGCTTCAGGGCGTCGCCCACGGTCAGGGGTTCGAAGCGCTGGAAATATTCGAGGTCATAGGACAGGACCGGGGCCACGTCGTCGGTGCGGTTGCGCATGACCGGCTCGCCGGTGACGATCACCTCGTCCAGCGACGAGACGGGGCCTTGCGGCACAGCGTCCTGGCCCGACTGGGCGAAGGCGGCGCCGGCGAAGGCGAGCGGCGCGAGTGCGGCGCCGAGCAGAAGTCCGAGTTTCATGACAGGCATCCCGATGGCCCGGACGCCCCCACGGTCGCCGGTTCTGACGGCTCAGCTAGGCTGCAGGGGCGACGCGGGTACGACGCTTTGGCGAAGCCCGGTTGGCGTTTTTGGAACATCACGGTGAAGCTTGTTCCGACAGCGGAAGGACTTTCACCGCGCCGACGTCATCTCGTCACTGACCCTTGCGTTGACGGGCCCCGGGGCCCGTGTTCTGGCGCGACCATCCATGACTTCACAGGCGCGCTCCATGTTTGTCCGCACCCTGACCACGCTTGCGGCGTCGGCTGCTCTTCTGACCGCCTGCGCGACCCCGGAGGTCGATTTCCAGGGCGAGGGAGACGGCTTCATCGGCGAGGGCGCGGGCGTCACGGCCCGGCTTGAGACGCCCTCCGTCGGGACAGCCGGACAGGACGCCGCCGACGATCCCGCCATCTGGGCCGGCGCCGCACCGGTCATGATCGGCGGCGTGTCCACGCGCGGCTTCGTCGCCGGTACGGACAAGAAGGCCGGCCTGTACATCTACGGGCTGGATGGAGCGGTGCTGCAGTTCCTGCCCGAGGGCCTGCTGAACAATGTCGATCTGACCGGCGGCCTGACCGTGGGCGAGCGGCCGCAGGTGGTGCTCGGCGCCAGCGACCGGACGCCGGGCAAGACGGGCGTCGCCCTCTATCTGTTCGATCCCGCCGGCGGGACGGGCGTGCGTCCCTGGGGCGCGATCACCACCGATGTGGTCGAGCCTTACGGCTTCTGCTTCGCCCGGCGCGGCGCCGAGGTCCACGCCGTTCTGGTCGGGCACGAAGGCGAGGTCCGGCAGTTCATCCTGACAGCCGACGCGGCGGGCGCGCCGGCGGCCCGCGAGGTGCGTCGCTTCGACGTCGGCACGATTTCGGAAGGCTGCATCGCCGATGAGGCGACCGGCGCCCTCTACATCGCCGAGGAAAACGTCGGCCTGTGGCGTTACGGCCTCGACCCGGCGGCGGGGGCCGCGCGGACGCTGGTCCAGCCCATCGCACCGGGCATCCTTGTCGCCGACGCCGAGGGCCTGACCATTCTCGAGGACGGCGACGCCCGGTACCTGATCGGTTCGAGCCAGGGCGACTCGACCTTCCCCGTCTGGCGCATCGACGGCGCGGCCCCGGTCTATGTGGGCCGTTTCGTGGTCCAGGACGGCGCGGTCGATCGCGTCACCGGCACGGATGGCCTGGCCGCCCTGGGCGGAGCGGTCGGCGACGCCTTCCCGGAGGGGCTGGTCGTGGTCCAGGACGACGTCAACGACGCCGGCACGCAGAATTTCAAATACATCGACTGGCGCGACATCCGGACCGCGCTGGGTCTCTAGGCGGGCAGAACCCGGAGGGCCGGAAAGCAAGAAAGCCCGGTCACGGGGACCGGGCTTCCTGGGCTTCGACTGGAGCGGGCGAAGAGATTCGAACTCTCGACCCCAACCTTGGCAAGGTTGTGCTCTACCACTGAGCTACGCCCGCACTTCAGTCGGAGGCGGGCGTATACCGAGCGGCCCGGCAGGTCGCAAGTCCCCAAACCCAGAATTCGGTGCTCAAGCAGCGAGCGACACGTCGCGAGCGTTGGAGCCTGCGCAGAGCGCCCGTCCGCGCGTCAGCGCGGCGCCAGGCGGATCGCCCCGTCCAGACGGATGCACTCGCCGTTGATGTAGACGTTGCGGGCCAGTTCCAGCACCAGCGAGGCGTAGTCGGCGGGCGTGCCGAGACGGCTGGGGAAGGGAATGGCGGCGGCGAGGGCGTCCTGGATCTTCTGGTCCATGCCGGCCATCATCGGCGTCCACATGATGCCGGGCAGGATGGTGTTGCAGCGGATGCCTTCCTGGGCGAGGTCGCGGGCGACCGGCAGGGTCATGGCGTAGACGCCGCCCTTGGAGGCCGAATAGGCCGCCTGGCCGATCTGGCCGTCCTGGGCCGCCACCGAGGCGGTGTTGACGATCAGGCCGCGCTCGCCGTCGGCCATGGGCTCCAGCGTCACCATGCCGGCCGCCGACTGGCTGAGCACGCGGAAGCTGCCGAACAGATTGACCCGCACGGTGCGTTCGAAGGCCGCCATGTCGTGGGCGCGGATCTCGCCGGTGTCCTTCTTGCGGCTGACCGTCTTCTGGCCGGTGGCGATGCCGGCGCAGTTGACCGTCAGGCGCTCCTGCCCGTGGGCGGCGCGGGCCTTGGCGAAGGCGGCGGCGACCGAGGCGTCGTCGGTGACGTCGACCTTGCAGAAGACGCCGCCGATTTCGGCCGCGATGGCCTCGCCACGCTCTTCATTGAGATCGAACAGGGCGACCTTGGCGCCCGTGGCCGCGATGGCGCGCGCCGTCCCCTCGCCGAGGCCCGAGGCTCCGCCCGTCACCACCGCCGCAATCGACCCGTCGAGTTTCATGGCCGGAGCCCCTATGTTGAGATTGAACCTGAGATCAGTCGCGGGGATTTAGCCGCCATGACCACGAATGCCAAACCCATGACGCCCGAAGAGGCGCTGGATCCGTCCCGCGCCCTCGTACCCTCGATCCAGCAGGTCAATGAGGTGCGGGTCCAGAAGGGATTCTGGCCCAAGATCCGGCGCACCGCGGCCCGCATCCCGTTCGCCCGGCAGGTGGTCAGCGTCTACTATTCCGCCCGCGATCCGGAGACGCCGACGGCGGCCAAGGGGATCATGCTGGGCGCACTGGCCTATTTCGTCCTGCCGGTGGACGCCATTCCGGACATTTTCGCCGGCATCGGCTTCACCGACGACGCGGCGGTGATCGCGGCCCTGATCGCCACCCTGGGGGCAAACATCAAGCGCCGGCACAAGGATCAGGCCGATGCGGCGCTGGAGCGGCTGCGCGACGTCTAGATCGTCCGGTGTGAGCGCAACCAGCCGGTGATCGACAGCCGGTCGCGCGGCGCGAAACTGGCCACCTGGGTGACGGCGTGCCGCATCGGCACGGCGAAGATGTTGAGGGCGTTGAAGGCCGGCGCGAAGCCTTCCTCGATGTGGCCGTCGGCGCTCTCGAAGGCCAGAACGCCGCCCCAGTCGGCGCGCCAGTCTCGGGTCAGATTCAGCACATAGGCGTAGAGGCGGTTCTTGCCCTCGGCGGCGTCGTCATGCCCGGTCAGGACGTGGCCGGGCCGGTAGCGGGTGGCCTGGGCGTCGGCGAAGTCGATGCGGTCGTCTCCGGTCACGCCCCGGACGAAGGCGAGAAAGTCCGGCCCGTTGAGCAAGTCGAGGACTTCGCTGACCGCGTCCCGCGGCGCATCCTCCGGCTCCATGTCCAGCCGGCGGGTGTCGAAGATGTACTGCATGCGGGGCTCGGCCCCGTCGACGCGGGCCCCGTCGATCCAGCCCTGTTTGCCGGCCTCGGCGGCCACGCGGCCTTTCAGGGGCAGTTCGAAGAATTCGCCCCCGGCGGAGACGCTGACCTTCCAGCCGTCGAAGGCCTCCATGGCCGCCACCAGCGCCGCGGCGCTGTCGGGGTCGAGCACGCCCGGGATATGCAGCCGCCGCCGCGCCTTGAACGCCGCGCCCAGCGCCGCCGCGTCGAGGGCGGGCGACAGGCGCAGGGTCAAGAGTCGACCGTGACCACGACCTTGCCCATGACCGACCGGTCGCCCAGGGCCTTGATCGCCTCATGGGCCCGCTCCAGCGGGAAGGTCTGGCTGACGCGCGGCCGGATCTTGCCGTCTTCCCAGAAGCGCAGCAGGTCAGCCATGTTGGCGGCGTGGGCGGCGGGATCGCGCATGACCGCGGCGCCCCAGAACACGCCGATCACCGACACCGACTTCAGCAGGGTCAGGTTCAGCGGCAGGGAGGGGATGCCGGCCGGGAAGCCGACCACCAGATAGCGGCCGTTCCAGTCCATCGACCGGATGGCCGGCTCGCAATAGTCGCCGCCGACCGCGTCATAGACCACGTCCGGACCGTCGCGGCCCGAGGCCAGTTTCAGCTCGCCGGACAGCTCCTTCTGGGCCGCCTTGTCCATCTTGCCCGAGGGATAGATCAGGCCGTTGTCGGCGCCCGCCTCGAGGGCGAACTGGACCTTGTCGTTGGTCGAGGCGGCGGCGGTGACCTGGGCGCCCATGGCCTTGCCCAGTTCGACCGCGGCGACGCCGACACCGCCGGCCGCGCCGAGCACCAGCAGCCGCTCGCCGGCCTTCAGCTGCGCCCGGTCCTTCAGGGCGTAATACGAAGTGCCATAGGTCATGACGAGCGCGGCGGCCGTGTTGAAATCCATGGCGTCGGGGATCTTCATCACCGTGGCGGCGGGGACCGCCAGCCGCTCGACCATGCCGCCCCAGCCGGGCACGGCGATGACCCGGTCGCCCCTGCGGACGTTGGTCACGCCCTCGCCGACGGCCTCGACCACGCCCGCCACTTCGCCGCCGGGCGAGAAGGGCCGCGTTGGCTTGAACTGGTACTTGTCCTCGATGATCAGGGTGTCGGGGAAGTTGACGCCGATGGCCCGCACTTCAATGACCACCTCGCCCTTCATCGGCCGGGGATCCAGCACCTCCTCGACGACGAGGGTATCCGGGCCGCCGGGGGCCTTGGAGAGGACTGCGCGCATCAGGGGGTCTTTCTGAACGGGTTCGGGGTTGGCGCCCGGCCGGGGAGGAGGCTGAGGTCGATCTGACGGACCCAGCCGGTGATCGACAGGCGTGGCGCCCCGGCGAAGGGGGCCACGCAGGAAACGGCGTGGGGCTGGGGCACACGGAAAAGGTTCAGCGCGTTCCACGCCGGGCTGTAGGCCTCGGCCACGTGGCCGTCGGCGTCGATGAAGTTGAGCAGGCCGCCCCAGTCGGTTCGCCAGTGCGGGGTCAGGTTCAGCACATAGGCGTAGAGCCGGCCCTTCTCGGCGGCGGAATCGTCGTGCTGGGTCAGATAGTGGCCCCGCTCGTAGCGGGTCGCCTGGGCGTCCACATAGTTGGGACGCGGGTCGCCGGTCAGGGCGCGGATGAAGTCGAGGAAGGCCGGGCTGTTCAGGAAGCCGTAGGCGGCGGCCAGTTCGACGGCCAGTGGCTGGCGCTGTTCGGCCAGGTCGCTGATGCGGACGCTGTCGAACATGTAGTGGAAGCCGTCGCGGGCCTCGGCATGGGCCAGTTGCAGGAACCGCATGGCCTGGTCGGGCGGGAAGGCCTCCAGCTGTTCGACCGGCACGTCTATGGTCTGGCCGCCGCCCATGGTCGAACAGATCCAGAGCCGCTCCTTCGCCAGCGCCCGATGCAGCATCTCCGCCGATCCCTGCTTGAGAAAGGCCGGGATGTGGATGCGGCCGAATTGCCTGAAAGCCGCCGCCATGGACGCCGGTTTCAGCGCCGGATCGATCTCGATCCGGGCGGAATTCGAAACCACGAAGGGCCCTGAAGCTTGCACGGATCATCCCTTGGCGCGCATGACGGGCGAAAGCGCCGCTGTCGTCCTGTGACGCTAGCGATCCACGACCCGAGTTAAAAGAGGCCCTGATGACCGGCAGACCCGCCCTCATCCTCCATGGCGGCGCCGGCGCGCGTCGCGAACGCGACTACACCCTCGAGATCGCTCATATGGGCGAGGTCGTGGCGGCGATGAAGGCGCGACTGGATGCGGGAGCCTCGGCCCTGGACGTGGCGGTCGAGGCGACGGTGCTGCTGGAGGATTCCGGCCTCTATGTCGCCGGGCGCGGGGCCTCGCCCAACCTGGCCGGAGCCTATGAGCTGGACGCCAGCCTGATGGACGGCGCGACGCGCAAGGCCGGCGCCGTCGCCGCCCTGCAGGGGTTCCGCAATCCGGTCGTGGCCGCTCGCGCGGTGATGGACCGCACCCCGCACGTGATGCTGGCCGGCGAGGGCGCCGCCCTGTTCGCCCTTGATCAGGGACTGGAGCGGATCGGCGACGAGACCGCCTGGTTCACCCAGGCCGGGCAGGGCGAGGACAATCATCCGCCCGGAACCCTGGCCCACGGCACGGTCGGCTGCTGCGTGCTGGACCGCGACGGCCGGCTGGCGGCGGCGACCTCGACGGCAGGCGTGTTCGGCAAGATGCCGGGCCGCGTCGGCGATACGCCGATCCCGGGCGCCGGCAGCTGGGCTGACGGCCGCGTCGCTGTGTCGGGCACCGGTCAGGGCGAATATTTCATCCGCGTCGCCGCCTGCGTCCAGGTCAGCTGGCGCGTCGGCGCGGGCCAGTCCCTGGCCGAGGCGGGGCGGGCCGTGATCGACGAGATCGGCGACCTGGGCGGGGACGGCGGCCTGATCGCGCTGGACCGCGACGGGAACATCGCAGCGCCCTTCAACAGTCAGGGCATGAAGCGGGCCTGGCTGACGACCGACGGCCAGATCGGCGTCGAGGTGTTCGGGCGGTAGACGGCCGCGCCTTACGGCGATTTAATCCCCGGACGAACGCGGTTCATCCGGCGTTCACCGCCCGCCACGCTAAAGCTTGCCGCGAAAAAACCGGGGAGCCCGAAATGAAAACCGCCGTCACCGCCGCCGTCGCCGCCGCCGTCGCCGCCGCCCTGCTGTCCGTCGCGGCCTGCGCCCCCGTCATCGAGGGCGGCCCGCCCATGGCCCTGCCGATCGGCCTGCAGGAGACCGCCCAGATCGGCAGCGTCACCCTGTCGACGGGTTGGATCAACGCCGAGGACGATTTCTCCGAGACCTTCTCCCAGGAGGTTCACGAGGAGCTGAGCCGCTGCATGTGGGGCACCGCGCCGATCAATCTGCGCGTCCATATCGACGAGATGCAGCGCGCCGGCCGGCTGGAGACGCTGCTGACCGGAGAAGGAACTCACACCCTGTCCGGCACGGTGGAGTTCGTCGATCCGGCGGACAACCGCGTCCTCGGCCGCTTCCCGGTGTCGGTGGCCACCAGCGCCCAGGGCCGCCTCGGAGGGGTGCTGGGCGACCGTCAGATGATGGTCTCGGAGGAGTTCGGCCGCGCCGTCTGCGAGCAGGCGTTCGGGCGGAATCCGCGGGACCGGGGGCTTCATAACGCGACGGGGGGCTAGGGGCCCGTGGGAGCACTCCGTCCCGAATTCGAGCGGAGGATGCGCTGTTGAATGAAGCGACTCATGAGGATCATTTCGCCGCCTGCGCGCCGGAGGTGAGGCGTCGGCTCTCAGCCATCCAGGCGGAGGTCGAGCGGCGCGTTCCGGGCGCGTCCCGGTGCATCGCCTATCGCATGCCGGCCTTCAGACGGGGGAAGGTGTTCTTCTATTTCGCGGGCTTCAAACGCCACATCGGCATCTATCCGCCGTTGAACGCGCCCGCGGACCTGGTGGCCAGGCTGGGCCCTTACCGTGGGCCGAAGGGCAACCTCTCCTTCCCACACGACGCACCCCTGCCGCTCGACCTCATAGGGGAGGTCGCGAAGGCGCTGGCGTCGGCCTACGGGCGTCCGGACGGGAAATGAGCGGCCCTGCGAGAGGCGCCTCGGCAAAAAGGGCCGGCGGAGCGATCCGCCGGCCCTCTTCGTTTCGTGCGGCCTGAAGCCTACTCCGCCGTGCCGCGCGCCAGGTTGCGCAGCACATACGGCATGACGCCGCCGGCCTTGAAGTAGTCGAGCTCGGTCTGGTTATCGATGCGGCAGCGGACCGGGAAGCGGGCCATCTTGCCGTCCGACGGACGGAACAGTTCGACCCACAGATCCTGACGCGGACGCAGCTTGCCGATGTTGACGTCCGACAGGCCGCGGATGGTGACGATCTCCTCGCCCGTCAGGCCCAGACGGGTCCAGCCCTCGGCCTTGAACTGCAGCGGCACCACGCCCATCCCGACCAGGTTGGAACGGTGGATGCGCTCATAGCTCTCGGCCAGAACGGCGCGGACGCCCAGCAGACGGGTGCCCTTGGCCGCCCAGTCGCGCGACGAGCCGGTGCCGTATTCCTTGCCCGCGAACACGACCAGAGGCCGGCCCTCGGACTGGTACCTCATGGCGGCATCGTAGATCGACATCGTGTCCTGCGACGGGAAGTGGCGCGTGACGCCGCCCTCGATGTCGGGCGTGATCTTGTTGCGGATGCGGATGTTGGCGAAGGTGCCGCGCATCATGACTTCGTGGTGGCCGCGGCGCGCGCCGTAGCTGTTGAAGTCCAGCGCATCCACGCCGCGGTTGGTCAGCCAGGCGCCGGCGGGCGAGGTCTTCTTGATCGACCCGGCCGGGCTGATGTGGTCGGTGGTGATGCTGTCGCCGAAGATGGCCAGCACGCGCGCCTCGACGATGTCGGTGACCGGGGTCGGCTCCATCGACAGGCCCTCGAAATACGGAGGGTTGGCGACATAGGTCGAGCTGTCATCCCAGGCGTAGGTCTGGCCGCCCTCGACCTTGATGCCCTGCCAGTGCTTGTCGCCCTTGAAGACGTCGGCATAGCGTTTGGCGAACATGGCCGGGGTGACGCATTTCTTCTGGATGTCGGCGATCTCTTTCGAGGTCGGCCAGACGTCCTTCAGGAAGACATCCTTGCCCTTCTTGTCCTGGCCGATCGGGTCCTTCGAGATGTCGATCCGCATCGAGCCGGCCAGGGCGTAGGCGACGACCAGCGGCGGCGAGGCCAGGTAGTTGGCCTGGACGTCGGGGTTCACCCGGCCTTCAAAGTTGCGGTTGCCCGACAGCACCGAGGCGCCGACGAGGCCGTTGTCGTTGATGGCCTTGGAGATGCTGTCCGACAGCGGGCCCGAGTTGCCGATGCAGGTGGTGCAGCCGTAGCCGACCAGGTTGAAGCCCATGGCGTCCAGATCGGCCTGCAGGCCGGCGGCGGTCAGATAGTCGGTGACCACCTGCGAACCGGGGGCCAGCGAGGTCTTGACCCAGGGCTTGACCGACAGGCCCAGCTTCTTGGCCTTGCGCGCCACCAGACCGGCGGCGATCAGGACCGACGGGTTGGAGGTGTTGGTGCAGGAGGTGATGGCGGCGATGACGACGTCGCCGTCTCCGAGGTCGAACTTCTCACCCTCGACCTTGACGCGCGGGGCGTCGACCGGGCGGTTGAAGACCTCGGTCAGGGCGGTTTCGAAGGCGGGGGCGGCGACGGTCAGCTCGACCTTGTCCTGCGGACGCTTCGGACCGGCGATCGACGGCACGACCGAAGACATGTCCAGTTCGAGGATGTCCGAGAAGACCGGGTCTTCCGAGGTCTCGTCGATCCACAGGCCTTGCGCCTTGGCATAAGCTTCGACCAGGGCGACGCGCGCCTTGTCGCGGCCCGTGGCGGTCAGGTAGCCGATGGTCGCCGCCGAGACGGGGAAGAAGCCGCAGGTGGCGCCGTATTCCGGGGCCATGTTGGCGATGGTGGCCTGGTCCTCGATGGTCAGGCTGATGACGCCCGGGCCGAAGAACTCCACGAACTTGCCGACCACGCCCTTCTTGCGCAGCATCTGGGTGACGGTCAGCACCAGGTCGGTGGCGGTCGCGCCTTCCGGCAGGGCGCCGGTCAGACGGAAGCCGACGACTTCCGGGATCAGCATGGGGATGGGCTGGCCCAGCATGGCCGCCTCGGCCTCGATGCCGCCGACGCCCCAGCCCAGAACGGCCAGGCCGTTGATCATGGTGGTGTGGCTGTCGGTGCCGACGACGGTGTCGGGATAGGCGACGGTCGCCTTGCCCTCGGCCACGGTCCAGACGGTCTGGGCGAGGTTCTCGAGGTTCACCTGGTGGCAGATGCCGGTGCCGGGGGGCACGACGCGGAAATTGTTGAAGGCCGAGGAGCCCCAGCGCAGGAATTTGTAGCGCTCGATGTTGCGCTCATATTCGCGCTCGACGTTCTGGTTGAAGGCGCCGGGCGTGCCGAAATGGTCGACCATGACCGAGTGGTCGATGACCAGATCGACGGGGTTCAGCGGATTGATCTTGGTGGCGTCGGCGCCGAGGGCCGACATGGCGTCGCGCATGGCGGCCAGGTCGACGACGGCGGGCACGCCGGTGAAGTCCTGCATGAGGACCCGGGCCGGGCGGAAGGCGATCTCGTGCTCGACCGAGCCCTTGTTCTCGATCCAGGCGGCGACGGCCTTGAGGTCGGCTTCGCTGACGGAAACCCCGTCCTCATTGCGCAGCAGGTTCTCCAGCAGCACCTTCATCGAGCGCGGCAGGCGGGAAATCCCGGTCAGGCCCGCTTCCTCAGCGGCCGGAAGGCTGTAATAGGCGTATTTCTTGCGCCCGACGGTGATGTCCCGGCGGGTCTTGAGGCTGTCGACTGACGGCATGGAGAGGCTTCCTCTGGTTCACGCCGCCCGACAATCCGGTTGCACGAACGCGCGGTCGACGACGGGGCGCACAGGTCCCCGACGCGCGCGGCGAACGCCTGCTGCGGCGGGGCCGGATATAACGAGGGTTGCGGGTCGCGTCCATGTATCCACGGCGGATGCAAGGTCATTGAGAATGGGTCGCACAAACGCTCTCCCTCCCCTACCGGGGGAGGGTCGGCGCCGCGGAGCGGCGGCGGGGTGGGGGCGCTTCGGCAAGACGAGCGCCGGCGCTTGTATCGCCAAGCCCTCCCCACCCGGTCGCTCCGCGACCACCCTCCCCCGTCGGGGGAGGAAAATTCGATGATCACCGCAACCGCCCTCACCGTCTCCCGCGGCGAACGCGTGCTGTTCCGCGACCTGTCCTTCCACATCTCATCCGGCGAGGCCGTGGCCCTGACCGGGGCGAACGGCGCGGGCAAGACCACCCTGCTGCGCACCCTGGCCGGCTTCATCCGCCCGGACGCCGGGGCGGTGCTGTTTTCCGGTGAGAATTCGACGACAGATTCCGGCGACGAAACAGGGACAGGAGAGACACCGGCTACGGGTCGCGGCGCATGGGTTCACTGGCTCGGCCATATGGACGGGCTGAAAGCCGGTCGCCGCGCCCGCGAGGAGCTGGACTTCCAGGCCCGCTGGGCCGGGGCCGACACGGATGGGATAGCGGCCGCGATAGACGTGCTGGCGCTCGCGCCCCTGCTCGACCTCGAGGTGCGCAAGCTTTCGGCCGGACAGCGCCGCCGCCTCGCCTTCGCCCGGCTGGTCGCCGCGCCGCGGCCGCTGTGGCTGCTGGACGAACCCTTCGCCCCCTTGGACGCCCGCTGGCGCGCCGCCCTCGGCCTGCTGATGCAGACCCATCTGGACAAGGGCGGGGCCATCCTCGCCGCCGTCCATGATCCCCTGCCGGTCGCGGCGCGGGCGCTCGACATCGGGGCCGGGCGATGAAGGCGCTGATGATCCTGTTCCGGCGCGAGCTGGCCCTGGCCTGGTCCGGCGGCGGCGGCCCCCTGCTGGCCTGCGGCTTCTTCCTGTGCCTGACGGTTCTCATACCGCTCGCGGCCGGCGGCGATCCGGCGGGCCTCAGGCCGATCGCCGGCGGCGTCGCCTGGCTGGCCCTGGCCCTGTCGTCCATCCTGTCGCTGGAGCGGCTGTTCGAGCGCGATCTGGAAGACGGCGCGCTGGACCTGATCGTCCTCGGCCCCGTTCCGCTGGAGCTGGTCGTCCTGACCAAAGCCAAGGCCCAGTGGCTGGCGGTCGGCGTGCCCCTGGCCCTGACCGCGCCGGTCGCGGCGATCACGCTCGGCCTGCCGACGTCGCTGGCGCCGCTGGTGACCCTTTCGGCCCTGATCGGATCGCTGGGCTTCGCCCTGACCGGCGCGCTCGGAGCCGCACTGGCCCTCGGATCGAAGCGCGGCGGCCTGCTGATCGCCGTCGTCGTGCTGCCGCTGTTCATCCCCCCGGTGGTGTTCGGCGCGGGCGCGCTGGAGCGGGCCGTCAACGGGCTCGACCCGGCCCCGGCGCTGGCCTTCCTCGGGGCCTATGTCCTGTTCGCCGCGGTGGTCACGCCGCTTGCGGGCGCGGCGGCCACCCGCAACGCACAGGGTTAGCGGGCAGGGACGAACTGCCAGCGATGTGCTTCGGGGTACAGGCTGAGGAAGCGCCGCAACTCGTCGCCGACGGGCCGGTCAGTAAAGACCGAGTAGGTACGGGTGTCGTGATAGGTCGCGCTGCGGCCGCCGATCTGGTTCCAATATTCGGCAGCCACGCACAAAACCAGTTCGCCTGAGCGCCGGACGAGGACCAACGGCGGCGGCGTGCGATCGTCCGCAGGCTCGGCAAGCCAGTCTTCAAGAAACTCCGCCAGCGTAATTTCGCCGTCCAAGGCGTCGGGGAGAGGCGGCCGGGACGGAGTCGGAGTGCCGGTCAGTCGCCGCCAAAGGGAGGTGAACCACCCCGGTGCCGGCAAAGCATGTTGGTATTCGGCAAAGTCCAGCAGCACCGTGACCTGACCCGCCGGATCATACTGACTCGCAAATTCGGTCACGCCACGCCACAGGGGCTCGTCGAAATACATATCGTCGCAGCCGGGGACGCTCGTGTCTTGGATGACCGCAGTTCGGAATCCGAGGCCCGGCGGTGCCAGGTCGTCGTTCAGCCAGTCGCCCGGCCCATTGTCAGAGACGAAGCTGATATCGACCGGGCCGACCATGTCAGGCCTTCTTGACGAACTCTACGCGGAGCACCAGGCCGCGGACCTTGTCGACATTGGCCTCGATCTCGTCCGTGTCGCCGGTCAGGCGGATGTTCTTCACCAGCGTCCCGCGCTTCAGGGTCACGCCGCCCGAGCCCTTGACCTTGAGGTCCTTGATCAGGGTCACGCTGTCGCCGTCGGCGAGGATGTTGCCGTTGGAGTCCTTGGTCACGTCGTCGGTCATGGCGCTGCCTTTCGGGTCGGGATCAAGCGTCGCCTTAGCACACCGTCTGCGGCCTGGCGCCACCCGGAGAAGTCCGTATATGGCGCACGCCGTTCCGGGCCGCTAAGGAGTCGATGATGTTCGGCCTCGCCAATCCCGACCGCTTCCTCCGCTTTACCCGCCCGCTCACGCCGGTGTTGTGGGCGCTGGCCGCCGTGCTGCTGGCCGTCGGGACCTGGTTCAGCTTCATCGCGCCCGAGGACTATCAGCAGGGCGACACGGTGCGGATCATGTTCGTGCATGTGCCCGCGGCCTCCGTCGGGCTGATGATCTATGGCGCGCTCGGCGTGTCCAGCTTCTTCGCCCTGGTGTTCCGCCATCCGCTGGCCGACGCCGCCGCCCGCGCCGCCGCCCTGCCCGGCGCGGCCTATACAGCCCTGGCGCTGGCGACCGGCAGCCTCTGGGGCAAGCCGATGTGGGGCGCCTGGTGGGCCTGGGGCGACGCGCGGCTGATGTCGGTGTTGATCCTGTTCCTCTTCTACCTCGGCTATATGGCGCTGCGGGCCTCGATCGATGACGAGGCGAAGGCGGCGCGCGCCGCCGCCGTGCTGGGCCTGGTCGGGCTGATCAATCTGCCGATCGTCAAATTCTCTGTCGACTGGTGGAACACCCTGCACCAGCCCGCCT
>CAYNNT010000030.1:0-29148 GCA_964398675.1 uncultured Brevundimonas sp.
CTGCCGATCGTCAAATTCTCTGTCGACTGGTGGAACACCCTGCACCAGCCCGCCTCGCTGATGCGCGCCGACGGGCCTTCGATGTCCGCCGCCTTTCTGACGCCCCTGCTGCTCATGATGGCCGCTTACGGGGCCCTGTTCCTGGCCATCTGGGTGACCTCGATCCGGACCGAGATCGTGCGCCGCCGCGTGGTGTCGATCCGCGCCCGCAAGGCGCTGGAGGCCTGATGATGCTCGACCTCGACATGGGCCGCTACGCCGCCTTCGTCTGGCCCGCCTGGGCCCTGAGCGCGATCGTCCTTGCCGCGCTGGCCGCCCGGGCCGTCATCGCCGCCCGCCGCTGGTCGGCCGAGCTGAAGCGGCTGGAAGACGAATCCCCGAAATGAGCCGTTGGCTCTCCGTTGTGCCGCTGATCGTCCTCGTGGCGCTGGCGGCCCTGTTCATCGGCTGGTCCCTGAAGCGCGATCCGTCGATCAAGCCCGACGCCCTGGTCGGCCGGCCGATCCCGGAAACCGTCCTGCCGATGCTGACGGGCGACCAGCCCGGTCCCGGCCATCTGGACCTGAAGACCGCCGGCGTCGGCAAGCCGATGCTGGTCAATGTCTTCGCCAGCTGGTGCGCGCCCTGCCGGGCCGAACATCCCAATCTGATGGCCCTGAAGGCGCGCGGCGTGGCCGTGGTCGGGGTGGCCTGGAAGGACGACCCCGTCGCCACCCGCGCCTTCCTCGATGAGTTGGGCGACCCCTACGCCATGGTCCTGGTCGACCGCGAGGGCCGCGCGGGCCTCGATCTGGGCATCAGCGGCGCGCCCGAGACCTTCGCGGTCAACGCCATGGGCCAGATCGTCGCCAAATCGTCCGGCCCCCTGCTCGACGCGGCCGAGATCGAGCGTCTGGTCGCGGCCATCCAGGCCCCGGCCCGGCCGCTGCCCACGGCGACGCCGCGCGCACCGGCGCGTTAACCTCTTTCCGACGGTTTTCGTTAACCCTGCCGGCATGAGCGCGATTCGACCCAACCTGCCGTCCTTCCCGACCCCGCTGCAGCCGGCCCAGGCCCCGGTGCGCGCCGCGCGGTCGGACTTCTTCAAGGCGGCGCTCGACGCGGTCCAGGCGGCCGGGGCGGAACCCGTCGCCCGCGCGGCGGCGCCGGCGTCGACGAACGCGGCCCGGGAAGAACAACTCCCCCGGCCGGGCGCCCTGCTGGACATCCGCGTCTGATCATCCCCTGCGGCGTTCGGCCTTCACGCGAAAATGAGGGGCGCGACTTCGCCCGCCGTGATTAACCTTCGCCCCATGCGCGCGAGGGGCTGGATCATCCCTGCGGCGGCCCTGGCGGCCGCCCTTGTCGCGGCGGGGTCCACAGCCCAGCCGTCGTCGGCCCGCGCCGCCCGCGCGGCCGCGCCGCCGCCCGAGCCCGTGGTCATCGAACTGTTCACCGCCCAGGGCTGCGCCGGCTGTCCCGAGGCCAATGCGCGGTTCGAGTCCGTCGCGGCAGAGCCCGGCGTCATCGCCCTGACCTACGCCGTCGACTACTGGGACTATCTGGGCTGGCAGGACACCTTCGCCCGGCCCGAGTTCGCCCAGCGCCAGCGCGCCTATCGCAAGCCGCTCAGACTGCGCGACGTGTCCACGCCCCAGGTGGTGATCGACGGCCGCCGTCAGGTCGTGGGCGCCCAGGCGCCCGCCCTGCAGAGCGCCATCGATGAGGAGGCCGCGCGCCGCGTGTTCCCGCCGGAGATCGAGTTCCGCACCGGCGGCGACCGCGTCGGCGTCGGTTCCGGCCGCGTCCCCTCCGGCGGCGCCGAGGTGGTGGCCGTGACCTTCACGCCCGGCCCGCAGGAAGTCGTGATCGCCCGGGGCGACAATCGCGGACGGACGGTGCGCCACATGAATGTCGTGCGCTCGGTCCGGACGCTCGGCGAATGGACCGGACGGCCCGCCCTCTACGCCCTGCCCGGCGCGAGTGAACCGGGTCAGGCCGTCGCCATCCTCGTCCAGGCGAAGGACGACCGCCGCATCCTGAACGCGGCCGTCCTGGCCCCGCATTGAGCCGACGGCTCCGCCCCCGGACCGACCCTGTCAGCTTCCGTCAGTATCCCTGTTCTCCCGAAGGCCCGGACAGTGCATGATCGGCCCGCAGTCCGTGGGCCGGACAGCGAACGGGAACGGTGATGCGTATCGGCGGACGGACATGGATCGGCGCAGGTCTGGCGATCAGCCTGCTGTTCGGCTGCGCCGCCGTGGCGACGGCGGGGCAGGACGACGGAGCGATGACCCCGGCCGCGCGCGGCGTGACCCAGGTCCTGACCGCCGCCGAACTGGCCGCCTGGGGCCGCGCCCGCAACGACGCCGGCGCCCTGATCATGGCGGCGCGCCTGCTGGCCGAGGTGCCCCTGCGGCAGGCCGACGGCGAGGCCCCCTTCCTGACCGCGACCAGCCTTCTGGATGAGGCCGCCGCCATGGCCGGGGACAATCCCGGCGTGGTCGACGCCATCGACCGGCTGCGCGACCCGCTGACCCGCGGCGTGCGCTCCTCGACCTTCGGGAATGGACCCGTCCTGACCGTGAAATCGCTGCAGGCCCGCGAGAGCTGGGCCTTCGCCGTCGAGGCGCGCGGGGGCGAGATCCTGCGCGTCGCGGCCATCGGCGACGGCGACACCAATATCGACCTGACCGTGCGCGACGCCCGCGGCGCCGTGGTGTGCCGCGACGGCTTCGGCGACCACTATCCGGTCTGCACCGTCTCGCCGCGCGCCGGCGGTCAGATGCAGGTCGATATCGTCAACCGCGGCGACGTCTGGACCAAGGTCCAGGTCCTTAGCAACTGAGGCCGCACCGGATGATCGCAGCCAGGGTTGTTCGGTGTCTGGCTTCGGTCGTTGCAATCGCCGCCGTTCTCGCCGCCGGCCCCGCGCCGGCGCGCCAGGACTCCCCCGCCGCCCTGCGCGCCGAAGCGTATGAGGCGGCGCAATGGGCCATCGCCTCCGACGCCGCCGACGCCCTGGCGCGGGTCTCGGCCCGGTTCGCCCAGGGCGACGACGCGCTGGGCCGGCTGGCGGAGGAGCGCGAGGACCTGATCGAGCGCCGCGACCGGCTGGAGCGTGAACTGGAACGGCTCTACGCCTCGGAGGACGCCGACGCCCTGGCCGGGCGCACCCGCACCCGCGCGGCATGGGAGACGACCGTCGACCGGCTGAGGACCGTGGACGCCGACATCGACGCCCGCTTCCCCGCCTATTCCGAACTGACCAGCCCGCGCGCCCTTTCGATCGCGGAGACCCAGGCCCTGCTCGGCCCCGACGAGGGCCTGCTGCTGGTTCTGGTCAATCCCGAGGCGACCTATGTCTGGGGCGTCTCACGCGAGCGGGTCGAATGGGCGCGGGCGGACAATCTCGGCGACGCGGAGATGACGGCGGCCGTCAACCGGCTGCGCGCCTCCCTGACCAGCGCGGGCGCGGTGCGCGGCGGGCAGGATGTCGATCCGCTGCTGTTCGCCGGACCGCAGGCGACGCCGTTCGACCGCACCACCGCACATCGTCTGTATACGGAGCTGGTCCAGCCCGTCGAAAGCGCCTTCGCCGGCAAGAAGACCCTGATTTCCGTGGTCACAGGCGCCCTGACCGCCCTGCCGCTTTCGGTGCTGACGACCGCCGCGCCGACCGGTTCCGACGCCGCGCCCGAGGCCCTGGCGGCGACGCCCTGGCTGATCGACCGCTACGCCCTCGCCACCCTGCCGTCGGTGTCCAGCCTTGAAGCCCTCCGCTGCCATCTGGTCGCCGACCCGGCGCAGCGCAGCGCCGGCTGCCCGCCGCGCCGCGGCGCCGCGGCGCGGCGAGCCGACGCCGGCGGCGCCCGCCTGCAACTCGCGGCCTTCGGCGCGCCCCTGCTGACGGGTGAGCCGACCAACGCCACCCGCGGCTCGCCCGCGGCCGACGACGTCATGGGCGAAGGGCGGCTCGCCGATGTCGGCAAGCTGCGCGCCCTGCCCGCCCTGCCCGGTTCGAAACTGGAGCTGGAGAGCCTGAAGACCCGCTATCCGGACGCCCTGGTCCGGATTGGACCCGAGGCCACGGAGCATGCCGTGCGCGCCGACGACGCAGACGCCCTGTCGCGGGCGCGGTTCGTGGTCTTCTCCACCCACGGCCTGATGGCCGGTTCCGCCGCCGCCGAGCCGGGCCTGGTGATGACCCCGCCCGACCAGGCCACCGAGGCCGACGACGGCTATCTGAGCGCCTCCGAAGCCGCCCAGTTGAAGCTCAACGCCGAGTTCGTGGTCCTGTCGGCCTGCAACACCGCCGCTTCCGACGGACGGCCGGGCGGCGAGGGGCTGTCCGGTCTGGCGCGGGCCTTCTTCTACGCCGGGGCCCGGTCGGTGATGGTGTCGCACTGGGAGGTGTCGGACGCCGCGACGACGACCCTGATCACCTCGGCCTTCGCCGACCTCGACGGCAGCCGCGCGAACGATCCCGGCGTCCGCGCCCGCGCGCTGCAGGCCGGCATCCGCGCGGTCCGCGCCGAACGCCGCTGGGCGCATCCGGCCTACTGGGCGGCCTTCACCCTGGTGGGGGAGCCGGGGTGAAGCAAGGGATTAGGGATTAGGGATGAGGGATGAGGAGTGCTTGAGGTTTAGGGCTTTGGGGGGCGCACCTTCGACCAGCCGTCGATCCGTAAAGACCCGCTGGGACGTCATCCCTAATCCCTAATCCCTGATCCCTAGTCCCTCATCAGGCCCCCGCCTTCTCCGCAAAGTTCAACGCGCCCGCCGCCAGCATCGGCACCTGAGCCGCCATGGTCCGGGCATGGGCCGAGGCCGCCGTGCCGTCGCGCACCCGCCCGGCGATGCCCTGGCAGATGGCCGCCAGCCGGAACAGGTTGTAGGCGAACAGCCAGTCCAGATTGGTCGGCGTCGTCCCGGTCAGCCTCGCATAGCGCTCCACCGTCTCCACCACCGAGGGAATGCCCAGCGCCTCGATATCGGCGCCCGCGAGGCCATTGCGGGCCGTCGCCGGAATGACCCAGGCGATCAGCAGATAGGAAAAATCCGCCATCGGATCGCCGAGGGTCGACAGCTCCCAGTCCAGCACGGCGCGGACCTGCGGTCCGTCCGGCGCGAGGATCAGGTTGTCGAGACGGAAGTCGCCGTGGACGATCCGGGTCGGTCCGTCCGGCGGCAGGGTGGCGGGCAGGAATTCGATCAGCCGGTCCATGGCCGGGATCGGATCGATCTCGGAGGCGCGGTACTGTTTGGTCCAGCGCCCGACCTGACGTTCGAAATAATTGCCGGGCCGTCCGTAGTCGGACAGTCCGATGGCGGCCGGGTCGAAGGCGTGCAGGGCCGCCAGGGTGTCGACCTGGCTGTCATAGATGGCGCGGCGCTGCGCCGGCTCCAGCCCGGGGAGTTTCAGGTCCCAGAGCACCCGGCCCTCGACCTTGTCCATGACGTAGAACATCGAGCCGATGACGCCGTCGTCCGTGCACAGCGCATGGGGCCGGGCGACCGGATAACCCTGGGCATGCAGGGCCGAGATGACGGTGAACTCGCGGTCCACAGCATGGGCGCTGGGCAGGAGGGTTCCGGGCGGCTTGCGCCGCAGCACATAGGCGCGGCCGGGGGTGACCAGTTCATAGGTCGGGTTCGACTGGCCGCCCTTGAACTGGCGCACCGCCAGCGGCCCGGCGTAGCCCTCGACGTTCGCGACCAGCCAGCGATCCAGCGCGGCCTCGTCGAGCGCATAGCGGGGATCCACCTCACGGGTGCCGGAGAAGGTGGACTGGGCGTCTTCGGGGGCGGTCTGGGTCATGCGTCTTCCGGGTGAGCGGCGATGATGGCCGCGCGGACCGCGCCGCGCCAGCCCTTCAGCAGTCGCGCGCGTTCTTCCGGCGCCATGCGCGGGGTCCAGCGGGCCGGGGCCTCGACCGGATGGTCCTCCAGATCGCCGATCAGGCCGACGCCGAGCGCCGCCAGCTTGGCCGCGCCCAGCGCCGTCATCTCCTGGAAGGCAGGGCGTTCGACCACGACATCGCAGATGTCGGCCACGAACTGCATGGCGAAGGCGTTGGCGGTGACGCCGCCGTCGACCTTGAGCACCTTGAGCGTCGGCGCCCCGTCCTTCGCAAGGGCGTCGAGCAGGTCCCGGGTCTGGTAGGCCAGCGACTCCAGCGCCGCCCGCACCATCTGGGCGGGGCCGCTGTCGCGGGTCAGGCCGACGATGGTCCCCCGCGCCTCCGGCTCCCACCAGGGCGCGCCGAGGCCGGTGAAGCCGGGGACCAGATAGACGCCGCCATTGTCCTTCAGGCTCATGGCCATGGCCTCGGACTGGCGGGACTCGCTGATGACCTTCAGCCCGTCGCGCAGCCACTGGATGGCGGAGCCGGCCGAGAAGATGGAGCCCTCCAGCGCATAGGCGACCTGCCCGCCGACCGCATAGCCAATCGTACCGAGCAGGCGGCTGGTCGAGCCGACCGGCTCCGCCCCGACATTGGCGACCAGGAAGGCGCCGGTGCCATAGGTAATCTTGGCGTCCCCCGCCTTGAGCGCGCCGTGGCCGACCAGGGCGGCCTGTTGATCGCCCGCCGCGCCGTGGATCGGCAAGGCCGCGCCGAACAGGGCCGGGTCGCAGTCTCCCAGATGATCGGCGCAGCCGCGGATCTCCGGCAGGACCGCCATCGGGACGTTGAACAGGGCGGCAAGGTCGGGCCGCCACTGGCGGGTCGACAGGTCCATCAGCGAGGTGCGGCTGGCGTTGGTGGCGTCGGTGACGTGGCTGGCGCCGCCGGTCAGTTTCCAGATCAGCCAGCACTCCATGGTGCCGACCCTGACCTCGCCCGCCGCGGCCCGGTCGCGCGCGCCCGGCACGGCGTCCAGCAGCCAGGCGAATTTGGATGCCGAGAAATAGGGGTCGAGGATCAGGCCCGTCGCCGCCTGAACCATCGGCTCATGCCCGGCGGCGGCCAGTTTGCCGGTGACGTCCGCCGTGCGCCGGTCCTGCCAGACGATCGCCCGGTGCAGGGGCTCGCCGGTCGCCACGTCCCACAGGACCGAGGTCTCGCGCTGGTTGGTGATGCCGATGGCCGCGAACCGCCCAACGCCGCCGGCCTTGCGGATCACCTCGCGGCAGGTCTGCAGGGTCGCGGACCAGATCTCGGCGGCGTCGTGCTCGACCCAGCCGGGGTGCGGGAAATGCTGTTCCAGCTCGATCTGGCTGACGGCGACAGGCTGCAGCCCGCCCTCGGGCGCGGCCTCGAAGGCGATGGCCCGGGTCGAGGTCGTGCCCTGGTCGATGGCGAGGATCAGGCTCTTCATATTGGCATCTTACGCAGAGCCCGTGCGTGCGGTTAAGTGGGCGAATGCACACCGCCTCCTTCGCCGGCGTTCGCGACGCCGCCCGCCAGATCGCCGGCCAGGCCGTGCGCACGCCCCTGATCGAGAGCCCGGCGCTCAATGCGCTGACCGGCGGTCGCATCCTGCTGAAGGCGGAGAACCTGCAACGCGCCGGAGCCTTCAAGTTTCGCGGCGCCTGGAACCGGATCAGCCGGCTGACGGATGCGGAGAAGGCGCGCGGCGTCGTGGCCTATTCCTCGGGCAACCACGCCCAGGCCGTGGCCGCGGCGGCGCAGATACTCGGCATCGAGGCGATCATCGTCATGCCCGCCGACAGCCCCAGGGTGAAGGTCGAGGGCGTCATCGGCTTCGGCGGCGAGGTGCGAATGTACGACCGCTACACCGAGAGCCGCGAAGCCATCGGCGAGGAGATCGCGGCGTCGAAGGGCTCCGTCCTCGTTCGCCCGTTCGATGACCCCTTCGTCATCGAGGGACAGGGCACCATCGGGCTGGAGATCATGGAACAGGCCGACGGCCTGATCGACCAGCTGGTCTGCGGCGCCTCGGGCGGCGGGCTGATCGCGGGAATCAATCTGGCGATGGAGGCCCTGTCGCCGGACAGCCCCGTGATCGCCGTCGAGCCGCAGCACTACAACGACATGCAGCTGTCGATCGCCGCCAATGACCGGCTGACCCACGCGCCCGCGCCCGGCACGATCTGCGACGCCCTGATGACCGACCGGCCGGGCGAGCTGACCTTCCCCATCAATCGCCGCGTCGACCGGGTCGAGACCGTGTCGGACGCCGAGGTGGCCGAGGCCGTGCGCTACGCCTTCAAGGTGCTGAAACAGGTGGTCGAGCCGGGCGGGGCGGTGTCGCTGGCCGCGGTCCTCGCGGGCAAGATCGAAACGCGCGACCGCACCACCGCCGTCATCCTGTCGGGCGGCAATGTCGACCCGGCCCTGTTCGCCGCCATCATCGAAGACCGTTTCACGCCCATTCCCTGAAGGAGCCGACCGCATGAGCCGCACCGAACGCAAGGGCGCCCCCACCCCCGTCGCCGACCTGCCCGGCCTGATCGGTCAGGAGATCGGCGTCAGCCGCTGGATCACCGTCGACCAGGCCCGGATCGACGCCTTCGCCGAGATCACCGAGGACCGCCAGTTCATCCACATCGATCCGGTGGCGGCGGCTGCGACCCCGTTCGGCGGGACCATCGCCCACGGATTCCTGACGCTGAGCCTGCTGTCGGCCATGACCTATGACGCCGTGCCGCCGCTGGAAGGCGTGGTGATGGGGGTCAACTACGGCTTCGACAAACTGCGCTTCCTGGCGCCGGTGCCGGCGGGGTCCAACGTCCGGGGGCGGTTCAAACTGCTGTCCGCCGAAGACAAGGGCGGCGGCCGCTGGCTGCTCAAGCACGAGGTCACGGTCGAGATCGAGGGGGCGGAGAAGCCGGCCCTGATCGCGGAATGGCTGGGGATGCAGGTGGTGGGCGGCTAGGCCGTCGACGCGTGGGACGCGCGCCTGGAGCGAGGCGTTAAACAGCGACGGCAAGGACATCGAATCCACGCCTGATCGGCCGAGTCACTTTTTTGGCGATCGCTGCATCTGAACAAGACCTCCGCGTCCTCCCATAGGCACTAGCCGGGAGGGTGGCCATGAAACTGGTGGTGCTGGGAATCGCAGGACTCTTGGGGCTTGCCCCGGATGGGGTCTCCGGGGACCCTTTGCGGTTTGAGTTTGAACCGGGGGATGCGCCGCCGACGTTCAGCCCGTCTGCCACGAGCGACGGGTGGAGGGCCGAGGTCGTCGAGGCCCCGGTGCATTCCGGTCGGGGTGCCCTGACCTGGACCCCTGCTCAGCCTCCTTCGGGACGCGGCGCCGCCTGGACCTTGATCGACGCCTCAGCTTACCAGGGCGAAGCGGTCCGGGTGACGGCATGGCTTCGATCGCCGCAAGGCGCAGGGCCGGCGGGTTTCCAGCTCCGTATTGACGGCGCGGACGGTCGGGCGCTTGCCCAGGTCCGGGCCCCGTACGAACCAGGCGCCACTGGCGAGTGGCTTCTCGTCAGCACGGCCGTGATCATGCCCTCCGGAGCGAATGTCATTCGGCTGGGCCTGTATGCGACCGACGCACCCCTGACCGTGGACGACATTTTGCTCGAGCGGATCTCCCCCGATGCGCGGTCGATGTCGCCCGAAGCCGAGACCTACCTTACAGAGGCGCTCGACGTGCTGGAGGCCCATCACCTGAATCGCGCAACCGTGAACTGGCCCAGGATGCGACAGCAGGCAGCATGGATCGCCGCCGGCGCGACGGTGGCGGCCGATACATATCCGGCAATCCGGGCGGTGATCGGCGGCCTGGGGGAAACCCATTCCTCGTTCAGACCTCCCGTCCCCGCGAACACGGGCGCGCCAGGATCAAACCTCCCGCCCGTAGCCCCCGATCTGCCACCCCCATCAGGCCGGCTGGCCGCGCCGGGCGTCGGCCAACTGACGGCCCCTGGCCTTTGGACGATAGGACTGCCGGAGTCTGTGAGCACGGATTACCGCGAAACCTTGAGGACCGGCATCGCGGAGCTCCGGGCCGAAGGAGTCTGCGGATGGATCGTCGATCTGCGCGACAATATCGGCGGGAACATGTGGCCCATGCTGAATGGATTGAGCCCTCTCCTGGATAGAGGTCCATTTGGCGCGTTCGGCGATGCGGACAGGGACATGGGGATCTGGACAAGGACGGATGGGGAGATCGTGACGGCGCAGACCGCCGACGATTCGGCTACCCCCGGAACGGAAGCCTCGGCGCCGGTTGCGGTCTTGATCGGCGGCCGCACATCGAGTTCCGGCGAAATGACAGCCATCGCGTTCCGGGGACGTCCGGGCGCCCGCTTCTTCGGCGGCGCAACCGCCGGATTTACAACCGCTAACATACCAGCCGCCTTGCCGGATGGAGCGCTATTGAGCGTGACGGTCTCGGGTGTCCGGGATCGCACAGGCGAACTCATCCGGGGCGGATTGCGGCCGGACGAAACGACAAGTCCGGAAGCGGCCCCCGAGGCCGCACTACGGTGGTTACGCGCACAAGGCTGTCCCGCCGCCTGAAGACATGAGATGGGCAGGGGTACCTTACCCCTCCCCCAGACACCTCAACGCCACTTCCAGGTTCCGCAGCCCGTCCTCGCCCGTGACCGCCGCCGGTTCGCCGGTGCGGATGGCGTGGGCGAAGGCTTCCAGCTCCTTCTTCAGGGGCTCGGCGGGCCAGCTGTTGACGGCGCGGGTCTGGTAGGAGCCGTCGGCCTGCTGGCCGAAATACTCCGTGACCTGACGGGTGATCAGATCCGCAACCACGAACCGGTTCATGGTCGCGACCTGCAGGGTGCGGACCTTGTAGGGCGTGACCCAGTTGGTGGTGATGTGGGCGATGGTCCCGTTGGCCAGGCGGAACTGCAGCAGGGCCGTGTCCTCGCGCTCGGCCTTGGTGCGGGCCAGTTGCGGCTGGACCTCGGTGATCTCGGAATTCGTCAGGTGACGGATGATGTCGATGTCGTGCACCGCCAGATCGATGACCACCCCGACCTCGCCCATGCGCGGCGGGAAGGGGCCGACGCGGGTGATCTGGATCGAGATGACGTCGTCGCCGTCGATGGCGCGCTTGACGGCTTCCACCGCCGGATTGAACCGCTCGACCTGACCGACCATCAGCACCCGGCTGTTCGCCTTCGCTGCGTCGATCATCCGCTGGGCGTCCACGACGGTGGCGGCGATCGGCTTTTCGACCAGCACATGCACCCCGGCCTCGAGCAGGGCGACGCCCAGATCGGCGTGGTGGCGGTTGGGCGTGGCGACCACGGCGGCGTCCAGGCCGGCGGCGACGAAGTCGGCGGCGGTGGTGAAGGCCCTGGCGTCATACAGGGCGGCGACGCCGTCGGCCGTGGCGGCGTCGGGGTCGAACACGGCCGTCAGGTCGAAATCACGGATGTCGGACAGGACGCGGGCGTGGTTGCGTCCCATGACGCCGACGCCGGCGACGCCGACCTTGAGCGGGGGAAGGTGCTGGGTCATGCGCGATCCTTAACGGAAGCTGGCGACCGCGGCGATGATGGTGTCCTGCGTCGCCTCGTCCAGGTCCGAATGCATCGGCAGGCTGAGCACCCGGCCCATCAGCCGTTCGGTCACCGGCAGGCCCTGGGGTCCGCGCGGATACATGTCATAGGCCGGCTGCAGGTGCAGCGGGATCGGATAGTAGACGGCCGTGGGCACGCCCTGGCCCTTCAGATGGGCGATCAGACCGTCCCGGTCGTCATGCTCGATCGTATACTGGGCCCAGTTGGAGACGTTGCCGGCCGGCACGTCCGGCACGGCGGCGACATGGGCGCGCAGGCCGTCGTTGTAGCGGGCGGCGATGCGGTTGCGCCATTCGATCTCGTCGCCATAGACCTTCAGCTTCTCGATCAGGACCGCGGCCTGGATGGTGTCCAGGCGGCTGTTCAGGCCGATGCGCATGTTCAGATATTTGGGGTCGTGATCGAAGGTCTTGCCTTCCAGATCCCGCGCCACCGCCTTGCCGTGCACGCGGATGGAATCGATCATCTGGGCCAGGTCGTCGTCATTGGTCAGCACCGCCCCGCCGTCGCCGTAGCAGCCCAGCGGCTTGGCCGGGAAGAAGCTGGTGGTGGTGATGTCGGCCCATTTCAGCGGATGGTCGCCGTTGATGGTGCAGCCGAAGCCCTGGGCCGAGTCGCAGATCAGCTTGAGGCCGTATTTGTCGCAAATCGCCTTGATCGCCGGATAGTCGGCGGGCTGGCCGAACAGGTCGACGGCGATGACCACGCGTGGCTTCAGCCGGCCTTCCTTGATCGTCGCCTCGATGGCCGCCTCGAGGTGGCCCGGGTCCATGTTGTAGGTCGTCGCATCCACATCGACGAACACCGGCTCGGCGTCGAACCAGGGCACGATCTCGGCGGTCGCGGCGAAGGTGAAGCTGGGCGTGAAGACCGCATCGCCGCGGCCGATCCCCCAGGCCATCAGCGGAAGGGCGAGGGCGTCGGTGCCGTTGGCGCAGCCCAGCGCATGCTTCGCCTTGCCGAAGGCCGCGAGGTCGGCCTCGAACTGGCGCACCTGCGGACCCATGACCCAGGCGCCGCCGACGACGGCCTCCTGAACGGCGGCCTCGATCCTGCCGTTGAGACGAAGGCGCTGGGCCTGAAGGTCGATGAAGGCGATGCTCATGTCGGGACAATCTCCGGGCGCGCGCGGCGAGACGGCGGCGCTCAGCACCGCTGCGGTTCCGGCCTCCTACCAAATCGACCGCCGTTAAGCCAAATCCCGCGCCGTCACTTCGCGTGACGGGTTGCAACGACCACTTACGGCGCCGTATGCCCGGAAACCATGAATTCTGGCGTTCCCGCCGTCTTCCTCGATCGCGACGGCGTGCTGATCGAGGACACCGGCTATCCCCATCTGGAAGAGCATCTGCGCCTCGTCCCCGGCGCGGCGGAGGCTGTGCGACAGCTGAACAAGCTCGGCTATCTGTGCGTCATCGTGACCAATCAGTCGGGCGTCGCGCGCGGCCTTTTCAGCGAAGACCAGATGAAGGCCTTCAACGCCCTGATCGTCCGGAAACTGGCGGCCAAGGGGGCGGTGATCGGCGCCGTCTATGCCTGCCCCTTCCACAGCGAGGGCCGAGTCGAGGCCTATATCCACCCCGACCATCCGGACCGGAAACCCAATCCGGGCATGATCCTGAGGGCCATCGCCGACCACGGCATCGATCCGGCGAAAAGCTTCATGATCGGCGACCAGCCGTCGGACATGGAGGCCGCGCGCCGCGCCGGCGTGCCGGGCTTCCGCTTCGAGGGCGGCGACCTGTTCGAATTCGTCCGGGAACTGCTGGGTCACTGAAGAGCTGACACCGGCTGTCCGTTCGCGTCGGGTGGGAATTCTCCCGCCCATGAAATAAGCTTGGCCGTCAGCCTTTGGAGCCCTCCATGACCCAGACCTTCGCCGAGCGCCGCTGGTCCAGTTCCGATGGCCTGAGCCTGTACGCCCGCGACTACGCCGCGGCGTCCGGCACCGCGAAACTGCCGGTCATCGCCATCCACGGCCTGACCCGCAACTCGGCCGATTTCGACGCCATCGCGCCGCTGATCGCCCAGAGCGGCCGGCGGGTTCTGGCCGTGGACATCCGCGGCCGGGGTCAGTCGGACCGTGCGCGCGACCCGATGACCTACCAGCCGCTCACCTATGCCCAGGACGTGCTGGCCCTGATGCGCGATCTCGGCATCGAGCGGGCGGTCTTCCTCGGCACCTCCATGGGCGGGTTGATCACCATGGCTCTGGCCGCAGTCAGGTCGAAGGTCATCGCCGCCGCCATCATCAATGACGTCGGGCCCGAAGTGGCGAAGGAAGGTCTGACCCGCATCGCCGCCTATGCGGGACAGCCGGTCGAGATCAACAATTGGGCCGATGCGGCGGCCTATGTCCGCAAGCTCAATGAGGTCGCCCTGCCCCACTATGCGGACGCGGACTGGGACGCCTTCGCCCGCCGCACCTTCCGCATGGGCACGGAGGGCACGCCGATCCCGGACTATGACCCCGACATCATGGCCCCGATCCGGGCCGCGGGGGCCAAGGCCCTGGTCCCCAATCTGTGGCCCTTCTTCAACCGGCTGGCCAAGGGCCGGCCGACGCTGCTGGTGCGCGGCGAGACCTCCGACCTGCTCAGCCCCGAGATCGCGGCGAAGATGCGCAAACGCGCGCCGAAGATGGACTATGTCGAGGTCCCCGGCGTCGGCCACGCCCCCATGCTGGACGAGCCCGAGGCCAAGGCGGCGATCTTTCCGTTCCTGTCAGAGTTGCCCTGAAGAAGGCAGCAGGCAGCAGGAATCAGGCAGTAGGGCGAAGCCGCGCCTGATCCCAATCCCTACTGCCTACTGCCTACTGCCTAATCAGGGACGTTCGCCTCCAGCTCATCCAGCCACACCCGGGCCGTCGCATCTGACGGCGCGCGCCAGTCGCCACGCGGCGAGAGCGACCCGCCCGTGACCACCTTCGGTCCATTCGGCAGGGCCGACCGCTTGAACTGGCTGGTCTGGAAGAAGCGGAACAGGAATTTCCGCAGCCAGTGTTTGATCGTGGGCAGGTCATAGGCGACGCGCTCCCCGTCCGGCGTGGCCGTCGGCCAGTGGCCCGCGGCCGCGTCCTTCCACGCCTGATGCGCCAGATACGCCACCTTCGACGGCTTGAGGCCGAAACGGGTCACGTAGAACAGGAAGAAGTCGTTCAGCGCATAGGGGCCGACGGTCGCCTCGGTGGACTGGATCTTCCCATCCGCCCCGGCCGGCACCAGTTCCGGCGAAATCTCCGTGTCCAGAATGGCGTGCAGCACATCCGCCGCCCCGCCCTCATGCTCCTTCGCCGCCACCCAGCGGATCAGGTGCCGGATCAGGGTCTTCGCCACCCCGCCGTTGACGTTGTAGTGGCTCATGTGGTCGCCGACGCCATAGGTGCACCAGCCCAGCGCCAGTTCCGACAGGTCGCCGGTGCCGAGCACGAAGGCGTCGTTCTGATTGGCCAGACGGAACAGATAGTCGGTGCGCAGGCCGGCCTGGACATTCTCGAAGGTGATGTCGTGGACCGGCTCGCCGTGGGCGAACGGATGGCCGATGGCCTCCAGCATGGTCAGCGCGGTCGGGCGGATGTCGATCTCCGCCGCGGTGACGCCCAGCGCCTTCATGAGCGCCCAGGCATTTGACTTCGTCCCCTCCGAGGTGGCGAAGCCGGGCATGGTCCAGGCGAGAATCCCGGTCCTCGGCAGTTTCAGACGGTCGAAGGCGCGGCAGGCGACCAGCAGGGCCTGGGTCGAATCCAGCCCGCCCGAGACGCCGATCACCAGCCGCTCGGCGCCGGTCGCCTTCATCCGGCGCATCAGCCCCTGCACCTGGATGTTGAAGGCCTCGTAGCAGTCCTGATCCAGCCGGGCCGGGTCGTCCGGCACGAAGGGGAATCGGTCGAGGGGGCGAAGGAGGTCGCCGTCCGGCCCCGGTCCGGCCTCGAACGGCACGACCGTCGCCGGCTCGCCCTCCAGCCGCGCACAGTCGGCGAAGGTCCCGTTGCGCAGCCGGTCCAGGCCGATGCGCTCGACGTCGATGTCGGCGATGGTCAGCTGGCTCTCCAGGGCGAACCGCTCGCCCTCGGCCAGCTTCGCGCCCAGCTCATGGATGGTGGCCTGACCGTCCCATGCCAGATCGGTGGTGCTCTCGCCCCAGCCCGAGGCGGTGAAGACATAGGCCGACAGCGTCCGCGTCGACTGGCTGGCGCAGAGAAGCGCCCGCTCGTCGGCCTTGCCGATGACGATGTTGGAGGCTGACAGATTCAGCAGGATGCGCGCACCCGCCAGCGCCGCCCGGGTCGAGGGCGGCTGCGGGGCCCAGAAGTCCTCGCAGATCTCGGCGGCGAAGACGAAGCCGGGCCGATCGACCGCCTCGAAGATCAGGCCCGGGGCGAAATCGACCGACTCACCGTCGAGATTGATCGTGTCCTCCGACCGGCTGGCGGCAGGGGCGAACCAGCGCTTCTCATAATATTCCCGGTAGTTGGGCAGATAGGTCTTGGGCACCACGCCGAGGACGGCGCCCGAACCCAGCACTACAGCGCAGTTGTACAGGGCGTCGCCATTACGGAGCGGCGCCCCGACGACCGCGATCACGCCCGCCTGCTCCGCAGCATCGGCCAGCACCGCGATCTGCCGCTCCACCTCGGCCAGAAGCGCGTCCTGCATCAGCAGGTCGTCGATGGCGTAGCCGCTCAGCGACAGCTCGGGGAAGACGATCAGGTCGACGCCCTGTTCGCCTGCCTGTTTGATCAGGGCGACATGCTCCCCGGCGTTGGCGGCGGGGTCGGCGGTGTGGACCACGGGCGTCGCGGCGGCCACGCGGACGAAGCCGTGGGTGCGGGGCGAATGGAACGGGTGTGGCTTGGGCATCTTCATATCCGCTCATCCCGGCGAAAGCCGGGACCCAGTCCTGTCCAGCGTGACGCCGCTGGAGCGCGAGTTATGCTCATACAGGTCCAAACCGTTCATCCAAAGCACTGGGTCCCGGCTTTCGCCGGGATGAGCGGAAAAGGAATGCGGGTGACTGCGTTCGCAGGGTCCGCTAAGCCCGCTCCATGAACGACGCGCCGAAAAAGGGCTGGCTCTCGCGCCTGACCGAGGGCCTCTCCCGCTCCTCGAAGCAGATGACCGAACAGGTCGTCGCGACCTTCATCAAGGAACCGCTGTCCGAAGCCGCACTCGAGGGGCTGGAAGAGCACCTGCTGGAGAGCGATCTGGGCCCCGCGGCCACCGACCGGATCGTCGCCCGCTTCCGCGAGCTGCGCTTCGGGGCCGGCGCCAATGAGCGCGAGGTCAAGGAGGCCCTGGCCGAGGCCGTGACCGCCGAACTGATCCACCACGAGGCCCGCTATGAGCCGCTGAACGGCGCGCGGCCCTTCGTCACCCTGTTCGTCGGCGTCAATGGGTCGGGCAAGACCACGACCCTGGGCAAGATCGCCGCCGACCTGACCGGTCAGGGGGCGAAGGTGATGATCGTCGCCTGCGACACCTTCCGCGCCGCCGCCCGCGAACAGCTGAAGGTCTGGGCCGAGCGCGCCGGCGCCGCGTTCGAAAGCCGCCGCGACGGCGCCGACCCCGCCGGCCTGGCCTTTGACGCCTACACAAAGGCGAAGGCCGAGGGCTATGACGTGGTCCTGATCGACACCGCCGGCCGGCTGCAGAACAAGTCCGCCCTGATGGATGAACTGCTCAAGATCGTCCGGGTGCTGAAGAAGATCGATCCCGAGGCGCCGCACGAGACCCTGCTGGTTCTGGACGCCACCGTCGGCCGCAACGCCCTCGCCCAGGAGCAGATATTCGGCCGGACGGCCTATGTCTCCGGACTGGTCATGACCAAGCTGGACGGCACGGCGCGCGGCGGGGTTCTGGTGCCCGTGGCCCAGGCCTCGGACGCCCCGATCAAGCTGATCGGCGTCGGCGAAGGCGTCGAGGATCTGCAACCGTTTGACGCGCGAGCCTTTTCAAGACTTCTGGTGGGGCTTGAGGACTGACACATGAGTGACGCCCCCGCCCCGGACCCGACCGTGAAAAAGGAATCAGGCCTCCGACAGGCCGTGGATTTCGGCGGACTGCTGGCCTTCGGTCTCGCCTTCCTGGTGATGCGGCTGCGCGGCATGAGCGGCGACGACGCCCTCGTCCACGCGACCTGGTTCCTCGTCGCCGGCTCCGCCGTGGGCGTCGCGGTCGGCCTGATCGTCGAGAAGCGCCTGGCCCTGATGCCGCTGCTGGTCGGCGGCTTCGCCCTCGTCTTCGGCCTGCTGACCGTGCTGACCGGCGACGGCCTGTGGGTGAAGGTCAAGGTCACGGCGCTGAACCTGTCGCTGGCCGTCGCCCTGATCGGCGGCGTCCTGCTTCACAAACAGCCCCTGAAATCCCTGCTGGGCACCGTCATCCCCATCAACGACCGGGCGTGGCGAACGCTGACCCTGCGCTACGGGGTCTATTTTCTGGCCGTCGCCGTCGTCAACGAACTGGTGCGCAGCGAAGCCCTCGTGGGTTGGGCCGCCGCCCAGATGGGCCGCCACGACGTGGATCCGGCCGATGTCTGGGTCAGCTTCCGCGGCGTTCTCTGGATCGCCTCCTCCGCCTTCGGCCTGTCGCAGCTGCCGCTGATCATGCGCAACCTGACCTCCCCGGACGCGCCGGTCGATCCGATGGCTCCGGCGGAGCCCGACACCGCGCCTTAGACCGGCGCCGGACAGTCCGTCGTCAAACCGTAAAGCACCGCTGCTACGCATGGCCCATCGAGGCCGAAGGGATACGGTTCATGGTCAAGTCCGGGAACAAGTCGAAGCGCAGCGGCAGTCTGGGCGGCTCGCCCAGCCACCTGATGCACCGTGTGCTGCAGCTGGCGCTCGACATCTATTCCGAGGAAACCGGCCCTGACGGCCTGACCCAGCGCCAGTTCGCGGTGCTGGAGGCCGTGTCGCAGAAGTCCGGCCTGACCCAGACCGATCTGGTCCGGGCCACCGGCATTGACCGCTCGACCCTGGCCGACCTCGTCTCGCGCATGACGACCAAGGGCCTGCTGGATCGGGTCAAGTCATCGATCGACGCCCGCGCCAAGGCCGTCAGCCTGTCCGCCGCCGGTCAGGCGGCGCTGGACGCGGCTCGCCCGAAGGTCGAGGCCGCCGACAAACGAATCCTCGCCCTGTTGCCCAAGGCCAAGCGCGACGGCTTCCTCGACCTGCTCGGTGAACTGGCAGGCGAAGCCGACGCAGCGCCCGACAAGGCCAGGGCCGAGGCCCGCGCCGCCAAGAAGGCCGCCCGCGAGGCGAAGAAGCTGGCGAAGAAGGCCGCCAAGCCTGTGAAGGCCAAGGCCGAGAAGCCGGCCAAGGCGCCCAAGGCCGCGAAGCCCGCCAAGCCGAAGAAGGCGAAGGTCGTCGAGCCCGCTTAAACCACTGCTATCGTCATCCTCCGGCAAGGCGCTTCAGCGCCGCGACCGGGGGACCCGGCGGCGCGCGATAGCGCGACCCTGTCGGGAGCGCGGGGGTGTCCAGCATTTCGCCATCGGCGCCGCTGGGTCCCCCGGTCTCGCTACGCTCGCCGGAGGATGACGAAAGCAGCGAGGGACGGTGTTTAGTCCATCAACTGCTGCGCCAGATACACGTAATGCCGCGCCCAGCGCCTCGCATTGGCGACCGGGTCGGCGTCGTTGGAGTGACCGCCTGACGTCTCTTCATAATAGAGGTGGTCATAGCCCATGTCGGTCAGACGGGCGGCGAATTTGCGCGCATGGCCGGGGTGGACGCGGTCGTCGCGGGTGTTGGTGGTGATGTAGACGCGCGGATAGTCCGTACCCGGACGAAGGTTCTGATAGGCGGAATAGCGGGCGATCCAGGCGGCCTCTTCCGGGATGCGCGGGTCACCGTATTCGCCGATCCACGAGGCCCCGGCGGGCAGTTCGTGATAGCGAAGCATGTCGATCAGCGGGCTCTCGATCACCGCCGCGTGGAACAGCTCCGGATGCTGGGTGATCGACACCGAGGTCAGGACCCCGCCGTTGGAGCGTCCGTAGATGCCGGTGCGGCGCGGCGAGGTGATGCCCCGCCGCTGCAGGTCGGCGGCGACGGCGGCGAAATCATCGAAGGCCAGCTGCCGGTTCTCGTTCAGCACCGACTGGTGCCACTGCGGCCCGAACTCGCCGCCGCCGCGGATGTTGGCGTTGACATAGACCCCGCCGTTCTCGAGCCACAGCTTGCCCATCTCGGCGATGTAGACCGGCGGCTTGGATACCTGGAACCCGCCATAGCCATAGATGATCGTCGGGGCGTGACCGTCCATGACGAGGTCGCGCGGACGGGTGACGAAATAGGGGATCTTCGTGCCGTCCGACGAGGTCGCCTCGAACTGTTCGACGACGTGGGTGGAAGCATTGAAGCGGGCCGGGGCGGTGCGGATTTCCGCCAGGGCCGACGACGACACCTCAGCCAGGCTGAGGGTCGGCGGGGTCAGGAAACCCTGGGTCGAAACGAAGAATTCGCCGCGCGATTTCGAGGAGTCTCCCAGTGACACATCAACATTTTCTGGCACTGCGACGTCCGTACGCGGCCAGCCGAATTCGCCGCGGTTCTGGAACACGGCCAAGCGGCCGACGACATTGTCCGATATGGCCACCACGACCCGGTCGTGCATGACCAGGACGCCACCGATCGACTGGCGGTCGGTCGGCTCGAAAATGGTCTCGACCTGGTTGGAGATCACCACCGGACCGTCCGTGGGACGGACGCAGGGGATGCAGATCGCCAGCAGGGAACCGGCCCTGTGCGACCGTCCGGGCCGCGCCCAGTCCTCATCCGGCGACAGGATGAAGGACCCGCCCTGCACCCCATAGACGCTGACCCGTTCCGGCAGGTTCAGCTTCACCGGACGACCGTCGACCAATTCCCAGGTTTCCGAACGGTAGGTGTCCAGCGGTCGGCTGATCAGCACCGCCAGAACGCGGCCGGTCCGGTCGCGATAGACGCTCGGGCTGACCCCATACCCGCCGTCGCCGATATCGCCGCGATAGACTTCCGTCGCCTGGGCCAGGGTCTGGCCGCGGCGCAGCGACTTGACGATGAAGGGATAGCCGCTCTCGGTCAGGGTGGCCGCGCCGTTCTCCATGCCGAAGTCCGTCGCCACCAGAAGCGTATCCCGGTCCAGCCATTCCAGCCGGTGCTTGCCCTCGGGCAGGCTGAAGCCGCCGTCGACGAAGCGTCGGGTGGTCGTGTCGAACTCGCGCACCACCACCGCATCCTTGCCGCCGTCGGACAGACTGATCAGGCAGCGGGTTTCGTCCGGGGCCAGACAGTCCGCGCCCTTGAACACCCAGTCGCGGCCCTCGGCGCGGGCCAGGGCGTCGATGTCGAGGATCGTCTCCCAGCGGGTATCGGCCGAGCGGTAGGACTCCAGCGTCGTGCGCCGCCAGATACCCTTGGGATTGGCCGCGTCCTGCCAGAAGTTTCCGATGCCGTCGCCGAGAAAGCTGGGGCCGGGGATGCGGTCGGTGGCGGTCAGGATCGCCTCGGCCTGCCGGCGGAAGGTCTCATAGCGCGGGTCGCCGGTCAGGGCGGCGAGGGCGCGCTGGTTCTCGCCGGCGACGAAGGCCATGGCCTCGGCGCCGTTGACCTCCTCCAGCGCCAGATGGTCGTCGGCGGCGCGGACGCCGGCGGGCGACAGGTCGGACGGCATGTGCGGCGGCGGGGCGTCCTGCGCCATGACGTGCGGCGGCGGCGGCATGGTCGCCATGTCGATGTTTATCGGCTGCGGCCCGCCTGCACAGGCCGCGAGCATCAGCGCCGGGATAGCGGCGGACAGGATCAGTCGGTTCATCGCAAAACTCCGCACATCAGGTCCTCCCCCGACGGGGGAGGGGGACCATCCGAAGCCGAAGGCGAAGGATGGTGGAGGGGTGTTGGACGCGGCGCGGTGGAAAGGCCCCTCCACCGCTTCGCGGTCCCCCTCCCCCCGTCGGGGGGAGGAATGTTGACCCTATTCCGCCGCCGGGGCGTCCATCAGCCGCCGCGTCAGATAGGTGTATTCCAGCGCCAGCCGGCGGGCGGTCTCGCGCAGGTTGGCGCCCGCCGCGTGGCCGCCGTCGGTGTTCTCGTAGAACAGCACCGGATAGCCCAGCTCTTCCAGCCGCGCCGCCGCCTTGCGGGCGTGGCCGGGGTGGACGCGGTCGTCCTTGGTCGAGGTGTGGATGAAGACCTCGGGATAGGGCTGGCCGGCGCGCAGGTTCTGGTAGGGCGAATACTGCTGGATCCAGGCCCGCTCTTCCGGAATGTCCGGATTGCCGTATTCGGCGATCCAGCTGGCCCCGGCCAGCAGGCGGTGGAAGCGCAGCATGTCGAACAGGGGCACCTGGATGACCGCCGCGTTGATCAGGTCCGGACGCTGGGTCAGCATTGCGCCCATGAACAGCCCGCCCTGCGAGCCGCCCATGATGCCGAGCTTCGGCTGGCTGGTGACGCCACGCGCGATCAGGTCGAGCGCCACGGCCTGGTAGTCCTCGTGCGCCCGCTGCCGGTTTTCCTGCAGCGCCGCCTGGTGCCAGTTGGGGCCGAACTCGCCGCCGCCGCGGGTGTTGGCGATGACATAGACCCCGCCCCGCTCGAGCCACAGTTTGCCGACCGTGGCCGAATAGCCGGGCAGCAGCGACGACTGGAAGCCGCCGTAGCCGTAGAGAATGGTCGCGTTCGACCCATCCATCGCCATGTCGCCGCGATGGACGACGAAATAGGGGATCATGGTCCCGTCGGCGCTGCGGGCCTCGAACTGGTCGACCGTCATCCCCTCGGCGTTGAACTTGGCCGGCAGGGATTTGGTCAGGTCGGCCGAGCCGGTGGCGGCGTCGGCCAGATACAGACTGGACGGATTCAGATAGCCGGTGACGCTGACGAAGACCTGGTCGTCCCGCTCGCTGGCCGAGCCGACGCCGACCGAGACGTTCTGCGGCAGGTCCATGCGGCTGCGCGTCCAGTCTCCCGAGGGATTGGGCTCATAGACATAGACCGAGCCGCGCACGTTTTCGTACAGGGCCACGACCAGCTTGTTGCGGGTGCTGGTGATGCCCTCGATGGCCTCGCGCGGGCCGGGGCGGATGACCAGCTGGGCCCGGACGGTGGGATCGGCCAGCCAGGCCGTCAGGTCATAGGCGATGACGTCGCCGGTTTTGAATTCCTGCCCCGACGGCGCGGTCCAGTCCTGGTCCGTGGTGAAGACCATCTGTCCACGAACGAGGGCGTTGATGTTCGACTTGGCGGGCAGCTCCAGCTTCGTCGTCGTGCCGTCCGGGTTCAGCCGGTGGGTCTCGCCCTCGTAGAAGCTGACGCCGCGGTTGATCAGGGTGGCCTGCACCACGCCGTCCGCGTCGCGCAACGTATAGCCCGAAACCGAGACATCGGTCGGCTGGCCGGTGAACACCGTCTGCGCCTGGTCGATGGTCTGGCCGCGCCGCAGGATCTTGACGATCATCGGATAGCCCGAGCTGGTCAGGGTGCCGGGCCCGAAATCGCGCGAGATCAGCAGGGTGTTTTCATCCACCCAGGACGCGCCGCCCTTGGACTCCTCCAGCACGAAGCCGCCCTCGACCCAGGTGCGGGTCGTGCGGTCGAACTCGCGGATGGTCACGGCGTCCTTGCCGCCGTCCGACAGGGAGACGAGGCAGCGCGTCTCATCGGGCGGCAGGCAGGTCGAGCCCTTGTAGACCCAGTTCTTGCCCTCGGCCGCGGCCAGGGCGTCGAAGTCCAGGATGGTCTCCCACTGCGGCGCGTCGGTGCGGTAGCTGTCCAGGGTCGTCGTGCGCCAGATGCCGCGCACATGCTCGGCGTCCTGCCAGAAATTGTCGATCGTGCCGTCATGGTTGAAGCCCGGCGACGGGATGCGGTCGCGCGACTGGACGATCTCCAGCGCCTGGGCGTGCAGGCCCTCGTAGCGCGGGTCGCCGCGCAGAACGCCCAGCGAATGCTCATTGTGGGCGTTGACCCAGGCCATGGCGCGCTCGCCGTCGACCTCTTCCAGCCACAGATACGGGTCGGTTGCATCCGATGTGGCGAAGGCGCCCTCCGCCAGCGGCGGATTGGGCGGGGTCGGGGTCTGGGCCATGGCGCTCGTGCAAAGGGCGGTGGAAACAAGAAGCGCGGCGAGCGCGGTTGTGCGGATCATGTGGTCAGGTCCCCGGCGGTGGTCGGGCGGCACCTTAACGGCGGGTCGGGTCGCGGCAAGCCGGGGCGGGCGGAGGTTACGGCTTTGTCATCTTGAGGGGGTGGTTGGTGGTTGGTGATTGGCGGCTGCGGCTCCGCGGCTCGCGTAAGGGCGGCGCACTCCGCGCCGTCGCGCCGCCGCAGGCCAGCCACCAATCACCAACCACCAACCACCCCTTCACGCGCCCTCATCCGGAATGCACAGCACCACCCCGCACGCCTTGCAGTGGACCGCGTCCGGGTCGTGTTTCTGCAGGCCGCAGCTGGGGCAGGGAAACCGGACCTTGTGCGGCTTGAAGATGGTCTGGGCCAGACGCAGGAACAGGGTGATCCCCGTCAGCATGACCACGATCGACAGCACCCGGCCCCATGCCCCCGGCAGGGTGATGTCGCCGAACCCCGTCGTGGTCAGGGTCGCGACGGTGAAATACAGGGCGTCCAGATAGCCGCTGATCCCCGGATGGCTGCCCAGGAAGCTGGCGTAGACGAAGCCGGTGACCACGAAGATGAAGGTCACCAGCGAGGCCAGGGCGCGGGTGATCTCCTCCACCCGGGTGTCGTCGTATTTCCGGCCGACCGTGCGCCAGAAGAAGTCCGAGTTGAGCAGGGTCCACAGCCGCAGCAGGCGCAGGAAGCCGAGATTGAACAGCCAGGCCGGAAACAGCAGCGTCGCCAGCACGAACAGGTCGACCCAGGTGGCGGGCTTCTTCAGCCAGTCCTTCCAGTCGGTGTGCGCCCAGGCCCGCGCCGCCAGATCGAGGATCAGGAGGGCGGCGATGACATAGTCGATGACGTAGAAGACCCGACCGGCTTCCTGCAGGATCGGGGCGGCGAGGAAGAAGCCGATGATGGCGAAGTCGATGACGATGACCGCCAGCCGGAACCGGACCGCGAGCGGCGAGGCGCCGTGATAGAGGTAGCGCAGGCGGGCCCTCAGCCTCAGGCCTTCCGCACGGGGCGCGACCGTCGGGTCGGCGGCAGGCCGGGTCGCAGTTCTGGTTCGCCTCATGGTCCAGCGATAACGCGGCTTGCTCGCGCAAGGAACCGCCAACCGCTATATGGTCCTTCCATGATCCGCCCCTTCGTCAAGATGAACGGCGCCGGCAACGACTTCGTCGTCGTCAATGCGCTTGAGACGCCGTTCGCGCCGACGGCCGACCAGGCGCGCGCCATCGCCGACCGGACGACGGGCGAAGGCTGCGACCAGTTGATCGCCCTGGAGCCCTCGACGACCGCCGACGCCTTCATGCGGGTCTGGAACGCCGACGGCGGCGTGGTCGAGACCTGCGGCAACGCCCTGCGCTGCGTCGGCTGGATGCTGCTGCAGTCGACCGGCAAGGATGAGGTGTCCATCGACACGCTCGGGGGGCTGACGACCGCGCGCCGCGCGCTGGACGGCCGGGTGACGGTGGATATGGGGGCGCCGCGTCTGGACTGGGAACAGATCCCGCTCGATGAGGCCATGGACACCCGCGGCATCGAGCTTCAGGTCGGCCCCATCGACAATCCGGTGCTGCACACGCCCGGCGCGGTCTCGATGGGCAATCCGCACGTCGTCTTCTTCATGGACCATGCGCCCGACGACGCCTTCGTGCGGGGCACGGGCTCGCTGATCGAACACCACCCGCGCTTTCCCGAGGGGGTCAACGTCGGCTTCGCCCACGTCATCGCGCCCGATCGCATCCGCCTGCGCGTGTGGGAGCGCGGCGCCGGCCTGACGCGGGCGTGCGGCACAGGCGCCTGCGCCGCCCTGGTCGCCGCCGCACGGCGAGGCCTGACCGGACGCGCCGCCATGATCGAGGTGGACGGCGGCGAACTGCGGATCGAATGGGACGAGGCCACCGACCACGTCTTCATGACCGGCCCGGTCGAGGTCGAGCGGACGGGCACGCTGGCGATCTGACGCCGCCTCAACGGTTGTCCCCGCCCGTCCTGCGGCTTAGGAACAGGCATGGCCGATCTCACCGACAAACAGACCTTCTCCGACGAAGACGCGCTGGAGTTTCACCGCAGTCCGACGCCGGGCAAGATTTCCATGGCGCCGACCAAGCCCATGGCGACCCAGCGCGACCTGTCGCTGGCCTATTCGCCGGGCGTCGCCATCCCCGTGCTGGCCATCGCCGCCGATGTCGACAAGGCCTACGACTATACGTCCAAGGGCAATCTGGTCGCCGTGATCTCGAACGGCACGGCCATTCTGGGCCTCGGCAACCTCGGACACATGGCCTCCAAGCCGGTGATGGAGGGCAAGGCCGTCCTGTTCAAACGGTTCGCCGACGTCGACAGCTTCGACGTCGAGGTCAAGACCACCGACCCGGACGAGTTCATCACTGTCGTCAAGAACATCGGCGACACCTGGGGCGGCATCAATCTGGAGGACATCAAGTCCCCGGAATGTTTCGTCATCGAGAGCGAGCTGCAGGACCTGCTCGATATCCCCGTCTTCCATGACGACCAGCACGGCACGGCCATCATCTCGACCGCCGGCCTGATCAACGCCTGCCACATCACCGGCAAGAAGATGGAAGACATCAAGGTCGTCCTGGCCGGCGCCGGCGCCGCCGGACTGTCGTCCATCGGTCTGATGAAGGCCGTCGGCGTCCGCGCCGAGAACACCGTCATCGTCGACCGCGACGGGGTCATCTACAAGGGCCGCGAGAACGTCGACCAGTGGAAGGCGGCGCACGCCACCGACACCCCACACCGCACCCTGGCCGAGGCCATGGTCGGCGCCGACGTCGTCCTGGGCCTGTCGGCCAAGGGCGCGATCACCAAGGAGATGGTGGCCTCCATGGCCCCCAATCCGATCATCTTCGCCATGGCCAATCCGGATCCGGAGATCACGCCCGAGGACGTCGCCTCGGTCCGCTCGGACGCCATCATGGCCACGGGCCGGTCCGACTACGTCAACCAGGTCAACAACGTCCTGGGCTTCCCCTACATCTTCCGCGGGGCGCTGGATGTGCGGGCCCGGCGGGTCAATCACGAGATGAAGGTGGCCTGCGCCCAGGCCCTGGCCGCCCTCGCCCGCGAGGATGTGCCGGACGAGGTCGCCATGGCCTATCGCGGCCGCAAGCTGCGCTTCGGTCCCGACTACATCATCCCCTCGCCGTTCGACCCGCGCCTGATCTGGTACATCCCGCCCTTCGTCGCCCAGGCGGCGATGGACACCGGCGTGGCCCGCAAGCCGATCGAGGACATGGACGCCTACCGGACCGAGCTGCGCTCGCGGCTCGATCCGTCCGCCGCCCTGATGCAGAACATCTCCGGCGCCGTGCGCGCCGCCCCCAACAAGCGGGTGGTGTTCGCCGAGGGCGAGGAGACCGCCGTGATCCGCGCCGCCTGGGGCTTCAAACAGGCCGAACTGGGCACGCCCATCCTGCTGGGCCGCGAGGAGCTGATCCGCAAGAACGCCGCCGAGGCCGGTCTCAACTTCGACGAGATGGGCATCGAGATCGTCAACGCCCGGGTCAGCGAACACAACGTCGACTACACCGACTGGCTCTACGCCCGCCTGCAGCGCCGCGGCTATCTGAAGCGCGACGTCCAGCGGATGATCAACCAGGACCGCAACTATTTCGGCGCCGCCATGGTCGCCCGCGGCCAAGCCGACGCCATGGTCACCGGCGTGACCCGCAATTTCAACATGGTGCTGAAAGAGGTCCGCCGCGTCCTCGACGTCAAGAACCGCATGATCGGCATGTCGATCATGCTGGCCAAGGGCCGCACCCTGTTCGTCGCCGACACCTCGATCCACGAACTGCCCAACGCCGAGGAGCTGGCCGAGATCGCCATCCAGGCGGCCGAGACGGTCCGCAAACTGGGCAAGACCCCGCGCGTCGCCTTCCTCAGCTATTCGACCTTCGGCAACCCTCCGGGCGACCGGGGCGAGAAGGTGCGCGAGGCCATCCGCATCCTCGACCAGCGCGGCGTCGACTTCGAATACGAGGGCGAGATGCCGCCCGAGCTGGCGCTCGATCCCGACGCCCGGGGCGCCTATCCCTTCATGCGCCTGACCGGCCACGCCAATGTTCTGGTCATGCCGGCCATCCATTCAGCCTCGATCTCGACGCGGCTGGTCCAGTCGCTGGGCGGGGCGCGGGTAATCGGGCCCCTGCTGGTCGGGCTGGAGAAATCCGTCCAGATCGTCAGCCTCGGCGCCTCGGTCAGCGAGATCATCACCGCCGCGACCTTCGCCGCCTATGACGAAGGGGCGGCGGCGGAGGGCTGAGCGGTCAGCTCGCTCCGACCGCTTCTTTCAGCCTGCGGTTCCGGCGATCGAGCAGCCAGCAAAGGAAGACGGCGGGAATGCCGACCGCCGCCGTTCCCGCGAAGAAAATGGCATAGGCGACCATCAGCTCGTGCCCCTGCTGCAGGCTGTCGACGACGACCCCGGAGAAGCCTTTCAGGAATTTCCCGAGCAGGGCGTAGAAGGAGCTTAGCAGAGCGTACTGGGTCGCCGTGTAGCCGATGCCGGTGAGGCTGGACATGTAGGCCACGAGCGCCGCCCCGGCCAAACCCTCGCTGAAATTCTCGACGAAGAGGACGCCGGCGAACATCGGGGTCGAGAGGCCGACCATGGCCATCACGGTGTAGCCCAGATTCGACATCGGACCGATCAGGGCGCCCAGCAGCAGAGTCCGGCCGAAGCCGAAGCGCAGCGCACATATCCCGCCGGCCGCAATGCCGGTGATCGAGCCCGCCAGACCAAAGCTCAGGCGCATGGCCCCGATAGCCTCCTTGGTCAGGCCCAGTTCGAGGTAGAACGGTCCCACCATCGGCCCCATGACGAAGTCCGGCAGGCGGTAGAGGCTGATCGCCGCCAGCATCAGCAGGGCGGCGGTCTTGTGGGTCTTCAGGAAGTTTATGAAGGGGCCGACGACGGCGTCGTACATGCCACGCAGGGTCCACGGAGCGGCGCCACCGGTGGCTTTCGCGATGTCCGAACGATCCAGCGGCTCCTTGGCGAACAGGGTCGCGATGATGGCGATCGACATGGCCGCGCCCCAGATGAAGTAGGCGCCGTTCCAGCCGAACCAGGTCGCGAAGAACAGGATCAGGGCGTTGCCCGCCAGCATCGCGAACCGGTAACCCAGCTGATAGGCCGAGGTCAGCAATCCAAGGTCCTCGTCGTTCTCGGCGGTCTCGATCCGCCAGGCGTCCACGACGATGTCCTGGGTCGCCGAGGCGAAGGCAGTGACCAGGGCGGCGGCGCCGAGAGCCGCGAGCCCGCCTTCGGGACCGATGATCGCCATCGCGATCAGCGCTGCGCCGACCAGGAACTGGGACAACAGCATCCAGCCGCGTCGCCGTCCGAACCGGCCCAGGATCGGAACATCGAACCGGTCGACGACCGGGGCCCAGAGGAATTTGAAGGAATAGGCGAGACCGACCCACGAGATGAAGCCGATCGCCGACAGGGTGACGTCGCCTTCCGCCAGCCAGAGGCTGAGCGTCGCGCCCGTCAGCAGGAAGGGCAGGCCCGAGCCGAACCCCAGCAGCAGGGTGATCAGGACACGGCCCC
>CAYNNT010000031.1:0-5581 GCA_964398675.1 uncultured Brevundimonas sp.
CAGTTCGGCGGCATGCTGAACGCCTTCCGCTACGGCGCGCCGCCGCACGGCGGTCTCGCCCCCGGCATCGACCGCATCGTCATGCTGCTGGCCAACCAGGTCGCCATCCGCGAGGTCATCGCCTTCCCGCTGAACCAGCAGGGACAGGATCTGCTGATGAGCGCGCCTTCGGACGCAGCCGAACGTCAGTACAAGGAGCTGCACATCCGTGCAGCGCTGCCGCTCAAGACCTGACGGAGATCAGCGGTCGGTGCTGGCCACGACCACGTTCCGCGAACGCGGCGGAACCGGGGGGGCGGGCGGAGCCGGCGGCCGGGGCGTGGCAATCCGGACGCTGCTGACTCCGCGGCAGATACGCGCTGTGAGATTGCCCGGCAGGCGGGTGTTCGCGTCGCCGCAGGCCCGGCTGACCTGGGCCTGCGTCAGACCGCGCGCGCCCGACAGGTCGGCGCCACGGATGTCGGTCCGGTTCATCGAAGCGCCGCCGAAATCGGCGCCGCCGAACCGCCCGCCGGTGAGGCGGGCTCCGTTGAGCGTGGCGTCGCTGAAGTCCGCCGAGCGGAAATCTCCATTCGCCATGTTGGACATGGAGATCTCCGCATCGGAGAAGTCCGCCGACCGCGCGTTGACGTTGGCCAGGGTGGTCGCGTTGAGCTCCGCCCCCTCAAGGTCCGTGCCGGTCAGGATTGCGCCATTCATATTGGCCCAGTTCAGCGCGGCGCCCGAAAGGTCGGCGCCCGCCAGCCGCACCCGCACCAGGGTTGCGCTCTGGGCCTCGGCCCCCGTCAGGTCCGCGCCCGAAAAATTGGCGCCGGTGAAGTCAGCGCCCATCATCTCGGCGCCCGACAGGTCGGCGCGGCTGAAGTCGCTGCCCGAGAAGTTCGAGCCCACCAGCTCCGCGCCGCGCAGGTTGGCGCCGACGAGGGTGGCGTTGGTGAAGACCGCCCCGGCGAAGGCGGCGCCGGTCAGGTCCCGGCCAGACAGTTCGCAGCGGTTGCAGGTCCCGCCCAGCGAAACCATCCGGGCGACGTCGCGATCCTGGTACTGGAACTGCAGCTGGATCTCGGCGCTGGCCGATCCCGCCGTGGCGAGGGCCGCCATGGCGACGCCCAGCGCAAGGCCAGTATTGGTGAGGCGACGGAACAGGGGGGACGCGATCTGTTTCACGCCCCTTTCATGACTTCAAACATCGGCAAACCCTACTTAATTCGCCGTAAGGTCCGGGGCGGTTCAGCAGCGGGGAATCGACAGGTTGCCGGGCAGTTGCGTCGCCTCGTCGCCGCAGGCCTGGTTCAGGCGGGCCTGGGTCAGGCCGGTCGCACGCCGCAGCGAGGCGCCCGAGAAATTGGCGCCGGTCAGGGTCGCGCCCGCGAAGCCCGCCCCGTCCAGATAGGCGCCGACGAAGCTGGCGTTCGTCATATTGGCCCCGGAGAAGTTCGAGCTGGAAAAGACTCCGCCATAGGCCTCGACATCGCGCAGGTCGGCGTTGGTGAAGCGGGTCCGGTTCATCACGCTCAGGCTGAGATCAGCCTGCCGCAAGCGGGATCCTGCCAGATTGAGACCGCTCGCCTCCAGCCCCGAGAGCGCGGCCTGGAACAGGTTGCAGCCCGCGCAGCTTGCGCCCGCGCGCACCCGGGCGATCTGCCCCGCGTTCTGGGCGACGGCCGGCAAGGCGATGGCGACAAGGGCGGCGACGGCGGCAGCGGTCAGTATCGGCTTCATGGCGGGCTCCGGTCTCGGCGTCGGGCGAGGCTCGACGTCGGACATGATGGCGCCAATTCGTTGATCAACCCTGCATCGACGGTGCGGCGCCGCAGGTGTCGCAGATCCAGCCCGCGCCCCGCTGCTGCAGCGAGAAATCGCCACAGGCCGGGCAGGCCACCGCCTCGGTGGCCGCGGGCGGCGCGATCGGCGTGTCCCGCTTCTGACCGAAGGGCAGGACGACCAGATTGTCCGGCGCCGCGCCCCGGGCGAAGCCCTTGGAAATGAACCGGGCGGCGGGAACCGCCTCGGGCGCGTCGCCGTCGCCTTCCAGCGTGCCCAGTCCGTTGCCGTTCAGAGGGTCCGGCTGTGCGTTGGCCAGCTCATGGCGATCCAGATAGGACACGCCGAGTTCGCGGAAAATGTAGTCCAGAATCGAGGTCGCGGACTTGATCGAGTCATTGCCCGTCACCGCTCCGGCCGGCTCGAACCGCGTGAAGATGAAGGCGTCCACGAACTCCTCGAGCGGCACGCCGTATTGCAGGCCGATCGAGATCGCGATGGCGAAATTGTTCATCAGCGATCGGAAGGCGGCGCCTTCCTTGTGCATGTCGATGAAGATCTCGCCGAGCTCTCCGTCCTCATACTCACCGGTGTGGATATAGACCTTGTGGCCGCCGACGGCGGCCTTCTGGATGTAGCCCTTGCGTCTGTCGGGCAGCTTGCGGCGGGTCCGGTCGCGCTCGACGACCCGTTCCACGACCCGCTCGACGGCCCTTGCCTCAGGCTCCCAGCGAGGCGTCCGCGGCGCCGGGGCGGGTTCCGGCTCAGCAAGATCGAGAAGCGGACCGGCGGGCGCCGCCTCCCGCTTCAGCCGGAGGGCGCGCCGGCCTTCCCGCGCGCCATCGGCCAGCAGGCGTGCGGCTTGTGCGGGGGTGGTGCGCCAGTCGATCAGCGCCGCAGCCGTGTCAGGGATCGCGCTGAAGGCGTCCAATTGGGCGCGAAGCGCGGCCTCGAACGCGAAAGGATCGGAAAGAAGCCGTTCAAGTTCCGCCGGAACGCCGTTCCAGCCTGTGAGCTTCCCATGGCCGAAGACCCACGCCTCGGCCAGAGCGATGTCTTCGGCGGAGAAGCCGAGTTGCGCGAGGAGGTCCTCTACCGGGCCGTCGAGGCCCAGGACGTCGCGCAGGAAGCCGGCATCGAGCACCGGCGCGCGGAAAGCGTCGTTGAGGGTGTCGACAGTGGCCAGCGCGCGCTCGAGCGCCTCAAGCTCCACGTCGGTGAAGCCTTTGGTTCGCAAGGCGGCATGGTCGAGCCCGGGAGCGTCGACCAGGGTGCGCCACCCGAACAGGTGGCGTTCGGCAGCGTCGATGTCGCCACCGCATCGCCCGATCGCGGTCGCAAGGGCGGGGCGCAGGCGCTGCGGTGTTCCGGCGTCCGCGGTTTGCCAGACTTCCACGATCGAGAGCGGCGACAGGCCGAGCCGGAGATCGGCCTCCCGATCATCCACGAACAGGGCCGCCGGGATGTCGCCTGCCGCCGCCCGCACCAACGCCGCCAGCCGGGCGGCCGACGAGACGTCCGGGGGGGGCGCGTCGCCGAGCACGAGATCCGCCAGTCCGCCGAGACCGACCGTCACCGCTGTGGCGCCGCCATTCGCCAGGGCGGGCGCCCAGAGGTGCACGAGAGCACGGAGTGCGGGCTCAAACTCCGCGCCGGCGAGCTCTTTCAGCGCCGGCAGGGACAGAAGGACCGCCGGCGCCCGTCCTGCGTCCGAAATGGCCTCCGCGGCGTCCGGTTCGAAGGCGAGGATCAGATCGCCATCGAGCGCGGCCTCGGCGGCCGCCATGGCTTCCGGGGCTCCGGAAGCGACCATGGCCCGGTCGGCGAGCGCGAGACGGGGCGGGCGCGCCGCCAGTGGCACGGGGGCGATCTGGAACCGTTCGCCCTGTATCGCGCGGACGATGTCGGCGTCGACAGCGCCGGCTCGGCGTGCGGCGAGCGCGGCTCGCGCCAGGGCGGGATTCCGGCTTGGGTCTGCGCAATCGCCGCGCGGACCCTCGCAGCGCGAGACCGCATCAGCCACCCGCTGCAGCGCCGTCCCGACAGCCTCGACAGCGCCGGCGGCGAGTCGTTCGGCCCGTCGCAGGGCCGATTCCGCCTGCAGGCGGCGGTATGCGTCCGGTTCAGACAGATTGATCAAGCCGGCGGCGCACCCTGATGACCGGGCGGGTGAAACGAGTCCGAGCAGCAGGGTCGCGGCAAGGCCGTCCGCACTGGCAGGATCGAGGCGGCGGCCCCAGGCGCCGGCCATCTCCGTCAGGGCATCTTCGCCGTCCGCCGCAAGACCTTCTGCTTCGGCCCAGTCCAGCCATGCCTCGATCTGGACGTCGGTCCAGCCTTCGGGCGCGCGGACGGCGACGATCCGGTCGGCCCGCTCGATCTCGCGGACGGGTCGATGCATCGCGGCGGCAAGGGAGGCGAAGGGAAATCGCATGGGGCGGACTCGGCGTGGCCTTTCGGCCAGACTAGCGGCGTGGCGGACCTCGCGGCAATAAATCTGGCGTGTCGGAGGGTGGTTACCCCCAAGATGTTGAGGCCGTGCAGCGTTCCGCGGCGCTGGACGCAAGCCTCGGCGCTTTCTATGATGCAGCATGCGTCCCCGGCCATCGCCGGGCGACCAAGCGTGAGTGGAATTCCCGACGTGCTAGGCAGAATCTTCGGCTGGACCAGCGGCGCCACCATCGGCACCTTCTTCACGATCGCCAAACGTGGCGAGCATGTGGGGACCGATGAGTTCGGCAACCGCTACTACCTGTCGCGCGACAGCTCGAGCTACGATGGCCGCCGCCGCCGCTGGGTGACCTACAACGGCTATGCCGACGCCTCGAAGGTGCCGCCGGACTGGCATGGCTGGCTGCACTACACGTTTGACGAGGTTCCGACGGACCAGCCCCTCCCGCGCCGTGCGTGGGAAGAGGATCATCTGCCCAATCTGACCGGCACGCCCATGGCCTGGAAGCCCAAGGGCTCCCTCGCCGCGGACGGCGTGCGACCGCCCGCGACCGGCGACTACGAAGCCTGGCGTCCGGAATGACGCCGCGGGGGGCGATCATGGCCGCGGTGACCGCCGCAGCCCTGTTGGCGTCGGGCGGGGTTCTCGCCTCGGCCATCAACGATCTGCCCCAGGATGCGGTGCCGATCCAGGACCCGACGGCGGCCCTGAACCGCCAGACCCAGCCCCAGACGCCGCCGGTCGAGCCTGCGCCGGAAGCCTCGCCTGCGCCGGCTTCGCCGATCGCTGTGACGCCGGTCACGCCGCCGATCGTGATCGCCGAAGGCGAGGACAAGGCCGCCGAGGAAGACAAGGCCGACGAGGCCCCCGCGAAGCGGGCTGATACGCCCGCCGCCCCGTCCCGCCGCCAGCGTCGCCGGGTAGCCATCGTCGAAGCCATCGACAAGATCACCGCGGAATCGATGCGTTTCGAGGTCGAGGTCGGGGGACGCCCGGTCCGGTTCCAGCGGACGCTCATCTTCACCGCCCGGGCCTGCGAGGTCTCCGCGCCGGACGAGCAGGTCTCCGACGCCGTCGCCTACCTGGAGGTCAGCCTGCAGCCGCGGGGCGTCATCCAGGTCAGTGAGCCCCGCCAGATTTTCCGCGGCTGGATGTTCGCCTCGTCGCCCGCCGTCAGCGGGCTCCAGCATCCGGTCTATGACGCCTGGATCGTCGGCTGCAAGGCGTAGAACAGCGCCTCCGGTCCGGTCATCGGGTCGAACAGCGAGCGGGTGTTGGGCCGTAGCAGACGGGCCGCACGCAGCAGTTTCAGATAGGCCGCCTGGGGCGTTTCAACCGCGCCGAACTGGCTGAGGTGTCCAGTCA
>CAYNNT010000031.1:5591-7705 GCA_964398675.1 uncultured Brevundimonas sp.
GAACTGGGTGTCGAGCAGCCGCCAGCCGCCGCGCTTCAGGCGGGCGACCAGATGCACGAGGGCGATCTTCGAGGCGTCCCGTTCGCGGCTGAACATGCTCTCTCCGAAGAAGGCCCCGCCGAGCGTGACGCCGTACAGGCCGCCGACCAGGGTCTCGTCGCGCCAGCATTCGATGCTGTGGGCGTGGCCGCGGGCGTTCAGTTCGATGTAGAGGCGGCGGATCGGAGCGTTGATCCAGCTGTCCTCCCGGCCCGGGCCGGCGGCGGCGCAGGCGTCCAGCACCGCGTCGAAGGCGGTATCGACGCGGACCGCGACGGCGTTGGCGCGCACGGTCCGCTTCAGTCTTGTCGGGACGTGAAACCGGTCCAGCGGGATGATGCCGCGCTGCTCGGGCTCGACGAGGAAGATCCGCGGATCGTCGCGGGCCTCACCCATGGGGAAGACGCCCGTGGCGTAGCAGTTCAGCAGTTCGTCGGGGCCGAAGCCGCCGAAGGGGCCGCCGGCGCTGAAGCCGGGATCGCTCAGGCGGCGCCCTTCTGGCGTTTGGCCCAGTTTTCCAGCCAGTGGATGTCGTAGTCGCCGGAGAGGATGTCCGGCTCCTGCAGCAGTTTCTGGAACAGAGGGATGGTGGTGTCGATGCCGCCGACGACCATCTCGTTCAGGCTGCGCTTGAGGCGTGCGATGCACTCTTCGCGGTCGCGGCCGTGGACGATCAGCTTGCCGATCAGGCTGTCGTAATAGGGCGGGATCGAATAGCCGGCGTAGATGGCGCTATCGAGCCGCACGCCAAGGCCCCCGGGGGCGTGGAAGTCGGTGATGGTGCCCGGCGAAGGGGTGAAGGTCTCGGCGTTCTCGGCGTTGATCCGGCATTCGATGGCGTGACCGGTGAAGCTGACGTCCGACTGTTTGAACGACAGGGGCAGGCCGGCGGCGATGCGGATCTGCTCGCGGACCAGATCCACGCCCGTGATCATTTCCGTAACCGGATGCTCGACTTGCAGGCGGGTGTTCATCTCGATGAAGAAGAACTCGCCGTCCTCCCAGAGGAATTCGATGGTGCCGACGCCGAGGTAGCCGATGGCGGCGATGGCCTTGTTGACCGTCTCGCCGATGGCGACGCGTTCGGCCGCGGACAGGGCGGGCGAGGGGGCCTCTTCCAGCACCTTCTGGTGGCGTCGCTGCAGGGAGCAGTCGCGTTCACCGAGGTGGACGACGTTGCCGTGGCTGTCGGCGATGACCTGAAGCTCGATGTGGCGGGGCTTCTGGAGGTAGCGCTCCATATAGACGGCGCCGTTGCCGAAGGCGGCGGTGGCTTCGGACTGGGCGGTCTGGACGGCCTCGACCAGATCCTCGGCGGTCAGCGCGACCTTCATGCCGCGCCCGCCGCCGCCGGCGGCGGCCTTGACGATCAGGGGGAAGCCGATGGTCTTCGAGGCCGCGATGGCGTCCTCGATGGTCTCGACCTCGCCGGCCGAGCCGGGCACACAGGGGATGCCGGCTTCAAGGACGGTCTGTTTGGCGGTGATCTTGTCGCCCATGACCCGGATATGCTCGGGCTTGGGACCGATGAAGGTCATGCCGTGGGCCTCGACGATCTCGGCGAAGCGGGCGTTCTCGGACAGGAAGCCGTAGCCGGGGTGGATGGCCTGGGCGCCGGTGATCTCGGCCGCGGCGATGATCGACGGGATGTTCAGATACGATTTGGCGGCCGGCGCCGGACCGATGCAGACGCTTTCGTCGGCCAGCCGGACCCACATGGCGCCGCGGTCCGCCTCGGAGTGCACAGCGACGGTGGAGATGCCCATTTCCTTGCAGGCGCGGTGGATCCGCAGGGCGATTTCGCCGCGGTTGGCGATGAGGACCTTGGTGAACATGGCTTACGCCTCGAGCAGGACGAGGGGCTCGCCGAACTCGACCGGCTGGGCGTCGCCGACCAGCACCTCGACCACGACGCCGTCGCGGGGGGCCTGGATCGGGTTCATCGTCTTCATGGCCTCGACGATCAGCAGGGTCTGGCCCTTCTTGACCTTGTCGCCGGCCTGGCAGAACGGCGGCGCTTCGGGCGACGCCTGAAGATAGACGGTGCCGACCATCGGCGACTTCACCTCTTCACC
>CAYNNT010000031.1:7715-28532 GCA_964398675.1 uncultured Brevundimonas sp.
ATCGTGGCGGGGTCCGACGGCATGGCGGCCGGCGCGGCGGCGGCCGGGGCCGCTGCGGGCGCATGGGCGGCCGGGGCAGGCGCGGCGGCGTATTGCATGACCGGGGCGGCCACGATTTCACGGGCGACGCGGATGCGCAGCTCGCCGCGCTCGACCTCGATCTCCGTGAGTGAGGTGTCGTTCAGGATGTCGGCCAGCGACCGCACCAGGGTGGTGTCGATCTCGGCTTCGTTCTTGAGCTTGGGAGCGGGCGTTTTCGATTCGGCCATGGGAGCCTCTTGTTACCTTTTAAACCGAACGGCCGGCGGCGGCGCGGCGTTCCTGCGCCATCCGCAGAGCGGCCCTGACGGCCAGTTCGTAGCTGAATGGGCCGAAGCCCGAAACCACGCCGGTCGCGACCGGCGAAACATAGGAGCAATGCCGGAAGCGCTCGCGCGCCGCCGGGTTGGACAGATGGCATTCGACGATCGGGATCGTCAGGGTCTTCAGGGCGTCCAGCAGGGCCACGGAGGTGTGGGTGTAGCCGGCGGCGTTGATGACCAGCGCCGAGGCCTTTTCGCGGGCCTCGTGGACCTGGTCGATCAGTTCGCCCTCGTGATTGGTCTGGCGGAAGACGACGGTCGCGCCGTCGCCGGCCCGTTCGCACAGCGCCTGGACGTCGGCGAGGGTCTCATGTCCGTAGATGTCGGGCTCGCGCACCCCCAGCAGGTTGAGGTTCGGGCCGTTCAGGACGTAGAGGACGGGGGTCTCGGGCATTGCGCTCGCGATTGTGGCGGTCCGACCGGAATCGGACCGGCCTTTTAGCTGAGGCGTCGCGGTTATCAAACCGCGCGTGTGAAAGAGTGACGTAAGGGCATGCGCATCCAGGTCAACGGAGAACATCGCGAGGTTGAGGCTGCGACGATTCTTGCCCTCGTGGAGGAACTTGGGCTGGATGTCCGCAAGGTGGCCGTGGAGCGCAATCTGGAGATCGTGCCCCGGTCCCTGCATGCGGCGACGGCGCTGGCCGAGGGGGACCGGGTGGAACTGGTGCAGTTCGTCGGCGGCGGCTAAACCCCGGTCATGACCGCTTCCCAAGACACCTGGACCGTCGCCGGCCGGACCTTCTCGAGCCGGCTGATCGTCGGCACCGGCAAGTACAAGACCTATCAGGAGAACGCCGAGGCGGCCGAGGCGGCGGGCGCGGAGATCGTCACCGTGGCGGTGCGGCGGGTGAACCTGACGGACCCGAACCAGCCGATGCTGGTCGACTATGTGAAGCCGGACCGGTTCACCTTCCTGCCCAATACCGCCGGCTGTTTCACCGGCGAGGACGCGGTGCGAACGCTGCGGCTGGCGCGCGAGGCCGGCGGCTGGGATCTGGTCAAGCTGGAGGTGCTGTCGGACACGGCGCACCTGTATCCGGACATGATCGAGACGCTGCGGGCGCTGGACCTGCTGATCAAGGACGGCTTCCAGGTCATGGTCTATTGCACCGACGACGTGGTGATGTGCCGGCGGCTGGAGGAGGCGGGGGCCGCAGCCATCATGCCGGCGGCGGCGCCGATCGGCTCCGGGCTGGGCATCCAGAACCCGGTCAACATCCGGCTGATCATCGAACAGGCGAAGGTGCCGGTGCTGGTCGATGCGGGGGTGGGCACGCCCTCGGACGCGACTTTGGCCATGGAGCTGGGCTGCGATGCGGTGCTGATGAACACGGCGATCGCGGGGGCCAAGGACCCGATCCTGATGGCGTCGGCGATGAAGCACGCGGTGATCGCCGGGCGGCAGGGCTATCTGGCCGGGCGGATGCCGCGCCGGATGTACGCCAGCGCGAGCTCGCCGATGGCCGGGCTGATCTAGGGGGGCGGGACGGGGTTTCGGCCGGGTGGACGCGAAAAATAGAGTCCGCTGAGTCCGCTGAGTCCACTTCGGACGCTGCGCGCGACGGGGTGCGGCCGGGACCCGGGCGGTCTCGAGCGGGGATTCAGGCTGTCAAAGACCGGGCCCCGGGAGGGGGTTGGGCAGTAAGGCATGGGGCTGCGTCAGATTCGGACGCAGGGCGGAATTGGCTCTGCGGGCAGGGGCGAGATGACACTGTTCGGGGTCGAGAAGGGCGAGAAGAGACGGCCAGAGAAGGGAGCTCTGCCGCTGTCGTCATTCCGGGCGAAGCGCAGCGGAGACCCGGAACCCGGCGGCGCGCGCGAGCGCGAAGCTGTCGGGAGCGCGGTGTTTCGCCGCCGTCGCGGCGCCGCTGGGTTCCGGGTCTGCGAGACGCTGCGCGCCTCTCCGCCCGGAATGACGATAGCGGGTGGGGAGAGAGGTTGGCGGAATCCCTTGCCGGGGCTAGAGCAGCATCTCGCCGGGCCGCGGTCAGAAGGCTACGCCTTCTCGACCCGACGCGGCCTTCCTCCCACCGAGACCGACCATGCACGACATCCGCGCCATCCGAGACAATCCCGCCGCCTTCGTGAGCGGCTGGTCGTCGCGTGGGGTCGAGAACGCGCAGGCGCTGGTCGACGAGATCCTGACGCTGGATACGGCTCTGCGGGCGGCGCAGACGGCGGGGCAGACGGCGCTGGCGAAGCGCAATGAGAGCTCGAAGCTGATCGGGGCGGCGATGGGCAGGAAGGACCTCATCGAGGCCGGGCGCTTGAAGACTGAGGTCGAGAGCCTGAAGGGCGAGATCGCGGCGGCGGAGGCCGAGGAGGCGCGGGCCGGAAACGCCTTGCGCGACATTCTGGCCGCACAGAAAAACCTCGCCGCCGCGGACGTGCCGGACGGCGAGGACGAACATGGCAATGTCGAGGTCTCTCGCTGGGGAACACCCCGCGAGGGCGGGCCTGCGAAGGATCACGCCGATCTCGGCGAAGCGCTCGGTCTGCTGGACTTCGAGGCGGCGGCGCGCATGTCGGGCGCACGATTTGCGGTCCTGAGGGGTGGACTGGCGCGGCTTGAACGCGCCATCGGCCAGTTCATGCTGGACGTGCAGACGAACGAGCACGGCTATCAGGAGGTCAATCCGCCGCTGCTGGTGAATGACGCGGCGGCCTATGGCACCGACAAGCTGCCGAAATTCGCCGATGACCTGTTCCGCACCACGGACGGTCGCTGGTTGATTCCGACGGCGGAGGTATCGCTGACGGCCACTGTGATGGGACAGCAACTCGCGGAGGCCGAGCTGGAGACGCCGATGCGGCTGGCGGCTCTGACGCCCTGTTTCCGGGCCGAGGCGGGGTCGGCCGGCCGGGACACGCGCGGTCTGATCCGCCAGCACCAGTTCTACAAGGTGGAAATGGTTTCGATCACGCGTCCCGAGGACAGCGAGAACGAACACGAGCGGATGACGGGCTGCGCCGAGGCCATTCTCAGGAAGCTGGGGCTGGCCCATCGCCGGATGCTGTTGTGCAAGGGGGATATGGGGTTCGGCGCGAAGAAGACCTTTGACCTCGAGGTCTGGCTGCCGTCGCAGGGGATGTATCGGGAGATCAGTTCCTGCTCCAACTGCGGGGACTTCCAAGCGCGGCGGATGGATGCGCGGTTCAAGCGGGCCGGGGAGAAGAAGACCGAGTTCGTGCACACGCTGAACGGCTCGGGCCTGGCGGTTGGCCGCACTCTGGTCGCGGTCATGGAGAACTATCAGGAGGAGGACGGGCGTATCCGGGTTCCGGATGTGCTGGTCCCCTATATGGGCGGCGTCACCCATGTCGGAGGCGCGGCCTGAAACCGTTGCGTAGTGGAGTTGTCGAGATGAAGCCGATCCTGACCCTTTCCGGTGTTCTGGCCGCCGCCCTGGCCCTGACGGCCTGCGCCGCCGGGCCGTCGACCAACACCTATGTTCATGCCGCGAGCGACACGTCCTTCACCGGCTGGGTGCAGTTCGCGAACGGGGAGTTCCAGCTGTACGGCGACGAGGACCAGGTACGGCGGCCGTTCTCGCGGCCATGCGTCTCGGGCGCGGCGTCGCGCGACGGGATGCGGCAGGCGGCCGGGGACCTGAACGGCGCCAAGGTGACCATCACCGGCCGGACCGCGCCCTGGAGCCAGGCGGCGAACGGCCGGATCGAGCACGCCGGTTCCGTGATCCGCAACGAATGCAGCGGCGGATTTGTCATTCTCGCCGACGATATCCGGCCGGCGAACTGAGGTTGAACCCCGTCTGATGCGCATCCTGCTGACCAACGACGACGGCATCGAGGCCGAGGGGCTGGAATGCCTGGAGCGGATCGCGCGGACCCTGTCGGACGACGTCTGGATCTGCGCGCCGCAGGTCGAGCAGTCGGGCAAGGGGCGGGGGATCACCCTGACCGAGCCGCTACGGGTCAATCAGGTTTCGGAGAAGCGGTTCGCCGTGACCGGGACCCCGACCGACTGCGTCGTGCTGGCGGTCAATGACCTGATGCCGGAGCGGCCTGATCTGGTGCTGTCGGGCGTCAATCGCGGGCACAATGTCGGCGAGGACTGTTCCTATTCGGGGACGGTGGCCGGCGCGTTGCAGGGGATGGCGTTCGGCATCCGCTCGATCGCTCTCAGCCAGAGCCTCGAGCGCTTCCATGACGAGGTGCGGGCGCACTGGGAGACGGCGGAGGCCTTCGCCCCGGCCATCATCTCGCGCCTGCTGGCCCAGCCGTGGCAGGACGGGGTGGTGATGAACCTGAACTTCCCGAACCGCGCGCCGGAAGATGTGACCGAGGTCGAGGTGACGCGGCAGGGCTTCCGCGACATCGGCGAGATGCATGCGGTGAAGCGCACCGACCTGCGCGGCCGCGACTACTACTGGATGAGCTTCCGCGGGACCAAGCACGACCACCCGCCGGGGACCGACCTGCGGGCGATGGACGACGGCAAGATCTCGGTGACGCCGCTGCACATCGACCTGACCCATGCGCCGAGCATCCACGACCTCAAGGGCGTGCTGGGCGGTGCGCCGCCGAAGTCGGTGGTCGCTGCATGAGACTGAACGACGACCGCGCCGGACGTCTGATCCTCGGGCTGCGTCAGCAGGGGGTGATGGACGCGCGCGTGCTGGCGGCGATGGAGTCGATCGACCGCGCCGTCTTCGTGCACGAGAAATTCCTCGACCAGGCGTGGGAGGACCAGGCCCTGCCGATCGACTGCGCCCAGACGATCTCGCAGCCCTATATCGTCGGCCTCATGACCCAGGCGCTGGATGTGCAGCCGCGGCACCGGGTGCTGGAGATCGGCACAGGCAGCGGCTACCAGGCCGCGGTGCTGAGCCGTCTGGCGCGCTATGTCTATTCGATCGAACGCTACCGCAGCCTGCTCAATGAGGCCGAGAGCCGGCTGAAGGACCTGAAGATCGACAATGTCATCACCCGGCACGGAGACGGCGGTCTGGGCTGGCCGGAGCAGGCGCCGTTCGACCGGATCATGGTCACGGCGGCGTCGCCCGGCGAGCCGACCGAACTGCTGCACCAGCTGAAGCCGGGCGGGATCCTGGTCTGTCCGGTGGGGCGGTCGTCGGTGCAGCGGCTGCACCGCTATGTCGGCCAGCCGGACGGCAGCTTCCAGCGCGAGAGCCTGGCCGAGGTGCGTTTCGTACCGCTGGTCGAGGGGACGGCGAAGGAGGGGTAGGGGAGCAGGGCTTAGGGCATAGGGCTTAGGGCTTGGGCGTTTGCCCACGGCTGCCGGCCCACGGCATTCTCTTGCGCCCCAATTTTCAAGCCCTAAGCCCTAAGCCGCGTTAACCTTCGCGCCCAACTTTCGCGCCCTTTGACGGGTTGGCTTGGGACGACGGTCGGGGCACATCTGGCCGACGACCGGGCGGTGGGAGACGGCATGACGATTCGATTTGCGATCAGGGCTCTGGCGGTGCTGGGCGCCGTGACGACGCTGGCGGCCTGCGCCAGCTATCCGGACGCGCCGCGCTATGCGATCCACGCCGGCGACGCGCCGCCGCCGTCGCGGACCCCCGCCTATCCGGCCCGCCCGGCGCCGAGCGGCGAAGGCGTGCGCGGTCCGACCGATCCGGCGCGCGAGACGCCGCCGCCGATCACCGCCCCCGTCGCCGAGATCGAGGGCGGGGCGCTCGGGTCGCCGGTCAACAGCGGCCCGCGGTCTTCGCCCGCCGCCACGCCGGCCGCCGGTCCGGCCTCCGACGGATTCGAGGCGCCGCCGCCGCCCGCGCGATCGGGCGGCGCGGCCGCGGGCGCGGCTGTCGCAGCCGGGGCGGCCTATGAGATCCAGCCCGGAGACACGATCTCGGGCATCGGCCGGCGCTTCCAGACGCCGGTGCAGACCCTGATCGACCTGAACAGCCTGGGGCCGCGCGCGGCGATCAGCCCCGGCCAGAGGATCATCCTCCCGTCCAGCGCCGTGGATATCGGCGGCGACCCCTACGCCACCGGCCCGTCGCCGAACGGGGTCTATGTGCCGGAAGAGGGGACGCCGCCGCCGCCGCCGCCGCCGCCGCCGTCGGGCCGTGTCGCCAGTCCGCCGCCGCCACGTTCGCCGGCGGACGCCGCCGTCCCGCCGCCGGCCGCTTCGGCGGGGGCGCTGGACTGGCCCGTTCGCGGCGACATTCTGCGTCGGTTCGGCCCGGTCGGGCTGGGCGAGCGGAACAACGGCATCAACATCGGCGCGCCGGCGGGGTCGGAAGTCCGCGCCGCGGCGGCCGGGCGGGTCGGCTATGTCGGTGATGACCTTGCGGGGCAGGGGCTGACGGTCCTGATCGTGCACCGCGACGGCTGGCGCACGGTCTACGGACACCTGGGTACGGCCCTGGTCCGGGACGGCGACGACATCCGCGCAGGCCAGCAGATCGGCACCGTCGGAAACACGGCGGGCGATGGCCGGCCGTCGATCCATTTCGAGACCTGGCGGATGCGCGTCGATCAACCCGTGGCTATCGATCCGCTGACCGTGTTGCCGCGATAGCGCTTCTCCCTCCCCCGAAGTGGGGAGGGACGGCGGAGCGAAGCGTAGCCCGGGTGGGGAAGTGCGAACCTGCCGCCGTCCGTGCTTGAGGCTACAATTCCCCACCCGGATCGCTGCGCGATCGTCCCTCCCCATGAAGGGGAGGGAGAACGCGTTGCAATGTGTGACGGCGCACCCTAGTTTCCGCGCCTCATTTTCAAGGGCCGCCTCAGGCGGTCCCAGACGACTGCGGAGACCAACGTGACGGAACTTATGGCGGGGCCTTTCGGCACCCTGATCTTCTTCGTCCCCGTGATCATTCTGTTCTACTTCATGCTGATCCGCCCGCAGCAGAAGGCGATGAAGGCCCACCAGGCGCTGGTCGCCGGCCTGAAGCGCGGTGATACGGTGGTCCTGTCGAGCGGGATGATCGGCAAGGTCACGCGCGTCGAGGCCGATCAGGCCATGGTCGAGATCGCCCAGGGCGTGAACGTCGCGGTGGTCAAGCAGATGATCACCCAGGTGCGCGACCGCACTGCGGTGGCCGCCAACGACACCAAGACTATCGCCAAGTCCTGATACCGTCCTGAAAGGTCCGGGGACGCCCGCATGATCCATCTGTCGCGCTGGAAGGTCGTCCTTCTTGTCCTGTCGCTGCTGTTCGGCCTGCTGTTCAGCTATCCGAACCTGCTGAGCCCCGCCCAGCGCGAGGCCTTGCCGGGCTGGCTGCCCAAGAGCGGCCTGAACCTGGGTCTTGACCTTCAGGGCGGGTCCTACCTGCTGCTGGAAGTCGATGTCCCGGCCATGCGCGAGAAGCGCCTGACCAACCTCGGCGAGGACGCCCGCACGGTTCTGGCCGAGGCCAGGGTCGCGGTGAACACCATCGGGCGCGAGGACGGCGGCGTGATCGTCACCCTGGCCGATCCGCTGCAGATGGAGCTGGCGCTCCAGTCGATGCGCGGCCTGGTCAATTCGGGCTCGTCCGGCGTGGCCGACCGTACGGTGAGCCGCATCGGCGACAATCGCATTCGCTACGCCTTCACCGAGGCGGCGCTGAACTCCATGGGCGCGGATGCCGTGACCCAGTCGATCGAGGTGGTGCGCCGCCGGATCGACAGTCTCGGCACCCGCGAACCGTCGATCACCCGCCAGGGCGCCGACCGCATCGTGGTCCAGGCGCCGGGCGAGAGCGATCCGGCGCAGCTGGAACGCGTCATCGGCCAGACGGCGCAGCTGACCTTCCAGATGGTCGACGTCGACAACTCGGTCGAGGAAGCCATGGCCGGCGCCGTGCCGCCCGATTCCGAACTGATCCCGGGCGCCGAGGTGGGCGGGCCGGCCTTCTATCTGGTCAAGCGCCGGGTGCTGGTGTCGGGCGAAAACCTGACCAAGGCCGAGGTGACCTCGGACCAGAACAACCAGACCGCCATCGGCTTCCGCTTCGACGGGGCCGGCGCGCGCCGGTTCGGCGAGGCGACCGCGGCCAACATCGGGCGGCCCTTCGCCATCATCCTCGACGGCAAGGTGATCTCGGCCCCGCGGATCAACAGCGCCATCACCGGCGGCTCGGGCATCATCGAGGGCAGCTTCACCATCCAGCAGGCCTCGGAAATGGTGAACCTGCTGAACGGCGGGGCCCTGCCGGCTCCGCTCAAGGTCGAGGAGCGCCGGACGGTGTCCGCCGAACTGGGCGAGGACGCCGTCTCGGCCGGCGGCCTGTCCACGGCCATCGGCTTCGGCATCATCGTGCTCTTCATGATCCTGGCGTATGGCTTGCTGTTCGGCGGCATCTCCGTGGTCGGCCTGGTCCTGAACGGTCTGCTGATCATCGCGGCGATGAGCTTCACCCAGGCCACCCTGACCCTTCCGGGGATCGCCGGCCTGATCCTGACCTTTGCCGTGGCCGTCGACGCCAACGTTCTGATCTATGAGCGGATGCGCGATGAAGCCCGGGCCGGCCGCAGCGTCATCGCCTCGATGGACGCCGGCTTCAACAAGGCGATGGGCACGATCATCGACGCCAACGTCACCACCCTGGTGGCGGCGGCGATCATGTTCATCTTCGGCGCAGGCCCCGTGCGAGGCTTCGCCTGGACGCTGTCGATCGGCGTCTTCACCTCGGTGCTGTCGTCGGTGCTGGTGTCCCAGGTGCTGCTGGCCTACTGGCTGAAGTTGGCCAAACCCAAAAAACTGCCGATCGCGGAGTGATGGCGATGCGTGGATGGCCCCTTATCCGACTGCTGCCGCAGAAGACGAATTTCCAGTTCGTCAAATACGCCCGCTACGCCGCCGCGCTGTCGGTCGTGCTTTGCGTGTCGGCGATCGTCGCCTGCTTCTATCCCGGCCTGAACATGGGCATCGACTTCCGGGGCGGCGCCTCGATGGAAGTCTCCAAGCCGGCCGGCCAGGCGATCGAACTTGACCGCGTCCGCAGCGCCGCCAACGGCCTGGATCTGGGCGACGTGCAGGTTCAGGGCATCGCCCGGCGCGACACCAATGTCGAAGACGGCTCGACTGCCATCCTGCGGTTCCAGGTGCCGGCAGGCCGTGACCAGACCGCCGTCGTCAACCAGGTCGAAAGCGCCATCAGCGGCGCCGTCGGCGAGGTCACCTATTCGGGCGTAAGCGTCGTCGGCTCCAAGGTTTCGGGCGAGCTGTTCCAGTCGGGCCTGATGGCGCTGGGCGTCGCGATCCTGCTGATGTTCGCCTACATCTGGTTCCGGTTCGAACCGCAGTTCGGCTTCGGCGCCATCGCCGGCCTGCTGCACGATGTGATCCTGACATTCGGCCTGATCGTGCTGTTCAAGCTGGAGTTCAGCCTGACCATGGTCGCCGCGATCCTGACGGTCATCGGCTATTCGATGAACGACACCGTGGTGGTGTTCGACCGCCTTCGCGAGAACCTGCGCAAATACAAGTCCATGCCCCTGCGCGAGGTGATTGACCTGTCGCTGAACGAGACCCTGTCGCGGACCATCATCACCGGCATTACCGCGGTGATGGTGCTGGCCGCCCTGGCGTTCTACGGCGGCGAAGCCCTTTTCGGCTTCTCGATCGCCCTGATGTTCGGGATCATCGTCGGCACCTATTCGTCCATCTATGTCGGCGCGCCGATCATCCTGCTGTGGGGCGTAAGGCGCGGCGCGGCCGAAGAGGCCAAGCCGATCAAACTCGGGATGGCCAGCCGGCCGTAGGGGCGGCGAAAGCCCCTACAGTCTTTCGGTTTTTGTCGCGGACCGGCGGCGCTAAGCTGCTGGTCCAATGAGTCGCGCCGCCCCGTCGGGCGGGCGGCGTTCCTGAAGCGCCCGGGGAGGGGCGGACCATGGGCAAGCTGCTTTCGAACTTTCGCACCACCATCCTGCTGAGCCTGGTGCTCGCGGGCGTGATGATCCTCGCTTTCGGCCAGGTGTCGGGCGGCTTCGGAGAAGTCTTCTGGCAGGCGGCGCTGCGCTGGGTGCACGTCGTGGCCGGCATCCTCTGGATCGGCCTGCTGTACTATTTCAACTTCGTCCAGATCCGCGTCATGCCCAATATCCCGGCCGAGCTTAAGCCCGCTGTCGGCAAACACATCGCGCCCGAGGCCCTGTTCTGGTTCCGCTGGTCGGCGCTGGTGACGGTGCTGGCCGGGCTCGGCGTCATGCTGGCCCGCGGTCACGCCTATGCCGCCGAGGTCATGAGCTTCGGCCTGGCCCAGGGTCTGACCGAGGACCAGAAGGGCTTCACCCTGATGGGCATCGGCATCTGGCTGGCGATCATCATGTTCCTCAACGTCTGGGGCATCATCTGGCCGAACCAGAAGCGGGCCCTGGGCATTGTGCCGGCCGCGGATGACGTGAAGGCGAAGTCGGCGCGGATCGCCATGCTGGCCAGCCGCACCAATCTGCTGCTGTCGTTGCCGATGCTGACCTCGATGGCGATGTACCAGACCCTGTTTGGCTGACCCTTCCATGCCGTCTTCCGCGATCAGCCTCGGCCGCTTCGCGTTCGGGCTGGTGGTCGCCGGCGAAGCCATACTGCTGGGCATGATCGTGGCCGCCGGGGCCCGCTATCCGGGCTATGACCACGCGCGGCAGTACATCAGCGAGCTGGGCGCCACCGGCGCCGCGGACGGCTGGGTCGTGAGCTGGGCCGGTTTTCTTGCGGTCGGAGCCCTGACCCTCGGGTTCTGCCTGATCGCGGCATGGCTAATGCGCCGGAGCATCCCCGGCGTCATCGGCTGGCTGCTGCTGGGGATCAACGCCTGCGCCTACCTCAACAGCGCCTGGTACCGGTGTGAGTTCGAGTGCGCCGGCGAGTCCCCGGCGCAGATGATGCACAATCTTTTCGGGGCCGTGGGTTATCTGGCCGGTTGCCTCGGCCTGGTCCTGGCCGGACTGTCGGCCAAGGGAGCCCGGTGGCTGACGGTCCTTGGGGTGGTGTGCGCGGTCCTGGCGTTCCTTGGCCTGTCCGGAATGGGCGAGGGCTCCGAATTCCGCGGTCTGTTCCAGCGCGTGACGGAGACCGCCGTCGCGGTCTTCATGCTGGCCTTCGGCTGGGCGCTGGCCAACGGACGGACAGGCGAGGCGGCGGTCCGCCCGTGACGGCCCTGGCCGTCGGGGAAGCAGCGGCGCCCGCGCTCGACGCACAGGTCCGCGCCGCCGACATCGACCGGTGGCTGTCCAGCCGCTTCGTGACCGATGCAGGGCTGCGCGCAGACCTGATCGCGCTCTACGCCTTCGAGGCCGAACTGATGGCCATACCGACGCGGGTCACCCAGCCGCTGCTGGCCGAGATGCGCTATGTCTGGTGGCGCGAGCAGATGGACGGCGTCTTCGCGGGCGCCGCGCGCAAGGGGCATCCGGTGCTCGAGGCCCTCACCGACGTCGCGGGCCGCCACGGACTGGTCCGCGCGCCGTTCGACGCCCTGATCGAGGCCCATATCGGCCGGGTGCATGGCGAGCCGCACGATCTGGACGCCTTCTATGTCGGACCGATGCAGGCGGCGGTTCGGGTCCTTGCCGGGCCGGGGTTCGAGACCCTGGTGGTGGAGGCGGGTCGCGTGCGCGGACGGGCGCAGACCGGCCATGCGGAGGCGGCGCGAGCCGCCCGGCGCGCGGCTGACGCCGACCTGCGGGCGCTACCGGCGACCGCCTTCCCCGCCGTCGCCCATGCCGCCCTGATCCGTCCCGACGCGCCGGAGCCGATCAAGCGTCTGCGTCTGGTCTGGGCCGTGCTGCGCGGGCGCATCGGAGCCTGACGGCCGGGCGCGCCGCGCCGCCAGTGCAACTCTTCGCCCTGCGATGCGTATCTGTTCCCGGGAATACGGGGACGGGGACATGGTTATCAAGCAAGAGCTGGACCGGGTTGGGGATCGCGTTCTGGTGCAGACGCAGTTCATCGGGGTCAGCGGACAGGTCTGCAGCGTCGTCTATGAGCTGACGGGACCGACGCCCGAATATTTCACCGACATCGCTGTGGCCCAGCGCGCCTTGCAATCGACCGTCGTCGGCCGGGCGGTTGCCGCGTTGGTCGACTAGCGCGACAGGGGCGCCCCGAACCGTCATTGTCTCTCGGCAGGATGCAGGCTAGCGAACAGTGGTCTGTGACGCCGTTCGCCGGAGGGCCCCATGAATATCCGACTGATCTCGATCGTGGCCCTCGCCGCCGCAGGCCTGATTGCCACACCGCTGTCGGCAGCGTCGCCGCGGTCAGCCCCGGCCGCCGACGCCGCGAGCGACGCCGCCAACCAGGCCGTGGTCCAGGCCCTCTACCGGGCTTTCGCGGCCAATGACGGCGGCGCCATCGGCGGGCTTCTGGCGGCCGATCTGGTCTGGATCGAGGCCGAGAGCGGCCCCTATGCCGACCGCAATCCCTACAACGGCCCGGGTGCGGTGTTCGAGGGCGTTTTCGCCCGGATCGGCGCCGACTACGAAGGGTTTGCCGCCACGCCGACGATCTTTGTCTCCAGTGGGGATCGGGTGGTGGCCCTGGGCCGCTATACGGGGACCAACCGCGCGACGGGCGAAGCGCTGGACGCCCAGTTCGCCCATGTCTTTACCCTTGCGGGCGGCAAGGTCACCGGGTTCCAGCAGTACACCGACACGGCCCAATGGGTGGATGTGACGACACCCGACTGACCCGACATCAGGCGCGCGGCCAGACGTTCACCTCGTCAGGCCAGACCTCAAGATTTGGCGAGCCTTGGTAGGCCCAGCCGAGCGTGCGGGCCAGAAGGCGGGCGCCGCCGCGCACCAGAGGCGTCGGCGGGGTCTTCAGTCCGTGCATCTGTCGCGCCCAGTCCGGCAGAAGGTCGACGCCCGCCTGCATGATCAGCGCCGAGGCCGCGTCGGTCAGGGCCGCGCCGATGGACTGGTTCAGCACCAGTTGCGCCACCTCGCGGGTGCGGGCGTCGGCGCGCAGGGGCGGGCGCATGGACTGGATCAGGGCTTCGGCCGAGGCGCGGTCGTGCGGGACGGGATCGGCCCCCAGCCGCTCGGCGACCACGGCCATCTCGGCGAAATAGCGGTCCTGGTCGGCGACCGGCATGTCCGGCTCGGCGTAGCGGATCCATGCGTTCAGGAAGCTTATGGCCTCGGTGACATGGACCCAGGCCAGCAGGGCGGGGTCGCTTACCCGGTAGGGGGTTCCGTCCGGCAGGACGCCGCCGATCCGGTCGTGGATGCCGCGCACCCGGTCGATGGCGGCGATCCCCTGTGCGGCATGGTCATAGGTGGTGACGGCGATGAATTTGGCCGTACGCCGCAGCCGTCCGTGCATGTCGGAGCGGAAGTCGGAATGGTCCCAGACTCCGGCCAGTACGGCCGGATGCAGCATCTGCAGAAGCAGGCCCGAGACGCCACCGATCATCATGGTGACGATGTCGCCATTGACCCGCCATGCCACGGAGTCGGCCGCGAACAGGGCGTCGGCGCGACGCAGGATGGGGCGTTCGCCCTTTGCGGCGTCATTGAACAGGTCGGTGATCCGACGGCGGATGGCGACCTTGGCGGGTTCGAGGATCAAGCCGCGTCCCGCCACGCCTTCAGCGCCTCCAGCGCCCGATGGCTCATCAGCCGCTTCTTGGCGCGGCCGCGTTCCTTCATCGGGATCTTGACACCCGCCTCATCGACCTTGGGCGCTTCGAGCGGCGGCAGCAGGCCGTAGTTGATGTTCATGGGCTGGAATTTGGAGATGCCGCCGGGGCCGTCGAGGTGACCGCCGGTGATGTGTTCGACCAGGGCGCCCATGGCGGTGTGGACCGGCGGAGCCTCCAGCGGACGGCCCAGGCGTTCGGCGGCGGCGAGGCGGCCGGTGAGCAGGCCCATGGCGGCGCTCTCGACATAGCCCTCGACGCCCGTGACCTGCCCGGCGAAGCGCAGGCGCGGCATGGCCTTCAGGCGGAGCTGGCGGTCCAGCAGCTTGGGGCTGTTGAGGAAGGTGTTGCGGTGCAGGCCGCCGAGGCGGGCGAACTGGGCGTCCTGCAGGCCGGGGATCATGCGGAAGACCTCGGCCTGGGCCCCATGCTTCAGCTTGGTCTGGAAGCCGACCATGTTGAACAGGGTGCCGAGCGCATTGTCCTGGCGCAGCTGGACGATGGCGTACGACTTGACCTGGGGGTCGCGCGGGTTGGTGAGGCCGACGGGCTTCATCGGGCCGTGACGCAGGGTCTCGCGGCCGCGCTCGGCCATGACCTCGATGGGCAGGCAGCCGTCGAAATAGGGGACGTTCTCCCATTCCTTGAACTCGGCCTTGGGGCCGTCCAGCAGGGCGTCGATGAAGGCCTCGTACCGGGCCTTGTCCATCGGGCAGTTGACGTAGGCGGCGGCGTCTCCGCCCGGGCCTTCCTTGTCGTAGCGCGACTGACGCCAGGCGATGTCGAAGTCGATGCTGTCGGCGTGGACGATGGGGGCGATGGCGTCGAAGAAGCTGAGCGCGTCCTCGCCGGTCAGGTCGAGGATGGCGGCGGCGAGGGCCGGGGAGGTCAGGGGGCCGGTGGCGACGATGACATTGTCCCACTCTTCTGGCGGCAGGCCGGCGATCTCCTCGCGCACGATGGTGACGAGGGGGTGGGCTTCCAGCCTCGCCGTGACGGCCTGTGAGAAGCCGTCGCGGTCGACGGCCAGGGCGCCGCCGGCGGGGACCTGGTGAGCGTCGCCGCAGGCCATGATGAGGGAGTCCAGCGCCCGCATCTCGGCGTGCAGCAGGCCGACGGCGTTGTGCTCCCAGTCATCCGAGCGGAACGAGTTGGAACAGACCAGTTCGGCCAGGCCGTCGGTGTTGTGGGCGTCGGTCTTCACGCCCGGCACGCCGCGCATCTCGTGCAGGACCACGGGGACGCCCGCGCTGGCGATCTGCCAGGCGGCTTCCGAGCCGGCGAGGCCGCCGCCGACGACGTGGATAGGCTGGATGGATTGCGTCATGGGCGGCTTCTAGCGGGGCAAGGCAATCCGGGCTAGCGTGGGGCGGGGAAAGAGGAGGGGGCCATGAAGAGATTCTCGATCGGGACATCGATCGGCGACGGGTTCGGCCTGATCGCGCGGCGACCGTTTGCGGTCTTCGTCTGGGGTCTGCTGATGCTGGCGCCGGCGTTCGCCGCCCTCAGCGTGATGTTCCCCGCGATGGGCGAGTTGTTCGCCAACCTGCCGGACCCTGACTCGGGCGCGGCGGCGAACGCGGCGCTTCCTGACGGCATGATGGCCCGGATGATGCAGTTCCAGATGGCGTCCCTGCTGGCCAACCTGGGGCAGTATGTGGTCATGGCCGTGATCTATACGGCGATCTTCCGCGCCGTCCTTCGCCCGGCCGAGCGCTCGTTCTTCTCCCTGCGGGTGGGCATGGATGAGATGCGCGTCGCCGTGGCGGGGCTCGCGATCGGCATCGGCATCTATGTCGTGATGATCTTCGGGGTCCTGTTGTGCGTCGCGCTCGGCTTCGGCCTGTGGCCCCAGGGCGAGGCCGTGGCGCTGTCGACATGCGGAATCGTCGGGCTGGCCATGGTGATTGCGCTGCTGTGGGGGCTGGCGCGGGTCAGCCTGATCGCGCCCGCCAGCGTGCTCTACCGGGACTTCGCCTTTTCGCAGGGCTGGAAGCTGGCCGCGGGCAAGGGCTGGCCGCTGCTGGGCATGCTGCTGCTGATCTACCTGATGATCGTGGTCATCTACATCGTGGTCGTCGTCATCGTCTCCATCGCCGCCGGCGGCGTCATTGCGGCCACCGGTTCGGCCTGGGAGAGCACGGGCCACGATGGAAACCCCTTCGAGGGGATGAGCGCGTGGATGACGGTGAACTGGCCCTGGCTGGTCGTCGGCGGACTGGTTCTCTCGTGGGTGTACGGGGCGTTCCTGACGGTGATGATCGCGCCCTTCGCGTCGGCCTGCCGGCAACTCGCCGAGACCTCGCGACCGGCCGTCCTCGAAGACACCGTTTCGCCCGACCCGGCCCATTAAACCAAGCACGATCCCGAAGAAGGAGCGATCCATGGCGTTTTCCGCAACCGACGCGGCGTTTGAAGGCTTCCGCCTCGTACGTCGCAACCCCGTCGCCCTCGTGGGGTGGACACTGCTCTATCTGGTCTACACCCTCGCCACCCTGTTCGCGGCCGGCGGCATGATGCGGTCCATGTCGGTGTGGATGGAGCAGGTGGAGGCCCTTGAGGCCGGGCCGCCGCCGACCTCGCCCGAGGCTCTGATCCCGGTCATGGAATCCTACATGGCCGCGATGAGCCACATGGCATGGGCCATTCCCCTGTCGCTGGTCATCGGCGCCGTCCTGATGGCGGCGATCGCCCGGGCGGTGCTTACGCCGGGGGCCGGCGGCTTCGGCTATATGCGCCTGGGCATGGACGAGGTACGGGTCTTCGTCGTGACCCTCGTCATTGCGATCCTGTACGCGATCGCGATCGCGGTCGCCTTCGTGGCCGCCCTCATCCTCGGCGGGATTGCGATCAGCGTCCTGAAAGGCTGGGGCGCGCTGGTGATGGTCCTGGCCGTGCTGGCGGCTATCGCCTTCATGATCTGGCTCGGCGTGCGCTGGAGCCTGGCCGTGCCCATCACGATCGCCCAGAAGAAGTTTGCAATCTTCGACTCCTTCGCCGTGACCAAGGGCTGGTTCTGGCCCCTGCTGGGCATGGCCGTCATCGCCTTCATCATGGTGATCATCGTCTCCCTCCTGGCGGGGATCGTGATGATGCCGATCAGCATGATGGGCGGGATGTCGATGTTCGGAAACATGGGCGGCGACCCTACGGAAATGTTCCGGAATTTCGACCCGACAAACCCCTGGATCATCGCGTCGTCGGTCCTGAACGCCATCGTCTACGCCCTGACGGTCGCCGTCCTCTATGCGCCGTTCTCGGCCGCCTATCGCGACATCGTCGGCTCGACCCGGGGTGCTGCGGCTTCCGAATAGAAGGCGGCAGCGCGGGTCCGGGGAGCCCCGGTGACGGGAATTCCGGGACCCGCGCATCCATTCGCCGGCCTCGCGGCCTCATGCCCGGACGGACGCCTGTCCGCAGAGCTTTCTGAAGGAGCGCCGCATGGCCGGCATTGAACTCTACGCCGAGCGCAAGCTGAGGCACCGCCGGACCTGGACCCTGGCGGCCATTGTGCTGGGCGTGGTCTCCATGGTCGGCGGTCAGGTCGGCGCCCTGTTTCCCGCGATCGCGGTGGGCTTCGTCACGCCCGGCGGCGGCTCGGACGGCTGGCCGCAACTGACCTATGAACTGGTCGCGGCCTTCGGCCTCGGCTCGGTGCTGGTCCTGCTCTGGGCCTGGCTGTTCGAGCGGCGCGGTCCCGCGACCCTGGGTCTGAACGCCAAGGGGCCGCTGCGGTTCGTACGGGGCTATCTGATCGGCCTCGCCTTCCTGGCGAGCGTGGTCGGAATCATCTGGATGACCGGCGGCTATGTCGTCGAGGGGGCCGGGGCGTTCGGCTCGGCCGCCGTCGGCGCGGCCCTGCTGCCCATCGGGGTGCTGATGCTGGGCTTCATCATCCAGGGCTCGTCGGAGGAGCTGCTGTTCCGCGGATGGCTGATGCAGCTGATCGCCTCGCGCCATGGATTGTGGATCGCCGTGATCGCCAATTCGGTCCTGTTCGCCCTGGCGCATGCCGGGAATATCGAGCCGTCCAACGAACTGTATGTGGGTCTCGCCAACATCGTGCTGTTTGGCCTGTTCATCAGCCTCTACGCCGCGCGTGAAGGCTCGCTGTGGGGCGTGTGCGGCTGGCACGCCGCCTGGAACTGGCTGCTCGGACTGGGCTTCGGCCTGGAGGTTTCGGGGATGAAGATCGACAGCCTCCCACTTGTCACCGACCTGACAGCGGCGCCCGGCGCGGCCTGGTGGCTGACCGGCGCGAGCTTCGGACCTGAGGCCAGCCTGGTGACGACCGGAGTCCTGCTGCTGGGCACGCTCGTCCTGGCCCTGCGCGGCCGGACACGCAGCTACGGCGTCGAAGCGGCGGCCGGCGCGTCACTGCAGGCTTGACGAACCGTCCGCCGGAACGGACGACTCGCCCTGGAGCGCTGGGGGGCCGTCGATGATTTCCGCGGGCAGGGAGCCTGGGTCCGGTCGCCGGCTGCCCGTTCGGCTGGCCGTGCGGATCATGGCCATGGGGGTCGTCGGCCTGCTGCTGCGCGGCGCAATGGGGCCGGAACCCGTGTGGTGGCTGGCCTGGACGGCTCCGGCGTTGTTGCTGTGGCTGGCGTTGAATTCCAGCGCCGGCGACGCCCGATGGATGACGCTCGGCGCGGCCGTGATCGGGTCCGGCGCGAACCTGCACTATTTCATGATCGTCACCCGGTCTCTGCCGCTGGCGGTCCTGATGGTGACCGGCATCGCCCTGTTGTGGACGCTCGCGGCCGGATTGACCCGTCGCGCGGTCCTGTCCCGCCGGAGCGGCTGGGCCCTGTTCGCCTGGCCGGCGGCCTGGGCGGCGATCCATACCGTCATGGGGGCGGTGGCGCCCGATGGCGACTGGGGCCTGATCGGCTATTCCCAGGGGGACCTGCCCGTCGTCTTGCAGATCGCCGCCCTGGGCGGTGTCGCGGCCGTGGCCTTTCTGGTCTCGCTTCCCGCCGCCGCCGCGGCCACGGCCCTGTCCCTCGCAAGATCGCCCGGGGGTCTGAAGCAGGGATGGCTCGCCTATCCGCTGGCGATCGTCCTCTGCCTGGCCGCTGCGGGGTTCGGGGTCCTGCGACTGGCGCAGCCCGTCACCGGCGAGCGGGTCACTTTCGGCATGATGGCGGTGGATGCGGACATCGGTCCGGAGGCGTCCGGGACCTATGTCGCGCCGATCCGGGCGAGGTACCTGGCCGGTATCGAAACACTGGCCGGGGCCGGCGCCGACGTCATCGTCCTGCCCGAAAAGATCGCGGTGGGGGACCCGGGACAGATCGCGAACTGGCGCGCCGCGCTGGCGGGCGCCGCCCGGGACCACGGGGTCTGGGTCGAAGCCGGTCTGGGGATCACCGCGCCGGGCGGGACCCGCAATATGGCCTATCTGTTCGCGCCCGACGGACGCGAGGCGGCCGCCTATCAGAAGCATTTCATGGCGCCGCCGGAACGGGCCGAGGGCTACAGCGCCGGCAGCGGCCATGCGGTCACGCCGGTCAGGGGCGCGCGCTACGGCCTCGCCATCTGCAAGGACATGCATTTCGCCCGACTTGGTCGCGCCTACGGCGAGAGAGAGGCTGCGGTGATGTTGGTCCCGGCCTGGGATTTCGGCCACATCGACCAGTGGATGGGCGCGCGAATGACGGCGTTGCGGGGGGTCGAGCAGGGCTTCGCCGTTGTGCGCTCGACCAAGGAGGGCCTGCTGTCAGTCAGCGACCCGCTCGGCCGTATCCTGGCCGAGGCGGAGAGCCGGCCGGACGAAGGTGGAAGGCTTCTGGCGACGCTCGTTGTCGAACCGCGCCGCCCCACCCTTTACGGCCGGGTCGGCGAGCTGTTCGGATGGCTCTGCCTGGCGGGGCTGATCGGGCTGATCTTCCCCTGGCCACGACGATTGGCCGCCTAGGCCCGCGTCTTCGCCCGCACCGGTTTTCCGGTCGCCCCAGCAGCCTGTCCCGACAGCGCCGCCACCCGCGCCTTGCGACGGACCTCGTGGCGGTCGAGGATTTCCTTCAGGTATTTGCCGGTCCAGCTTTTCGGATTGGCGGCGACCTGTTCGGGTGTGCCGACCGCGACGATCTCGCCGCCGCCGTCACCGCCTTCGGGGCCGAAGTCGAGCAGCCAGTCAGCGACCTTGATGACGTCGAGATTGTGCTCGATCACCACGATGGTGTTGCCGTTGTCGACCAGTTCCTGGAGCACCTCGAGCAGTTTGCGGGTGTCCTCGAAATGCAGACCGGTCGTGGGCTCGTCGAGGATGTAGAGGGTCTTGCCCGTCGCCCGCTTCGACAGCTCTTTCGACAGTTTGACCCGCTGCGCCTCACCACCCGAGAGGGTGGTGGCGGACTGGCCGACCTGGACATAGCCGAGGCCGACGCGGTTCAGGGTCAGCATCTTGTCGCGGATCGAGGGCACGGCCTTGAAGAAGGACGCGGCCTCCTCGACCGTCATGTCGAGGACGTCGCTGATCGACTTGCCCTTGAAGACGATTTCGAGTGTCTCGCGATTGTAGCGTTTGCCCTTGCAGACGTCGCAGGTGACGTAGACGTCCGGCAGGAAATGCATCTCGATCTTGATCAGGCCGTCGCCCTGACAGGCTTCGCAGCGGCCGCCCTTGACGTTGAACGAGAAGCGGCCGGGACCGTAGCCGCGCGCCTTTGACTCAGGCAGGCCGGCGTACCAGTCGCGGATCGGCCCGAAGGCGCCGGTGTAGGTGGCCGGGTTGGAGCGCGGGGTGCGGCCGATCGGCGACTGGTCGATGTCGATGACCTTGTCGAACAGCTCCAGCCCCTCGATCCGGTCGAACGGGGCGGGGGCGTCGGAGGCGTTGTGCAGCCGGCGGGCGGCGGCCTTGTAGAGGGTCTCGATGGTGAAGG
>CAYNNT010000032.1:0-27754 GCA_964398675.1 uncultured Brevundimonas sp.
ACTCACTCACGGTCCCCGTAACGCGAAAGCAGGGGGCCATCATACGGTTCCGGGCCAGCCGCCCGCGCTCCGCGACCTCCCCGCACTTTCCGGCCCCCCGGGCCGGCAAGGGCTTCAGCCTGCCCGGACTTCTCCGGCTTCGGTCTTTGACAATCCGGGCAAGCCGATCAGTTGACCCGTCTTGCGTCCCAGGACGGCCGACTGCGGGGTCTCATAAAGGAGCCTGCCCCCGCGGAACCAGCCGCCACATCCGGAGCGGATGGCGGACCGCGCCCGCCTCTTCACCCGCCGCAGCGCCGCGACCCATGTAGAAATCGGCTCTCACGGGACCGCGGATGGCCGAGCCGGTGTCCAGCGCCACGACCAGACCGTGGTAGCTGGCCCGCGCGCCCGTCAAGTTGCCGCCGTCGGCCGAGATCCAGACCAGATCGCCATAGCGCCAGTGCGCCGGGTCGACGGCGATGGAGCGCCGGGCGATCAGCGGAATCCCCGCCGCGCCGTTCGGATCGCCGCCATCGTCGGGGTCCATTGAGAAGAAGATGTAGCGCGGGTTCAGCGCCATCACCGCCCGGGCTTCGGGCCCGCGATGCGCCGCCAGCCAGGCCTGGATGGCCTCGCCCGAGGTTCCGTTGGCCGGCAGCAGCCCCTGTTCCGCCATCGGCCGGGCGATGCCCGTGAACGGCTGGCCATTGTCGGCGGCATAGGCGGCGCGGGCCAGGGTCCCGTCCTCGAAGGTCAGATAGCCGGAACCCTGGATCTGCATGGAAAACAGGTCCTCGGCCCGCATCCAGGCGAGCGCGTCCGGCGCCGGCGCAGCCTCGATCTCGGCGCGCACGGGCAGCACCTGACCGCGGGTCCAGCCCGCAGGGCGCGGCCGGACAGGCATGTCGAACTCCGCGTCCGGCGCATGACGGGCAGCGAAGTCCGGCGCGAAATACGAGGTCAGCAGACCCGCCGCGCCGTCTTCCCGGCGCGCCGCCACGACGGTGAAACCGCTCTCGAAGAAGGCGCGGGCCATCGAGGGCGTCACCGGCTTCGAGGTCTGTTTGATGTGCATGGCCCGGTCGCACTGGGTCCGGGAGGCGGCGTCGCGGGCCACGGTGCAGCCGACGGCCCAGGCTTCGAAGGCGGCCAGATGGTCCTCGTCGTTCCAGCCGGGCAGGGTTGCGGGGCTCAGCGCCTCGGAAGCTGGCGCAGGGCCGGGCGTCTGCGCGGGAACGGATGGCCCGGTCACCGGCGGAACCGGCGGGGCGCCAGGCGTTGTCGCACAGGCGGCGAGCGTCAGGGCAAGGCCGAACAGGACGGCCGCGCCGGAAAGACCCCGACGGCGCGCGCCGCCGCTGATCATGCCGCGGCGGGCTCGGTGCGGGCCAGCACCCAGTTGGGGTCGCTGGCGCCGAGGGTGCGCTCGAAGGTCCAGAGCTCGGCGACCCGGCGTTCCTCGACCTGCGGCTCGGCGGCGGCGTCGGCGGCGGTCACCGTATTGCGCAGTTCGGCCAGGAAGCGGACCTTGGCCGTGGCGCGGTTCTCTTCCGCAGAGGCCTGCTCCAGATCGGCGCGGGCGGGGTGCAGGAATTCGGCGACCTCGGTCTCGCCCCGGGTCTCGCGGGCAGCGATGCCGGCCTCGAAGGAGGCCATGACGGTCGGGGTCAGCAGGGGTTTCAGCGTTTCGCGGTCGCCGGCGGCATAGGCGCGGACGATGGTTTCATGCGCCTGACGTGCGCCCTCGAGGAAGCGCAGCGGGTCGAAGGCCGGATCGCGCGCCTTCAGGCCGGCGATCGAGGCCAGGGTGACGGCGTCCAGCACATGGGGCCGGCCCGCGAGCTGGTCCGGCGCGGAGGCGTTGGTCACGGCCGCGGGTTTGGCGCGGGCGTCCTCCTCCGGCTGACGGCCGACCTTCTTGCCCAGCACATTATAGAGCTGGAACAGGACCACGGCCGCGATGACGGCGAAGATGACGATCTGGATTTGAACCGGCGGCACTGGCGAACCTTGACTGGCGGCCGGGGAGGGACCGGGCGCGACGACAGACGATTAGGGGCTGATATAGGGACGCGCAACCGCCAGCGCCCTATGAGGCGGGTGAGCATCGTTGCCGCACCTTGCGCCTCGTGCTAGTCGCCGCGCCTTCCCGGCGCCTTATTCCGGCGCTGACCACTCTTTCAGACAGACCCGACCGATGACCGACGCAGCGCCTCCTTCCGACGCCAACACCGCCGCGCCCGCCGACGCCGCGCCGCAAGGACCGCAAGGCCCCGGGTTCCGCATCGTCGCCCAGTATGTCAAGGATCTGTCCTTCGAGAACCCCAAGGCCCCCGACAGCCTGCGCGTCGACGGCAAGCCGGCGATCGACATGGGCGTCGAGATGAACGCCCAGGGCCGTCCCGACGGCCTGTTCGAGGTGGATCTGCGCCTGACCATCAAGGCCACCACCGACGCCATGACGGTGTTCAATGTCGAGCTGCTGTACGGCGGCCTGTTCGCCCTCCAGGGCGTGCCGGACCAGGACATCGAGCCGCTGCTGCTGATCGAATGCCCGCGCTACCTGTTCCCGTTCGCCCGCGAGATCATCGCCCGCGCGACCTCGGACGGCGGCTTCTACCCGCCCTTCATGCTGGATCCGATCGATTTCGCCGGCATCTACGTCGCCCGCCAGCAGTCGATCGCGCGCGGACCGGCCGAAGCCGGCCAGGCCTAGTCTTCATACCCGGGACGTTCCGGAAAGGCGTTCGTCAGGCGGCGGACGCCTTTTCCATGTCCAGCCCATAGGCCTCCCACAGCGAGCGATCCTTCAGGTTCGTCTGCAGGAAGGCGAGGTGCGCCGCCTGTTCGGCTTCGCTGGTCCGGTTCGGCAGAGGGCGGGGGCGCGGCGCATAGCCCTGGGCCGCCACGGCTGCAGCGGCGGCGACCGTCGCCCGCGAGGCGGACAGGTCCAGCCGGCGCTCCTTGCCGCCCTTGAGCTCCAGATAGACCTCGGCCAGCAGCCGGGCGTCGATCAGGGCGCCGTGCAGCGTGCGTTCGACCAGCGAGACCTTGAACCGCTTGCACAGGGCGTCCAGCGAATTGGCCATGCCGGGAAACCGCGTCTGGGCCAGTTTCAGCGTGTCGATCCAGCGGTCTTCGGGGAACAGGGCCCGGCCGCAGCGGCTGAACTCGTGGTCGATGAAATTGCGGTCGAACTGGGCGTTGTGGGCGATGATCGGGGCGTCGCCGATAAAGTCGCACAGGTCGATGACGATCTCGGCGAATTTCGGCGCGTCCTTCACCTTGTCGTCGGTGATGCCGTGGACCCGGATGGCGTCGGCGGGGATCAGCCGTTCGGGGTTGATCAGGCGGTGGAAGGTCCGGCCGGTCGGCAAAAGATCCTCGATCTCGATACAGCCGACCTCGATCATCCGGTCGCCCGTGCGGGGGTCGAAGCCGGTGGTTTCGGTGTCGAGAACGATTTCGCGGGACATGGGCCCTTATTGCGACCGTTCGCCGCCGCGCGAAAGACCATGCCGGGGCGGCGTCCACCCTTCGGCCAGAACCATCCCCACGATTTCGTCCACCCGCGCCCGTGTGGCTTCCAGTCCAACGCTGGTGTCGATGACGAAGTCCGCGCGGCGCCGCTTTTCCGCGTCCGGCAGCTGACGCGCCAGGATGGCCTCGAACCGCTCCCGGGTCATGCCGGGCCGGGCCAAGACCCGGGCGGCCTGGACCGCGGCCGGAGCGGTCACGACCACGACGGCGTCCACGGCCGCATCGCCGCCGGTTTCGAACAGCAGGGGAATGTCCAGCACCGCCAGCTTCACGCCCCTGGCCTCGGCCGTCGCCAGATCTTCCAGACGCCCTTTCAGCACCAGTGGATGGACGATGGCCTCCAGCCGCGCAAAGGCCGCCCCGTCCCGCCCGAGCGCTTCCGCCAGCCGGGTGCGATCGACCGCCCCGTCCACGACCACGCCCGGAAAGGCCTCCCCGACCGGCGCAACCGCCGCGCCGCCCTTTGCATAGAGGCGGTGCACGGCCTCGTCAGCGTTCCAGATCACAGCGCCGGCGTCGGCGAACATGGCCGTCGTCGTCGACTTGCCCATGCCGATGGAGCCGGTCAGGCCGAGCACGATCATGGCCTCTCTCCCAGGGCGGACAGCGCCAGGGAGCGCACATCGATGTCAGGCGCCTCGACGCCGAAGATTGCCCGGAAGGAGGGCCGCGCCTGGCCGATCAGCATGGCGAGGCCGTCCACCGTGGTCAGCCCCCGCGCCCGTCCTTGCCTCAGGAAGGGCGTGACCAGCGGCCGGTAGGTCATGTCCATCAGAACCGCATCATCCCGCAGCCGGGACAGGTCGATTTCGGGCGGCACGCTCAGGGCGTTGACCACCAGAACCGCCCCGGTCAGGGCGTCCGCCTCGACCACGGCCGCGCCGAGGTCCCGCGCCAGGGCTTCGGCGCGCGTGCGGGTCCGGTTCAGCACCCCGACGTCAGCGCCCGCTGCCATGAGCGCCGCGACGGCCGCGCGCGCCGCCCCGCCCGCGCCGAGCACCACGACCGGTCGGCCGCGCACGGACAGTTGCTCGGCCTGTTCGGCCAGCGCCGCCATCAGGCCGACACCGTCGGTGCTGTCGGCCCGGATCCGGCCGCCCTCAAAGATCAGCAGATTGGCCGACCCGCAGGCCCGGGCCGTCGCGCTCGCCTCGTCCGCCAGGGCCAGCGCCTGCTCCTTGAACGGGGCGGTGACGTTCAGTCCCCTCAAGCGACCGGCGCGCCCTTCCGCGACCAGAGCGGCGAAGTCGGCGGCGTCCGCCGGCCCGAAGGCGCGGTATTCGGCGTCCAGCCCGGCGGCGTCGATCCAGGCGTTGTGGATCAGGGGGCTGAGCGAATGGGCGATCGGCTGGCCCGCCACGCCCGCCCTGGGCGTCATGACTTCAGCACTCCGACCCGGCGCAGTTCGGCCAGCACGGGCCAGAGCGGAAGGCCCAGGACGGTGAAATAGTCGCCCTCCACCGCCTCAAACAGCTGGGACCCCATGCCTTCGAGCCGGTAGGCGCCGACGCAGTGCAGGAGTTCGTCACCCTCGGCCGCCAGATAGGCGTCGAGGAAGGCGTCCGAGAAGTCGCGCACCCGCATGGTCGCCGAATCCACGCCGGACCAGACAATCTGGCCGTTGCGGGCGAGGGCCGCGCCGGAATGCAGCTGGTGCGTCCGGCCGCGCATGGCCGCCAGCCGGGCGCGTGCATCATCGAGCGAGGCGGCCTTGGAGACCAGGCCACCCTCGAAGCTGAGGGTCTGGTCCGCGCCCAGCACCCAGGCGTCGCCATCATGGCGCGACACCGCCAGCGCCTTGACCCGCGCCAGTTCGACGGCGAGCCCCGCCGCATCGGCAGGATCGTGGACGGCCTTGACCGCGTCCTCGTCCACATCCGCGACCTGGACCGCGAAGGCGACCCCGGCGTCGGCCAGCATCGACCGCCGCGCCGCGCTCTTCGAGGCGAGGATCAACCGTTCCGAAGGCGCGCTCACCAGGCCGCCCCCAGCCGCCGCGTCCGGCGCTCGTTCAGCAGATTGATGATGGCGGCCGCGGTCTCCTCGACCGAGCGGCGGGTCACGTCGATGACCGGCCAGCCGCGCCGCTCGAAGGCCCGGCGCGCCTTCACCGTCTCCTCGCGGACGGCGTCATGATCGATGTAGGCGCTGGCCCGGTTGGCGTTGAGCCCGTCCAGCCGGTTCTTGCGGATCTGCACCAGTCGATCCGGCGAGACCGTCAGGCCCACCACCAGAGGGTTCTTCAGCCCGACGAGGCGTTCGCCATCCTCCTGGCCGGGGACCAGCGGCACATTGGCGGCGCGGATGCCTCGGTGGGCCAGATAGATGCAGGTCGGGGTCTTGGAGGTGCGGCTCACCCCGCACAGGACGACGTCGGCGCCCTCCAGCTGCTCGGACGTGCCCTGGCCGTCGTCATGGGCCATGGCGTAGTCGAGCGCGGAGATCCGGTTGAAATAGTCGGTGTCGAGGGCGTGCTGGGCCCCGACCCGCGTCGACAGGGCCGCGCCCAGATAGCGCGACAGGGCGCCGACCAGCGGGTCAAGGGCCGCGATCTGTGGCATGTCCAGCTTGCGGCAGCCGTCTTCCAGCTGCTCGCGCAGCTCCCGGTCCACGAGGGTATGCAAAACCACGCCGGGGGAGGCCGCGGCCTCTTCCAGCACCCGATCCATCTGTTTGGCGGAGCGGACGAGGGCGTAGATGTGCTCGATCGGGATGACGCCGTCGAAACGGGCCACAACGGCCTTGGCCATGGCGTTCAGCGTCTCGCCGGTGGAGTCGGACACCAGATGGACATGGAAATAGGTCGCCAGCCGCGAGGGGCCCGAGGCGCGGCCTGGCGAACCCGGCGTCATCGGCGGCTGTCCATGATTTCGAGACTCCTGTGGACGGCCCGGGGCGCCGTTGGGGCGCCGTCGGAGCCGATGGGTGGGTCTTTTCCTATAGCGGCGCCGAACGCGGGCCGCGAGCGGGGACAGAGGTGGACGAGGCGCCGCGCATCGACGCCATTCATCCCAAGGCGGCCCGCCGCCGGCGTTCCGCCTGTGGAGATCCTTAACGAGACGTTAACGGCGCCCAGCCACGGATGGCCGCCGCAGGTCCCTCGGGCCCCGTCGTTAAGGCCTCGTTAGGATTTATCCCCGGTTTCACCAGCCCCGTAGAAGGCCGGTTCGCTGAAGGTGACAGTTTGCGGAAAACCCGTCCGAAGCCGCCCCAAACCGCCCGTTTGTCCCCGTCGTCCCCGGTCCTGTCTTCTACTTCAAAACCTCAAGACTCTTTTCTTGAGAAGGAATGGAAGGGTGCGACACGGGACGGGCTTGAGCAGGACCCGGCCCCCCGGTAGGACCGGGGTCACATGACCGTCTCCCCCGATACGCCCCTGCTGCTCAAGGTTCTCGCTGGAGAGGCGACGCCGCGCCCGCCGGTATGGTTCATGCGTCAGGCCGGGCGCTACCTGCCGGAATACCGGGCCCTGCGCGCGACGACGCCCGATTTCATCTCCTTCTGCCTCGATCCCGAAAAGGCCGCCGAGGCGACCCTGCAGCCCATGCGGCGGTTTGGCTTCGACGCCGCCATCGTCTTCGCCGACATCCTGTTGATCCCCCGCGCCCTGGGTCAGGACGTCTGGTTCGAGGCCGGCGAGGGACCGCGGCTCGGCGCCCTGCCGCCCGTCGAGGGCATGCACGATCTCACCGCGGGGGCCGGCGAGGCCCTGAAGCAGGTCGGCCAGACCCTGTCGATCGTCCGGGCGCAGCTTGAGCCCGAACGCGCCCTGATCGGCTTCGCGGGCGCGCCCTGGACCGTGGCCACCTATATGCTCGACGGGGAAGCCCGGACCATCGGCAAGGGTGAACGGGCCCAGGCCCGGACCTATGCCTATGCCGAGCCCGAGAAGGTCGCGGCCCTGCTCGACGTGCTGGTCGAGGCGACGGCGCATTATCTGAAGATGCAGGCCGACGCCGGGGCCCAGGTGCTGAAGATCTTCGAGAGCTGGGCCGAAGGCCTGCCGGAAGACCTGTTCGAAAGCCTGGTCCTGCGACCGCATCAGAAACTGGTGCGCCGCGCTCGGGAACTGGGCGTGACCGTGCCCCTGATCGGCTTCCCGCGCGGCTCGGCGGCGCTGGCGGAACGCTATGCGGCCGAGGTCGATGTCCAGGCCGTGGCGCTCGACACCGCCTGTCCGCTGGCGATCGGCCGTCGCGTGCAGGCCATCAAGCCGATCCAGGGGGCGCTCGATCCCCTGCTGCTGCGCGCCGGCGGGCCGATGCTGGACCGCCGTGTCGATCAGCTGCTCGAGGCCTGGGGGCAGGGGCCGTGGATCTTCAACCTCGGCCACGGCATCCTGCCGGACGTGCCGATCGCCCATGTCGAACAGGTTCTGAAACGGATCGGCGCCCAATGAGCGAGACCCCGGGCGGCCGCCGCATCGCGGTGGTGTTGTTCAATCTCGGCGGACCGGATGACCAGGCCTCGGTCAAACCCTTCCTGTTCAATCTGTTCAGCGATCCGGCCATCATCGGCCTGCCCCAGCCCTTCCGCACCCTTCTGGCCCGGCTGATCTCCAGCCGCCGTGAGACCTCCGCCCAGGCCAACTACGCCCTGATGGGCGGCGGCTCCCCCCTGTTGCCCGAGACCCGGCGGCAGGCTGACGCGCTGGCCCTGGTCCTGAACGGGATGCTGCCGGGGGACGAGGTGCGCGCCTTCATCGCCATGCGCTACTGGGGGCCGCTGTCAGAGGAAACTGCCGTCGATGTGGCCGCGTTCGGCCCCGACGAGATCGTCCTCCTTCCGCTGTATCCGCAGTTCTCGACCACGACGACGGAGTCGTCGCTGAAACGGTGGGCCCAGGTCTATGCGGGATCGGGCGTCAGCCGGACGGTCTGCTGCTACCCCGAGGCGCCGGGCTGGATCGAGGCCCAGGCGGAGGGCGTCCGCGCCAAGCTGGCGGAGGCCGGCGACCGGCCCGTCCGCGTCCTGTTCTCGGCTCACGGCATCCCCGAAAGTCTGGTCACGAAGAAGGGCGATCCCTATCAGGCGCAGATCGAATCGACCTGCGCCGCCATAGCCGCCCGCGCCGGGCTGGCCGAAGGCGACTGGGCCATCTGCTACCAGAGCCGGGTCGGGCCGATGAAATGGCTGGGCCCGTCGACCCCGGACGCCATCGCCCGGGCCGGGCATGACGGCGTCGGCGTCGTCGTGGCGCCGGTGGCCTTCGTCTCGGAGCATATCGAGACCCTGGTCGAGCTGGACATCGAATACGCCGAACTGGCCCACGAACTGGGCGTGGCCCCGTATCTTCGCAGCCCCGCGGTCGGCGTGGCCGCACCCTTCATCAAGACCCTTGCGGACGCCGTGGTCGACGCCTTGCCGCGGACCGGAACGGCGCCCTGGGGTCCGGGCTGCCGGGGGGGCTGGAAGGCCTGTCCCCGAACCTGCGAGCGGAGGGCGGCATGACGTTCGAGATCGTCCGCGGCCTGCATATCCTCGCCGTCATCGCGTGGATGGCCGGCATGCTGTTCCTGCCGCGCCTCTATGCCTATGACGCCGAACAGGCGGACAAGGCCGAGCCCCTGCGCTCCGAGATGCGGGGGCTGCTGCGGACCTGGCAGCACCGGCTGCTGAAGATCATCATCAACCCGTCCATGATCGCCGCCTGGATTTTCGGCGTCTGGATGATCGGCATCCACATCTTCGAATACGGCGAAGGCTGGGGCTTCCTCGGCCAGCCGTGGATGGTCGCCAAACTGGCCGGCGTGTTCGCTCTCAGCGGCTGGCACGGCTTTCTGGCCGGCGAGCTCAAGCGCATCAAGGCCGGGACCTCGGTCCGCACGGGCCGGTTCTGGCGGATGACCAATGAAATCCCCTTCGTGATCGCCATCGTGATGGTCCTGTCCGTCACGACCCAGTGGACGTTCGGCTGAGCCGCTTCGCTTGACGTAGCTGGCCCCGCGTGGTTTCGCTCAGGCGAACCGTCCTGCAGGAGTCTGGGGCGGTCCCACTCTCTGCGACGCCCGCCGATCTCGCCGGGACGACCCGTCGCCTTCCCACCCGGCCGCAAGGCCAGACATTGCTGAACTTTCCGCCCGCGCGACGCCCTGTCTCGCGGCGATGCTTATGATTGCACGCCATGACCGACATCACCGACACCCCCGAGACCGATGACGCCGCCGGGGCCGAAGCGCCCGAGGCCGGCAACGAAATGGCCGCGGCCGACCTGCCGATGGTCGACCAGGAGCACGGCGACGAGGATGACGACGGCGAGCCGATCGTTCCCAATGGCCGCATCACCCTGCAGGAGCTGAACGAGAAGACGCCGGAAGATCTGGTCGCCTTCGCCGAAAGCCTCGAGATCGAGAACGCCGGCAACCTGCGCAAACAGGACCTGCTGTTCGCCATCCTGAAGACGCTCGCCGACGAGGAAGTCGAGATCATCGCCGACGGCGTGCTCGAAATCCTGCCCGACGGCTTCGGCTTCCTGCGCAGTCCGGACGTTAATTATCTTCCGGGGCCGGACGATGTTTACGTCTCTCCGTCGCAAATCCGCCGCTTCGGCCTGCGTTCGGGCGACACCATCCACGGCGCCGTCCGCGGCCCGCGCGAGGGCGAGCGCTATTTCGCCCTGCTTAAGGTCGACACGATCAATTTCGAAGACCCCGAGACGGTCAAAACCAAGGTCCTGTTCGACAACCTGACCCCGCTCTATCCCGAAGAGCGGCTGCACATGGAAATCCAGGACCCGACGTTGAAGGACCGCTCGGGCCGGGTCATCGACATCGTCGCCCCGCTGGGCAAGGGCCAGCGCTGCCTGATCGTGGCTCCGCCGCGCGTCGGCAAGACGGTGATGCTGCAGAACATCGCCAAGTCGATCGAGAAGAACCACCCCGAGGTCTTCCTCATCGTCCTGCTGATCGATGAGCGCCCCGAGGAAGTGACCGACATGCAGCGTACGGTGAAGGGGGAGGTCATCGCCTCGACCTTCGATGAGCCGGCCACCCGACACGTCGCCGTCGCCGAAATGGTCATCGAGAAGGCCAAACGCCTGGTCGAGCACAAGAAGGATGTCGTCATCCTGCTCGACTCCATCACCCGCCTCGCCCGCGCCTACAACACCACCGTCCCGTCGTCGGGCAAGGTCCTGACCGGCGGCGTCGACGCCAACGCCCTGCAGCGGCCGAAACGCTTCTTCGGCGCGGCGCGGAACGTGGAGCAGGGCGGTTCCCTGACCATCATCGCCACCGCCCTGATCGATACGGGCTCGCGGATGGACGAGGTGATCTTCGAAGAGTTCAAGGGCACGGGTAACTCGGAAATCGTGCTGGACCGCAAGGTCGCCGACAAACGCATCTTCCCGGCCATCGATGTGCTCAAGTCGGGCACCCGCAAGGAAGAGCTCACGACGCCGAAGGACCAGCTGGCCAAGACCTATGTCCTGCGCCGCATCCTCAACCCGATGGGCCCGCAGGACGCGATCGAGTTCCTCATCGACAAGCTGCGTCAGTCGAAGAACAATGCGGACTTCTTCCAGTCGATGAACACCTGACGGCGGTATGGCCGCTGTTTCACGTGAAACACCCTCAGGCAGCCCTGCGCCGCGCGCAGGGCGACAGGGAAAAGGAGTGGCGGCGCGATGAAGGTCAATGTCGAGGTCGAATGCACACCGGAAGAGGCGCGGGCCTTTCTCGGCCTGCCCAACGTCGAGCCGCTGAACGACCATCTCGTTTCCGAGATGAAGCGCCGCATGGACGAGAACATCACGGCCATGCAGCCCGACGAACTGATGAAGACCTGGACCAGCTTCGGCATGCAGGCCCAGGACCAGTTCCGCAAACTGATGGAAGCGGCCGTCAAGCCGTGAAGGCGGGACGCCGGAGGCGTTCCGACGACGCCAACTTCCGACCACCCCTCGGTCACGCCGCTTGCGCGGCGTGCCACCTCCCCCATGAAGGGGGAGGAGACGGCCTGAGATGACCGACACCATTTTCGCCCTCGCCACCCCGCCCGGACGGGGGGCCATCGCCATCCTCCGCCTGTCCGGGCCGGGGACGGACGCCGCCCTGACCGCCCTCGGCGCCGGCGGGCTGAAGCCGCGATACGCCGCCCTCCGCACCCTCGCCCAGGATGGCCGGTCGATCGACCAGGCGCTGGCGCTCCGCTTTCCGGGGCCGAACTCCTACACCGGCGAGGACTGCGCCGAACTGCATCTGCACGGTGGACGGGCCGTGGTCGAGGCGGCGACCGAAGCGCTGGTCGCCCTCGGCCTGCGCCCCGCCGATCCGGGCGAATTCACCCGTCGCGCCTTCGAGAACGGCCGGATGGACCTCGCCCAGGCCGAGGCCGTCGCCGACCTGATTGACGCCGAGACCGTGGCCCAGGCGACTCAGGCCCTGGGCCAGCTGGACGGGGCCCTGAGCCAGACCTATGCCGGATTTCGCCGCGACCTGTTGACCGCCCTCGCCCTGGTCGAGGCCGAGATCGACTTCCCGGATGAGGAGGTCCCGGACAACCTCGCGCGATCCGCGGGACCCGTACTCGACCGGCTGATCGCCGATCTGAAGGCGGCCCTCGCCGATGCGCGCCGCGGTGAACGGGTGCGTGAAGGCTATCGCATCGTCCTGATCGGCGAGACCAATGCCGGCAAATCCTCCCTGTTCAACGCCCTCGTCGCGCGTGAGGCGGCCATCGTCACCCCGATCGCGGGCACGACCCGTGACGTGCTCGACGCCGACCTGGTCATCGGCGGCTATGCCGTGACCCTGTCCGACACTGCCGGTCTCCGCGACAGCGCGGATCCGGTCGAGGCCGAAGGGGTGCGCCGCGCCCGGGCCCGGGCGGAAGCGGCGGACCTGCGCCTGTGGATCCGGGGGCCGGACGACGCCGAGGGCGACGCGGCCCGATTTGCCCGGCCCGGCGATCTTCTGGTCCTGACCAAGGCCGATCTGGGCGCCGCCCAGGCGGCCGACGGGTTTGAAACCCTGTCGGTCAGCACCACGGCGGGGGACGGCTTGTCTGAACTCCACGACTGGATTGCGGCCCGGCTCGCCCACGACCTTTCAGGCGCGGACTTCCCCTCAGTCACGCGCGAAAGACATCGGCGTCGCCTCGTGGAAGCGCTGGCGTCGGTCGAGGCGGGCCGGGCGGCCCTCGATGTTTCGCCCGAAATGGCGGGGGACGATCTGCGTCGGGCGGCCGAGGCCCTCGGTCGGGTGACGGGCGCCATCGGCGTCGAGGACATTCTCGGCGAGGTCTTCTCGACCTTCTGCATCGGCAAGTGAGCCGTTTCACGTGAAACAGGCCTGCGGCCAAGGTGGCGGTTGGGCCGGTTTTGCCCTATGTGCCCGCCCATGAAGGGTTTCGACGTCATCGTCATCGGCGGCGGTCACGCCGGCTGTGAGGCCGCGGCCGCGTCCGCGCGCGCGGGCGCCCGGACCGTGCTGTTGACCCAGAAGCTCGAAACCATCGGCGAAATGTCCTGCAATCCGGCCATCGGCGGCCTGGGCAAGGGCCATCTGGTGCGCGAGATCGACGCGATGGACGGGTTGATGGCCCGCCTCGGCGATCAGGCCGGCATCCAGTTCCGTCTGCTCAATCGATCCAAGGGCGCGGCCGTCCAGGGCCCGCGCAGCCAGATCGATCGCCGCCTGTACCGCGAGGCCATGCAGGCCGAACTGGCGCAGACGCCCAGTCTGTCGCTGCAGGCCGGGACGGCCGAGCGCCTGATCCTCGACGGCGATCGCGTCGTCGGTGTGGTGACGGGCGAGGGGATGGAACTCCGCGCCGGGGCCGTGGTCCTGACGACCGGCACCTTCCTCAACGGCGTCATCCACAAGGGCGACCAGCGGATCCCCGCCGGTCGGCACGGCGAGGCGCCATCCACCGGCCTGGCCGCCGACCTTTACGGCGCCGGCCTGCAGATGGGCCGGCTCAAGACAGGCACGCCGGCGCGCCTCGACGGCCGGACCATCGGCTGGGACCGGCTGGAGATGCAGCAGGCCGACGCCGAGCCCGTGCCGTTCAGCTTCCTGACCGACCGGATCGACGTCCCCCAGATCGCCTGCGGCGTGACTCACACGACCGAGGCCACCCACCGGATCATCGCCGACAATCTCGGCGACAGCGCCGTCTATGGCGGCCACCTGTCCGGTCGCGGCCCGCGCTATTGCCCCTCGATCGAGGACAAGGTCGTCCGGTTCGCGGACAAGACCTCGCATCAGATCTTCCTCGAGCCCGAGGGGCTGGACGACCCGACCGTCTATCCGAACGGCATCTCGACCTCGGTCTCTGACTCCACCCAGGCTGCCTTCCTGCGGACCATCCCGGGGCTTGAGGCGGTCGAGGTTTTCCGGTTCGGCTATGCCATCGAATACGACTATGTCGATCCGCGCGAGCTGACCCCGGCGCTGGAGGTCAAGAAGCGGCCCGGCCTGTATCTGGCCGGCCAGATCAACGGCACGACGGGTTATGAGGAGGCCGGCGCCCAGGGGCTGCTCGCCGGGCTGAACGCCGCCCGGGCCGCCGCCGGATCCGATCCGGTGATCCTCGGACGCGACCAGGCCTATATCGGCGTCATGGTCGACGACCTAGTCACACGGGGTGTGACCGAGCCCTACCGGATGTTCACCAGCCGGGCCGAGTACCGGTTGACCCTTCGCGCCGACAATGCCGATCAACGGTTGACCCCCCTGGCGATCAACTGCGGACTCGTCTCCGACCGCCGCGCCGCCGCCTTCTCGGCCAAGGCCGCCGAGCTGATGGAAGCGGCCGCTGTTTCACGTGAAACAGTGTTCACGCCCAAGGAGGCCGCGGCGCTCGGAATTCATGTAAACGCCGACGGCCAGCGCCGGTCCATCCGCGATCTTCTCGCCTTCCCCGGTGTGACCCTCGAGACCTTCCGGTCAGTCCAGCCGGAGATCGCGGACTGGTCCGCCCAGGTCCGCCAGCAGGTCGAGATCGACGCAGGCTATGCCGGCTACCTCGACCGCCAGGCCTCTGACGCCGCGGCCCTGCGGCATGAGGAGGCGCTCGCCCTTCCGGTGGACCTCGACTATGCGGCCATCGGCAGCCTCTCCAATGAAGTGCGCGAGAAGCTCACCCTGATCCAGCCGCGCACACTGGGTCAGGCGGGTCGTATCGAGGGCATGACCCCGGGCGCCCTGACAGCCCTGCTGTCGCATGTGAAGAAGGCGATGGTATCCGCGTGAGCGCACATCACGATGCTGCACAATTTCAGAGCCTACGTTCCGCCACCGCCGCTCAGATGGCCGATCTGGAAACCCTGATCGAGCGGTTGACCGCTGCCAATGCGGTGATGAACCTGATCGGGCCTGACACCCTGCCGGATGTCTGGAACCGCCACATCTTCGACTCCGCCCAACTCCTCGACCTTGTGCCTGGTGCGGCGAACTGGGCCGATCTGGGCGCCGGCGCCGGTTTCCCCGGTCTGGTGCTCGCGATCCTGTTGAAGGATCAGGCCGACAGCCATGTCTGGCTGATCGACAGTCTCGGCAAGCGCTGCCGCTTCCTGCAGGAGGTCGTCGACGCCCTCTCCCTTCGGGCCACCGTGGTCAACGGTCGGGCCGAGGAACAACGGATCAAGGTCGACATCGTCACGGCCCGCGCCCTGGCCCCGATGGACCGGTTGCTGGGCTATGCACAGCCTTATCTACAGCGCGGCGCACAGGGGCTGTTTCTCAAGGGGGAAAAGGCCGAGGCTGAGTTGATCGAGGCCCGCAAGGTCTGGCAGTTCGACAGCACCCTCTCCGTCTCGCGCAGTGATCCGCGCGGCCGTATCGTTTCCGTCCGGAGTCTTCGACGTGTCCAAAGCCGGTAAGACCCGCGTCCTGGCGGTCTCCAATCAGAAGGGCGGGGTGGGCAAGACCACCACGGCGATCAACCTCGGCACGGCGCTCGCCGCGATCGGCGAAAAGGTGCTGATCGTCGACATGGACCCCCAGGGCAATGCCTCCACGGGTCTCGGCGTTCCACGTGAAACACGCCGGGTGACGATCTATGACGTCATCGTGGACGGGCGTTCGGTTGACGAGTCCGCCGTCCCGACGACGGTGCCGGGCCTTCATATCGTTCCCGCCGACGCCGACATGTCCGGCGTCGAGATCGAACTCAGCCAGGCCGATCGCCGCTCCTTCCGTCTGCGCGACGCGCTGCAGGGGCAGGGGGCCGAGGGTCAGACCCGGTATGACTACGTCCTGATCGACTGCCCGCCCTCGCTCAACCTGTTGACGCTGAACGCCATGGCCGCCGCCGACGCCGTTCTGGTGCCCCTCCAGTGCGAGTTCTTCGCGCTCGAGGGCCTGACCCAGCTGATGAAAACCATCGAGATGGTGCGGCAGAGCCTGAACCCGACGCTCGAAATCCAGGGGCTGGTCCTGACCATGTATGACCGCCGCAGCGCCCTGTCGGGCCAGGTGGCGGCGGACGTCCGCAGTCATTTCGGCGACAAGGTCTATGAGGCCGTCATCCCGCGGAACGTCCGCGTCGCCGAGGCGCCCTCGTTCGGCAAGCCGGCCCTGATCTACGACCTGAAATGCGCCGGCAGCCAGGCCTATCTGCGCCTCGCCCGTGAAGTGGTGGCGCGCGAAAAATCCCGCCGGCTCCAGGCCGCGTGAGAACGATTAGAAGAACGGAATCAGTCAGTTGAGCGAACGTCAGCGCGGTCTTGGTCGGGGTCTCTCGGCCCTTCTCGGCGAACAGGTGGCCGAAATCGCGCCGGTCGACGGCGCGGCGGCGCCGTCCGGTGTCCTGATGGCGCCGATCGAGAGCCTCAAGCCCAATCCGGACCAGCCGCGCAAGATCTTTGATCGCGACGACCTGGAGGAGCTGGCCGCCTCGATCCGCGACAAGGGGGTTCTGCAGCCCATTCTGGTGCGCACCCACCCGAAAGAGGACGGCGTCTGGCAGATCATCGCCGGCGAACGCCGCTGGCGGGCCGCGCAGATGGCCCGGCTCACCGAGGCCCCGGTCATCGTCAAGGAGATGGACGATGTGGCGGTGTTCGAGGTCGCCATCATCGAAAACGTCCAGCGCAGCGACCTGAATCCGCTGGAGGAGGCCGACGCCTATCGCATGTTGATGGAGCGGTTCGGCCGCACCCAGGATGCGGTGGCCGGCGTCGTGGGCAAGAGCCGCAGTCACGTGGCCAATACCCTGCGCCTGCTGCAACTGCCCGAGGAAGTCCTCCAGCACGTTCGCACCGGCAAGCTCAGCGCCGGCCATGCCCGTGCGCTGATCACGGCGCCGAATCCCGCCGCCCTCGCCGGGCAGATCGTGGCCGAGGGCCTCAACGTTCGTCAGGCCGAGGCGCTCGCCCGCCGCGCCGCCGAAGGCCCGAAGGGCCGCAAGCCCGGAGCCGCCGCCGCAAACAGCCAGGGCTCGGCCGATGTCGCGGCGCTGGAGCAGGATCTGGCCGACGCGCTCGGCCTCAAGGTCCAGCTGGCCGACCGGGGCGGCAAGGGGGAGCTGACCATCAGCTACGGCACCCTGGAGCAGCTTGACGACCTGTGCCGTCGATTGATGCGCGGCTGACGCCGGTCCGTGCTAGGCTGACGGCATGACCGACAAGCCTTCCAACCCCACCGCCGAGGCCATGAAACGCGCGCTTGCCGCCAAGAAGGCGAGCGGCGGCCCCTCACATGGCGGCGTCCAGGGCTCCGCGCGCGCCGAGGAAAAGGCCCAGCAGGCCCGCAGCGCCGCCCTTGCCAAGCCGGCTTTCCGCAAGGCGTCGAAGCGGGGCTAGCCCGCCTTCACTAGAGCCCGAGCCGCCGCGCCCGCGCCGAGATCTCAAGCAACAGCCGTTCCGCGATCAGCTGGTCCGGCGAGCCGGTCGTCTTGGTCGCCACATCGGCCGTATTGACGCTGTCCAGCACCCGGTCGAGATCTTCGAGCCGCCAGCTGCGCGCCTGCCGCAGCATTTCGGCCTCCTGTTTCCAGAACACCCCCGCCGCCTTGGCTGCCTCCTTGGCGCCGGCTCCGTTTGACTGGAGCACATTGATCCGCCGGAGCTTGCCGAGGTGGATCGAGGCCTGCCGCACGGCCATGACGGGCGATTCTCCTTCGGCCAGGGCGCGGCGCAGGCCCGACTGGGCCGGCGCTGGGCGGCCGCCGAAGGCCTGGAGCGCCGCGTCCTGCAAGGAGGCGTCCGCCTCGACGCCGAGGTGCCGCTCAAGCTCCTCCACATCGATGGTCTTGCCGGAGCCGGGGCCGATATAGAGAGCCAGACGCTCGATCTCCTGCCGCATCAGACCACGCTCGCGGGGCAGGCGGCTGACGAACCGGTCGAGGGCGTCGCCGGTCAGTCCGACCTTGTCGGCGGCCAGGGCCTCACGCGTCATCCGGGCGACGTCGCCGGTCTCGTCCTCATAGCAGGCGATGCCGACCGCGGCCTGCGCCGCCTCGGCCGCCTTGCGCAGGGCGGAGTCGCGCCCCAATGCGCCGGCCTCGATCACCAGCATGGCGTCCGGATTGTATCCGCCTTCGGCGTGGACCTTGAGCGCGGCGGCCAGCTGCTTGTCGATCGAGGCCTTTTCCGACCCCAGCCGGACCCGAACCAGCCGCCGGCCGCCGATCATCGACAGGGCCGTCAGGGCCTCTTCCAGCCGGGCCTCGTCACCGTCGATGTCGCTGTCGGTGAGCAGGGTGACGTTGAACGGATCGTTCAGATCAGGCGTGATCGCCTTGCACAGGATCTCGGCGCGCTCGCCCACGCCTGACCGGTCCTTGCCGTGGATGACCGCGGCGCGGACGCCCCGGTCCGGCGACTTCAGGAAGCGGTCGACCTCGGGGCGCTTCGCCAGAATCATGGGGCGTGCATCATGGCCGGGCCGAAAGCGCCCGCATCAGGTCGAGCCGGATCAGACGGGCCAGTTCGGCGGCGGCGCGCTCCTCACCGTCCTGCTGGGCGGCGATGGCGGCGAAGGGCTGGTCGGCGGCGGCATAGGTGGTGGTGACGGTCTCGACGCCGGTAACGGCCGGACCGCCATTGGTCGGGGTCAGCGTCCAGGCCCCGCGCACGGTCAGTTCATAACGGGTCGCGGTGTCGTCGATGCGCCGGCCGAGGGGTCGGCGGGACTGCTCAAGAGTGGTCTCCAGCCGCCAGAGCGGCGCCTGGGCGCCGTCGCGGCCGAGCGCATCCTCGAGTTGCTCGCGCACGCGATAGCCGAGGCGGTCATCCTGGGTGGTCACGGCGATGCGCGACAGCGAACCGCCGGCGGCGGTCTCGCCGTACAGGGGCGTGAAGCCGCAGCCCGTGAGAAAAGGCGACAGTCCCAGAACCGCGACAGCCGCCAGGGCGAGGCGGCGCATCAGCCGACCACCAGATTGACGATGCGATCCTTGACCACCACGATCTTCCTCACCGTCTGACCCTCCAGCCGCGCCTGGACATCGGCGTCCGCCATGACGATAGCCTCGACCTCGGCCGGCTCCAGGCCCCGGGCGACGCGGATTTCGCCGCGGCGCTTGCCGTTGACCTGGATGGGCAGGGTCACCTCGTCATCGGCCGCCAGCGCCGGATCGAATTCCGGCCAGGGCGCGTCCAGCACCATCCCCTCTTCACCGAGCCGCGTCCAGCACTCCTCGGCCAAGTGGGGCGTGAAGGGGGCGACCAGCCGGACCAGGGCCGACAGGGCCTCGCGCCGCGCCGCGCCGCCGGCCGTGCCGTGGTCGCGCACCACGGCCACGAAGGCGTAGAGTTTGGCGATGGCCGAGTTGAAGCGGAAGCCGCTGACGCCCTCGGAGACCGCCTTGACGGCCTTGTGGGTCTCGCGGATCAGGGTGGCGTCGGACTCATGGGCGGGGGCGTCCGGCTCGAAGCCGTCGACCTCGGTCCAAACGCGCTGGACGAAGCGGGCCGCGCCCTCGACGCCGCCGGGCGTCCATTGCACGTCGCGCTCCGGCGGACTGTCGGACAGAACGAACAGCCGGCCCGCGTCCACGCCATAGGTGTCGACGATCTCCTGCGGGGCGACGACGTTCTTCTTCGACTTGGACATCTTCTCGATGTCGCCGATCGTCAGGGCTTCGCCGGTCGAGAGTTGTCGGGCCGAGCGATGGCCGGCGTCATTGGTCAGGTCGACATCCGTGGGCTCGACCCAGGCGCCGTCGGCGCGGCGGTAGGTCTCGTGGACCACCATCCCCTGGGTGAACAGGCCGGCGAAGGGTTCGCGCACCGACATCAGGCCGGCGTCAGAGAGGGCGCGGCTGATGAAGCGGGCGTAGAGCAGGTGCAGGACCGCGTGCTCGACCCCGCCGATATACTGGTCGACCGGCAGCCATTTGTCGGCCGCGGCGCGGGAGATCGGCTCGGCCGCGGTCGGGTCGGTGAAACGGGCGAAATACCAGCTGGAATCGACGAAGGTGTCGAGCGTGTCGGTCTCACGCACGGCCTTGCCGCCGCAGGACGGGCAGGCGACGTGCTTCCAGGTCGGGTGCCGATCCAGCGGATTGCCGGGCGTGTCGAAGGTCACGTCCTTGGGCAGTTCGACCGGCAGCTGATCGGCGGGAACGCCGACGGGGCCGCACGTGTCGCAGTGGATCACAGGGATGGGACATCCCCAGTAGCGCTGACGGCTGACGCCCCAGTCACGCAGGCGGTAGAGGGTCGCCCCCTCGCCCTGACCGGCCGCCTCGAGCCGGGCGATGGCGGCGGCCTTGGCGGCTTCCACCTCGAGCCCGTCCATGAAATCCGAGTTGAACAGCCGACCAGGCCCAACGTAAGCTTCTGTTTCGACACCGAAATCAGGAGCAGCGTCATCCGGTCTCACGACCGGGACGACGGGCAGGTCGTATTTGCGGGCGAAGTCGAGGTCGCGCTGATCGTGGGCCGGGCATCCGAAGATGGCTCCGGAGCCGTAGGTCGACAGAACGAAATTGGCCGCCCAGACCGGTACGGTTCGTTCGGGGTCGAACGGGTGGCGGACGCGGACGCCGAGATCGACACCCAGTTTCTCCGCCTTCTCGATGTCGGCTTCGCTGGTTCCCGAGCGGGCGCAGGCCGCCACGAAGGTCGCCACGTCGGGCCGATGGGCCGCGATCGCCCGGGTCAGCGGATGGTCCGGCGCGAGCGCGAGGAAGCTGGCGCCGAACAGGGTGTCGGGCCGGGTGGTGTAGATCTCGACGGGATCGCGCGCATGGTTGGGTTCGCCCGGCGCGGACGCCGGCAGGAAGGCCGGGGCCTCGGCGATATCCCACCAGAGGGTCGCGCCGCGGCTCTTGCCGATCCAGTTTTCCTGCATCAGCCGGACCTTGTCGGGCCAGCGGCCTTCCAGCGCCTTGAGCCCTTCGATCAGGTCGTCGGCATAGTCGGTGATGCGCAGGAACCACTGGTTCAGCTTGCGCTTCTCGACCACGGCGCCCGAACGCCAGCCGCGGCCGTCGACGACCTGCTCATTGGCGAGGACCGTATTGTCGACCGGGTCCCAGTTGACGACCGAGTCCTTGCGATAGACCAGGCCGCGCTTGAGCAGTTCCAGGAACCAGGCCTGTTGCTTGCCGTAATAGGCCGGATCGCAGGTGGCGAACTCGCGCGACCAGTCCAGCGACAGGCCGAGCAGTTTCAGCTGGTCGCGCATCGCGGCGATGTTGGACCAGGTCCAGTCGCCGGGATGGATGCCGCGCTCGATCGCCGCATTCTCGGCCGGAAGACCGAAGGCGTCCCAGCCCATCGGATGCAGGACATCGAAGCCCTGCGCCCGCTTCGACCGCGCCACCACGTCGCCCATGACGTAGTTGCGGGCGTGGCCCATGTGGATGGCCCCCGACGGATAGGGGAACATCTCCAGCACATAGTATTTCGGCCGTCCCGTGCCTTCGGTCGGCATGCGGAAGGCGTCGGCGGCCGCCCAGCGGGCCTGCTGGCGGGGTTCTGCGGTCTTGGGCTCGTAGCGAACCGGGGTCTTGGCCACGGGAGTCTTTCAGGCTGCTCCTTCAGGAACAGGCCCGACGGAGGCTAGGCGATGGGGAGGGTGGTCAGCCGGCGTTCGAAAGGTTGAGCTGACGCGCCTTGGTCAGGATGGCGTTTTCCAGATCGGTCTCGGTCTGGGCGGCGACGCGGGCGCCGGTCCAGCAGCCGGCGGTGTCGACTTCCGCGTCGGCGTCGGCCGGATTGGGCGTGCAGCCGGGGCGCAGGACCTGTTTGGTGATGCTGACGTTCAGGGCGTCGGCGCGCAGACGGCGGTCGAGGATGAACACGGTCGCCTTGAAGCGCTCGTTCGGCGTCTGCGGGTCAATGTACCAGCTGTAGTTGATGACGCCGCCCCAGGGATCGGCGTTGGCCAGGGGCATGAAGCTCAGCGTGTCGAGGGTTGCGCGCCACAGATAGGCGTTCACGCCGATACCCGTCTGCGCATTCGCTGCGGCCTGCGCGCTGCCCATCCCGCTGAACACCTCGCCCACGGTCGGGCCAAACGGGCGTGTGCTGGAACAGCTGCCCAGCAGGACGCACGAGGTGATCAGGGCGAACGTCGCGCCGCGAACCAGCACCATCGAGACTTCTCCATACGTCATGACGTGCAGCGGACCGGTTCCGGCGCACGCGCTGGCTCTGCCGGATACGGACCGAGCCGAAGCGTCGCTCTATAACACGGCGAAAAGGGGCCATGACAAGGCGAAGACGCATTCGGGCGATCGCCCGTTGGCCAGGGGCGGCCGCGACGTGCCCCTGGCGAAGGATTCGCGTGACGCTCGCGCCACAGGAGTCTTCCTGAGTCGCACGGAACCCGGTTGCAGCGGCGCCGTTTCGTTGACCGGGTTGGCCAGCGGTGTCTAACTGCGGGTGATCGCGACATATCGTCGTGAGGTGAAGGGCAGGACATGCGCAGAATGACGCGCAAGACAGGCGCTCTGATCGCCGGACTGGCCGCGGGGCTTACGCTCCTGGCCATGGCCGACGTCGCCTCGGCCCAGGCCGCCGGCGCGTCCTCGCGCGCCCGTGCGCCCGCCGTCTCCCTGACCGACGCCCAGGCCGCCCGCGCGGCCGCGGCCCAGCCTGGCTCGTCGCGCCTGCGGTTCACCGAGCGCGGTCGCTGGGGCCTCGATCTGAACCTCAGCCAGCCCGTCGGCCGTGAAAGCAATCTCGGCGACGTCGAGGCCGGAGCCTATTACCGCGTCAACCCGCGCCTGCGCGTCGGGGCCGCCGCCGGTCTGGCCGAGCCCGAGAGCGATCCGGCGCGCGCGCCCCAGACCGATCGCCGCGCCGCGCCGCGCTTCCGGCTGGAATCGATCTTCCGCTTCTAATCCGGGCCGAACGCCGACCGGATCGCTGAGACCCCCGCAATTCCGCATGCGCCCGAGCCGATGAGGCCCTGTGCATTGCCGCCGTCGATCCCGCCGAGGGCGTACACCGGGCAGGGCGCGGCCTCGACCCATGAGGCAAAAGTCTTCAGACCCAGAGCGGGCCGGTCCGCAGAGGCTCCGCCGGCGGGAAACACCGGCGACGCGACGAGGGCGTCCAGTCCAGGCGTTTCCAGCACCGCCCGGGAATGCGTCGCGCCGGTGATGATCCAGTCCGGTCGCGCCGCAGCCAGCGCTTCGGCCTGTTCCAGCGCCCGCTCGGGAAGGTGAACCCCGTCCGCCCCGATCGCTGCGGCCAGCTCGGCGTCCAGTCCGATCAGCAACAGGCCGCCGCGTTCCAGTGTGGCCTCCCGCAAGCGCCGCGCTGTCTCCCGGGCGTCGGGCCGACCAAAGTGCCGGAACACCACGCCCGACCCGACGGGCAGTCGCCCCGCTGTCTCCCAGGGCCGCGGCGTCCGGTCCGGATCGGTGAAGAACAGCAGGGGCGGCAGGTGCGGAGCGGCATGTCGGCGCGCCCGGCTGACTTTGGCCGCGTCCCGTGCGAGGACGCTGGCGGCTTCCCACAGGATTTCGGCGTCCGCCCGGTTCATGACCTCCTCATCTCCCGAACCCGTTCCGCCGTCCAGCGCCGTCGCCGCGCGGCTTGAGACGATCCAGCGGCGCATCGCCGCCGCCTGCCGCGCTTCCGGCCGGGCCCTGGACGATGTGACCCTGACCGCCGTGTCCAAGACGCAGCCTTCCGAAGCGATTGATGCGGCGCTCGCCGGGGGCCAGCGCGTTTTCGGCGAAAACCGGGTGCAGGAGGCGCAGGGCCGTTGGAACGACCGCCGGGACGGGATCGCAGGCCTCGAGCTCAGGCTGATCGGGCCGTTGCAGTCGAACAAGGCCGCCGACGCCGTCGCCCTGTTCGATGTCATCGAGACCCTCGACCGGCCGAAACTGGCGGACGCCCTGGCCGCTGCCGGCGCGCGGGCGGACAAGCCTGTGCGCGTTCTGATCCAGGTCAACACCGGCGCGGAACCCCAGAAGGCCGGCGTCCTGCCGGGCGATACCGGCGAACTGGTCGAATACGCCCGGGCCGCGGGCCTGATCGTCGAGGGCCTGATGTGCATTCCGCCGGCCGACGAGGCTCCCGGTCCGCATTTCGCCCTGCTGCGCAAGATCGCCCGCCGCCATGGGCTGGAGGTCCTCTCGATGGGGATGAGCGGCGACTACGAGACCGCCATCCGCTTCGGCGCGACCCATGTACGCGTCGGATCGTCGCTCTTCGGGGAACGAAAAGCCCCCGAAACCCCCTCTAGTGACTGAAAACCGCTCCGCTTGCGGTCCAACCCTTGGCGGAACCGCCGACGCTCGCCATTCTGTGACCCATGCCCACGCCCAAGACCATATTGATCATCGACGACGACGACGACCTGCGCGAGGCGCTGGCCGAACAGTTGGCGCTGCATGAGGCCTTCCGTCCGGTGCAGGCCTCGACGGCGGCCGAGGGCGTGCGCATGGGCCGCGAGGTCCGCGCCGACCTGATCCTGCTGGACGTCGACCTGCCTGACATGGACGGCCGCGAGGCCTGCCGTCTGCTGCGCAAGGACGGGGTCTCGACCCCGATCATCATGCTGACCGGCCAGGCGTCGGACTCCGATACGGTTCTGGGGCTGGAGTCGGGGGCAAACGACTATGTCACCAAACCCTTCCGCTTCGCCGTCCTGCTGGCCCGCATCCGCGCCCACCTGCGCAGCCACGAACAGTCCGAGGACGCCGTCTTCCGCATCGGGCCCTATGAATTCCGGCCCGCGTCCAAGATCCTGGTCGACGACAAGGCGAAGAAGATCCGCCTGACCGAAAAGGAAACCAACATCCTCAAGTATCTCTACCGCGCGGGGGCCAAGGCCGTGTCGCGCGAGGAGCTGCTGACCGAGGTGTGGGGCTATAACGCCGGTGTCACCACCCACACCCTCGAAACCCACATCTACCGCCTGCGCCAGAAGATCGAGCCCGAACCGGGCCAGGCGCGGCTGCTGCTGACGGACGCGGGCGGGTACCGGCTGCAGCCGTGAGCCGTGGACCCTGGTCCGAAACGGCGTATCGAATCCGCATCGTCCGCAGGCCTGAGGGCGAGGCGCCGGAATGGGTGCGGGACGCCTGGATCGGGGTGGAGATACCTGTTCTGGTGCCGGAACCGGTGTCGACCTTTGGTTTTGGCGTCCTGACCGGGCCGAAGAGTATTGCCCTCGACTGGATCCTCTGGGTCATCGGACGGGCGAAGCCGATCGCGGGCTATGTCGTTGCCGCTGACACTGCGGTCGCCTGCCTGATGGAAAGGTCACCAACCGCAGCGGAGTGGTGGCGGACGGAAGTTCCATATCTTGTCAGGCCCGGAGCCCGGTTGGTCTTTGACACTCCGTCCTGCGACCGGATTCCCTAGACGTCGAGGTCCATCGTCACCGGCGCATGGTCGCTGGGCTGGGTCCATTCGCGGACCGTATCGTGGATACGGGCGCTGCCGGCCTTCACCGCCGGAGTCAGGCCGGGCGAGGCCCAGAGGTGGTCGAGGCGCAGGCCACGGTTCGACTTGCGGAAATCGGCGGCGCGATAGCTCCACCAGCTGGCCAGTTTGGTCGGTTCGGGGATCTGGTCGCGGACCACATCGGCAAACTCGCCGGCGGCCTGAAGCCGGCGCAGGGTCTCGACCTCCAGCGGCGTGTGGCTGACGATCTTCGACATATAGCGGTGGTTCCACACGTCGTTCTCGCCCGGCGCGATGTTGAAGTCGCCGGCCAGCACCAGCGGACGCTGTTTGTCGCGCCCGGCCATTTCGGCGGTCAGGCGCTCGTAGAAATCCATCTTGTGATCGAATTTCGGGTTCAGGGCCCGGTCAGCGACGTCGCCGCCGGCTGGGATGTAGAAATTCTGCACCTCGACGCCGTCGACCATGACGCCGACGCAGCGAGCATGCTTCTCACGACAGACGTCGAGGACCGGAGCCTCGCTGATCGGCTTGCGGCTGGCGATCGCCACACCGTGCCAGCCCTTCTGCCCACCGATCTTGAGGTAGGGCATGCCCATGGCCTCGAAGGCGCCGCGCGGGAACTGGTCCTCGAGGCATTTGATCTCCTGCAGGCACAGGACATCGGTCCCGCTTTCGGCGACGAACCGCGCGACCTGGTCGATGCGCAGGCGGACGGAGTTGATGTTCCAGGTGGCGATGCGAAGCATATGTTCCGGGGGCGCGGTCAGAAGGCTCCGCCTTCTCGACCCGACGCGCCCCTGGCGCAAGCGCGGGCTTAGCGCTCAAGCAGCGAGCCGCCGCGCGGCGAGCGTTAGCGCCCTCAAATAAAAAAGCGCCCGGTCGGGGGGACCGGGCGCTGGAAGGTTCGTCTCTCTCGCCGCCGGGAAGGGGATGAAATCCGTAGCGGTTCAGATCGGCTCCGGCCGACCTGTGATGAAAGTGCCACGGTCGCCGAAAAATGTCAAACCACCGCTCGCCCCTCAGGCGAAATCAGTTCCGGCCGGGGCGACGGGTCGGATCGCGCAGCTGGAACAGGCTGGCGGCCAGGTTCGACGCCGGTGTCAGGGAGGTCAGTTGCGTCCGGGTGCTGCCGCCCTGGGCGTCGCGGATGGTCCATTCATGCAGGCGAATGGGGTTGCCTGCGAAGGACAGGATGACCGAGCCCTCATCGGGACGGCGGGCATCGCGCGCGATGATGGCGAAGGCGCCGGAGGCCATGCGGGTCACCCGGTCGATGCGCACGCCCTGGTCGAAGCGGACATTGCGGGCGAGGAAGGTCGAAAGCGGCGTCGCGCCCAGCGGCACCTGACGGAAGACGTTCAGGCGCGGGTCGTAGCGTTTGACGTTCGAGCCGTCCGACACGACCAGCAGGCCGGATGGATTGGTGTATTCGAACCGCATCTTGCCGGGACGCTGCAGCCAGAAACGGCCTTCGCGGCGCTGGGCGCCCGAGGTCTCGACGAAATTGCCCTGGGCCGACGTCAGCCCCTGCAGATAGGCCTGGGCCTGGGCCAGGACGGCGCGGTCCTCGGCCGACAGGGCGCTCTGGGCCGAGGCGGGCATGGCGGCCACGGCGGCGATGGCGGCGGTTCCGAGTGCGAAGGCGCGACGTGAAACAGTCATCAGGGTCTTCTCCCGTTCGGGATGGTTGTTGATCATGCCGTCATGCGGAACGGGAAAGGCGCGGGCATGGCCCGAGCCTGACCATATTCCGGCGCTGCGATGAAGCCCTGTTCATCGCCCACGGTTCCCGTGGGCGAAGATTCTTGCGCTATGGCTCGCCGCGCGGAGGCTCGCTGCTTGAGCGCAGATCATGCGCGAAGCGCCAGACAGCGTCGGGTCGGGAAGTCCCGAGGGGCCGACGACCGTGGCCCGCTTACATGGGGGGCGGGCCCGCCAGGATATCGCGTTTGCCGGCGTGGTTGGCCGGGCTGACCACGCCTTCCTGCTCCATCCGCTCGATCAGCGAGGCGGCGCGGTTGTAGCCGATCTGCAGGCGGCGCTGGATGTAGCTGGTCGAGGCCTTGCGGTCTCGCGTGACCACGGCCACCGCGCGGTCATACAGGTCGTCGCCCGATCCGCCGCCTTCATCATCGAACCCGGCGGCGTCGCCGTCGCCGTCCGGATCGTCGGTGATCAGGTCGAGATAGTCGGGCTCGCCCTGGCTGCGCAGGTGTTTGCAGACCTCGTCGACCTCCTGGTCCGTCACGAACGGGCCGTGCAGACGGGTGATGCGGCCGCCGCCGGCCATATAGAGCATGTCGCCCTGGCCCAGCAGCTGCTCGCCGCCCTGTTCGCCGAGGATGGTGCGGCTGTCGATCTTGGAGGTGACCTGGAAGCTGATCCGGGTCGGGAAGTTGGCCTTGATGGTGCCGGTGATGACGTCGACCGACGGGCGCTGGGTGGCCATGATCAGGTGGATGC
>CAYNNT010000033.1:0-27731 GCA_964398675.1 uncultured Brevundimonas sp.
CCCTCCCCCGCGACGGGACGGGAGGATGGTAGCGGGCGGGCTACCTGTGGCGGGCCGGGGACGCTGTAATTTTTGGAAGGGCAGTGAAATCAGCGGGTTGGCGGAGCGGGATGTGCTGACAATCGGTGGATTGTCAGCAGAGCGACCGGCCTCAAACTGCTATCGTCATTCCGGCGAAGGCCGGAACCCAGCGGCGCCGAAGGCGAAAGGCTGGAAGGAGCCGCGCTCCCGACAACTTCGCGCTCTCGCGCGCCGCTGGGTTCCGGGTCTCGCCAAGGCTCGCCCGGAATGACGATAGCAGGGGAGGCGGGTGGGGGTGGCTGGCTCGCCCCCCTACGGATGAATCGTCTCGCCGTGCTGGGTGTAGTCGAGGCCCTCGATCTCCTCCTCCTTCGGCACGCGCAGGCCGGTGGTGAATTTGCAGATCATCAGGATGGCGTATGTGCCGATGCCGCTCCAGGCGATGACGGCGGCCAGGCCGATGGCCTGGTTGAGCAGGTTGGCGCTTGCGGCGGCGGGGTTGATGGCGGCGGTGGCGAGGACGCCGGTCAGCAGGGCGCCGACGATGCCGCCGATCCCGTGCACGCCGAAGGCGTCGAGGCTGTCGTCGTACTTCAGGGCGCGCTTGAGCCAGACCGCGCCGGCGTAGCAGGCCGGGCCGGAGATGATGCCGATGATGAAGGCGCCCTTGGGATCGACCAGGCCGGCGGCGGGGGTGATGCCCACGAGGCCGGCGACGAGGCCGGACAGCAGGCCCAGCAGGGTGGGCTTCTTGTGGTCGATCCATTCCACGGCGGTCCAGCCGATGGCGGCGGCGGCGGCGGCGAGGATGGTGTTGAAGGCGGCGACGGCGGCGACGGCGTCCGCGGCCCAGGCCGAGCCGGCGTTGAAGCCGAGCCAGCCGACCAGCAGCAGGCCGGCGCCGATGGCGGTGAAGGCCAGGTTGTGCGGGGCCATATTGTCCCGGCCATGCCCGTGCCGCGGGCCCAGCACCAGGGCGGCGACGAGGCCGGCGACGCCTGCGTTGACGTGGACCACGGCCCCGCCGGCGAAGTCGAGCACGCCCAGCGAGCCCATCCAGCCGCCGCCCCAGACCTGGTGACAGATCGGCGCATAGACGATCAGGTGCCAGAGGAAGAAGAACAGGATGGAGGCCGAGAATTTGATCCGCTCGGCGAAGGCGCCGGCGATCAGGGCCGGGGTGATGATGGCGAAGGTCAGCTGGTAGGCGATCCAGAGGAACTCGGGCAGACCGGGCGCCAGGCTGTGGGCCGTGGACGGGGTGACGCCGTTGAGGAAGGCGGCCTGCAGTCCGCCGATGAAGCCGTTGGTCGCCGCTCCGCTGGAGCCGAAGGACAGGCTGTAGCCGACGATGAACCAGAGCACGGTGACGATGGCCATGGCCGCCGTGGAATGGGCGATGGTGGCCAGCACGTTCTTGCGCCGCACCATGCCGCCGTAGAACAGGGCAAGGCCGGGCAGGGTCATCAGCAGGACGAGGGCCGTCGAGGTCAGGATCCAGGCCGACGCGGCCTCGTTCAGCACCAGCGGGGCCTGGTGCGCGAGCAGGGCGGGGCCGGCGGGCGCCGCGGCCAGGGCCGGGCCGCCGACAAGGCAGAGCCCGAGGGTGCTGAGAGCGGCGAGGCTGCGGGATTTCATGCGCGGGGTCCGAGGCTGGGAGGCGGAAGGCTCGGCTCGAACCGCGTTCGGGGCCGCGGATAGGGATAGGAACCTATTGCACCGCAGCAGGCAAATCATTTCGTGTGCGGTGCAATAACTTGCTGTGTCGCTGCACAGTGCGGCGGTCAGGGGTGACGTTACGGCATGTCTTGACCGTTGGCCTTCGCGGCTGCGGCAGGGAGGTTCATCACGAAGGGCAGGAAGGGCCACCAAGGACACCAAGGGAGCGGAGATGCTTCAAGATCGGCGCCCGTTTCCGGGATGCAGGATCGCGGCTTCGCCGCATCGTTGGCAGCGGTACCGCGTCGGGGCGAACCCTGGTCCCTTCCTCTCCGGGAACCCTTCGTGTCCTTGGTGGCCCTTCGTGCCCTTTGTGATGAACCAGCCTTGGCCGGGCCAGGAGCACCGCCGGCGCGATCCCTAGACCCCGTAGAATTCCCGGTACCAGTCGACGAACCGTTTGACCCCGACGTCGATGGAGGTCGAGGGCGCGTAGCCGAGGGCGGCGCGGGTCTCGGTCACATCGGCCTCGGTGCGGGTCATTTCGCCGTCCTGGGTCGGCATGACGTTGAGGATCGCCTTGCGGCCCAGCACCTGTTCCAGCACCGCGATGTAGCGGGCGAGCGGCTCCCGCCGTCCGGCGCCGAGGTTCAGCAGTCGCCAGGGGGCGACGCCGCTGGTGCCCGGTCCGGGCGCTTCGGCCCGCCAGTCGGGGTCCTTGCCGGGCACGGTGTCCAGCGCGGCCACCACGCCGTCGACGATGTCGTCGACATAGGTGAAGTCGCGCTCCATGGCGCCGGCGCCGTAGACGTCGATCGGCCGGCCTTCGAGGATGGCCCGGGTGAATTTGAACAGGGCCATGTCCGGCCGGCCCCAAGGGCCATAGACGGTGAAGAACCGCAGGCCGGTGCAGGGGATGCCGAAGATGTAGGCATAGGCGTGGGCCATGGCCTCATTGGCGATCTTGGTCGCCGAATAGACGTTCAGCGGATGGGCCACGCCCTGCTGGACCGAGAACGGCAGGGCGGCGTTGGCGCCGAACACCGAACTGGTGGAGGCGAACACCAGGTGTTCGGCCTTCACGGCGCGGGCGCCCTCCAGAACGGTCAGGAAGCCGACGACGTTGGAGTCGATGTAGGTTTCGGGGTTTTCGACGCTGTAGCGGATCCCCGCCTGGGCCCCGAGGTGGACGATGCGCCGGGGCGCGTGTTTCGCGAACAGGGCGGCCATGCCGTCGCGATCCGCCAGGTCGAGCGTGTGATGGATGTAGCCCGGCTCCGTCAGCAACAGGTCGAGCCGCGCCTGTTTCAGGGCCGGATCGTAATAGTCGTTGAGGTTGTCGACGCCGATCACGGTCTCGCCGCGCGCCAGCAGCCGCCGGGCGGTGTGGAAGCCGATGAAACCGGCCGAACCGGTGACGAGGACAGGGTCCCTGTTGGTCATGGATTTGCGATAGCGCCGGGCGGGCGGCTCCGCCACCTCATATCGAAGCCCGGCGGCTGATGAGGCCGGAAAGGGGCGGCAGGCCGCCGGTCCGGGCGTCGTCGAGATTGACGGACCCGAGGACGGTCGCCGCGCCGTGCGGGCTCCAGTCCACGGCCTCATGGCCGAGGTTGAAGACGCAGGTCAGGGTCTCATCGCCGTGGCTGCGCTCGAAGGCCAGCAGGGGGGCGGGGGCGTCGAGGAAGCGCAGGGACCCGAGACGCAGCGCCGGCTCGCGCTTGCGCAGGGCGATGAGGCGACGGGTCAGGTCGAGCATGGAGTCCGGGTCGGCGTCCTGTTGATCGACGGCCAGCGGGGGATGGCGGGGATCGACGGGCAGCCAGGGCCCGGCGGTCGAGAAGCCGGCGTGCGGGGCGTCGCCGCGCCAGGGCATGGGGGTGCGGGCGCCGTCGCGGCCGAGGGTCTCGGGCCAGTTGGCGATGGCCTCCGGGTCGACGAGGCGGTCGAACGGGATCGCGGCCTGGGGCAAGCCCAGCTCCTCGCCCTGGTAGACGAAGACATTGCCGCGCAGGGCCATCAGCAGGAGCATGGCCATGCGGGCGAAGCGGCCGGGGTCGCGGCCCTCCGCCCAGCGTGAGACGGCGCGCGGGGCGTCGTGGTTGGAGAAGGCCCAGGAGGGCCAGCCCTGGCCGGGACGCCCGTCCCAGCCGGCGTTCGCCCCGCGCACCAGATCGGGAGTGAGGGCGTCCGCATACAGATAGGCGAAGCCGTAGGCGCTGTTCAGATGGCGGTCGTCGGCGGTGAAGGCCTGCATCTCGGGCCCGGCGGCGTCGCCGACGACCTCGGCGACGCTGAAGCGGCCGGGGTAGCGGTCCATGAGGGCGCGGACGCGGGCGAGGAAGGCCGGGATCTGCGGCTGGGACTGGTTGTGGACATGGGCCTGGAAGTCGAACGGCCGGGTGCGTCTGCCGGGCGGCGCCGGCGGATTGTCGCGCAGCTGCGGGTCGTGCATGGCGAAATTGATGGCGTCGAAGCGGAAGCCGTCGACGCCGCGGTCGAGCCAGAAGCGGGCGACGTCGAGCAGGGCGTCCTGGACCGGTCCGTTGTGCAGGTTCAGCTGCGGCTGTTCCGGCAGGAAATTGTGCATGTAGTACTGGCCGCGCCGGGCGTCCCAGGTCCAGGCGGGGCCGGCGAAGACGGACTGCCAGTTGCTGGGCGGGGAGCCGTCGGGTTTCGCCTCGGCCCAGACGTACCAGTCGGCCTTGTCGGCCGAGCGGGACTGGCGGCTGTCCCGGAACCAGGCGTGCTGGTCCGAGGTGTGGGCGAGGACCAGGTCGGTGATGATCTTCAGGCCCAGCGCATGGGCGCGGGCGATGAGGCGGTCGAAGTCGGCGAGGGTTCCGAACACCGGATCGACGTCGCAATAGTCGGCGACGTCATAGCCGAAATCCTTCATCGGCGAGGTGAAGAAGGGGCTGAGCCAGACGGCGTCGACGCCGAGCGAGGCGATGTGGTCGAGGTGGTCCGTGATCCCGGCCAGGTCGCCGACGCCGTCGCCGTTCGCATCGGCGAAGCTGCGCGGATAGACCTGGTAGATGACGGCGCCGCGCCACCAGTCGGCGGCGCCGGTCAGGGAGTCTGGCGCCAAATCCGTCACCGCAGGCTTTCTGATTCGTGGACAGGATAGTCCCGCCCGCATCCTGCAGGGAAACGGGGCCGTGCGCGTCGGCCGCGGCGGCTATGGAACCAGGGGCTGGCCCGACGCCCGGCGCGCGCTGATTTCGGCCTGCACCGCCTCAAGTGCGCGGGCGCGGGCCTCGGCGGAAGGGTGGTCCCACTGCGGATACCGGACGCGCCAGTTGTACGCACCGAACCGGCGCCAGAAGGCGGGGGCGATGGCACTGTCGAATCCCGCGCGAGCGGCGAGGTACAGGCCCACGCGATCGGCCTGCTGTTCGGCTCCGCCGCCAGACCCGGACAGGGCCGGGACGGTCTGGGTTTCGCGGCCCCGCGTCTCGGCCTCGTGCCAGGCCCGGTGTCCAAGGACATGGTGGGCCAGTTCGTGGCCGAGCACGACGGCGAGCTCATCATCGGTCGCGGTGAAGCCCGCCATGGCGGTGGTGATGAACAGGCGCTTGCCGTCCGCCCGGGCGTTGAGCTCATCCGACGGATCCAGCTGGACATCGTAGCCGCATGCGCGTTGCGGCGTGAGCCTGGCCGTCAGGTCGTTTCCGTCGCGCCGGAACACGAGCGCGACGGGGCCGCCGGCCAGGGCGAGGTCCAGCTTGCGGATATTGACCTCGACGCCTTCGAAGGCGGCCGTGCGCCGGTCGACACCCCGCGCCAGGGCCTCGCCGTTGACGCTGAGGAGAAGATCGCCGCGGCGCAGGCCCGCGAGGTCGGCGGCCGATCCTTCCGGAACGGCCAGAAGGCCCGGCAGGTCTCCGTCCAGTCCGAACCGGTTCTCAGCCCAGGGCCGAAGCTCCGGGCTGTACTGGCTGGCGGCGTGCAGCAGCCAGCCGGCCGAGTTCCGCACCGCAGGGCAGAGCCCGGCATTGGCCGCCGAGAGGCGATAGCCGACCGTCGCGACCCGCTGGTCGAGATCCGTCAGGGCGATCAGCCGCTGTTCCGCCGGGGCGGCGATCTCCAGGTCAGAGTCAGCGACCGGAGCCCTGGAGCCGCAGGCCGACAAGGCTCCGGTGAGGAACAGAAACGCCGCGGCGAGAGCGGGGGGGCGCCGGTCAAACATGGCCGCACCATGCGTCGGCGTCACGGCGGCGCCAAGCTCGGGCTGCGGCGGTGTGGGAGACGCCTTGCGGGCGGTCCCGACGGCCGCAAAGCCCTGCCTGACCCGTGTAACAATCCAGAGATGCATTTCAGAATTGTGTTACACCATGATTGCGTTGCGCTTGTCGTTTCTGCCCCTGTCGTTAGGGTGACCGTTTCAATCAGTCTCTCCACGACGGTGGCCCCATGTCTTTCGGTATGAACAGCGCCCGCTCCGGCGGAATCTCGAACACCTTTCTTGATGCTTTCGAAGGGTTTACCGGCCGAAACGAGCGGTTCGTCGGCGTTGGGGAGGCTGCGGAGCCGGTAGAGCTGGCCGATAACGCCTCTTTCGGGGCGATCGCCAGCTATCAGGTTTGCGCCTGCTGCGCCCGCTTCCACGGGCCCGCGGCCGAGGCGAACACCGGCGACGGTGGTCCGGTTTTCGGCCTGAATGCCGATGACCGGGGCGTTTTCGGCCCCAACGGCAAGCCCTCGCTGAGCTCAACCGACGCGGGCGCGCAGATCACCCGGACGAACCAGAGCTGGGCGTCAGCGCTCGGCACGGCGGCGGTGGTCACCTATGCCTTCCGTGACTCGGTCACGACCATGCCGACCGATACGGCCGGCTTCACGCAGTTCAACGCCACCCAGATCGCGGCGACGGTCCTGGCGCTCTCGGCCTGGTCGGACGTCGCCAACATCACCTTCCAGCGGGTCCAGGACTCCGGCAGCGAGTTCTCAAACAACGCCACCATCCTGCTGGGCAACTATTCCAGCGGCCAGGACGGCGCGGCGGCCTTCGCCTATCTGCCCGGCGGCATGCCCGGCGCGACCGGCTTCGGCCAGGTCCAGGGCGACGTCTGGATCAACAGTTCGCTGTCCTACAACGCCCTGCCCGTCCAGCAGGGGTACGGTCAGCTGACGCTGCTGCACGAGCTCGGCCACGCGATCGGCCTGAGCCACCCGGCGGCCTATAACGCCAGCTCCGGGGGTGTGATCACCTATGACGCCAGCGCCATCTACTATGAGGATTCCCTCCAGTATTCGGTGATGAGCTATTTCAGCGAGCGCTCGACCGCCGCTGATTACCGCACCAACGGGGCCGGTACGCAGCGCTATTCGTCGGCGCCGCTTCTGGACGACATTTCGGCCGCCCAGCGCCTCTACGGCGCAAACATGTCCACGAGGACCGGCGACACTGTCTATGGCTTCAACTCGACCGCGGGGCAGCTCTGGTTCAACGCCGGCAGCGAACTCAGCGCCCTGATCTTCTGCGCCTGGGACGCCGGCGGCACGGATACGTTCGATTTCTCCGGCTATCTGAACAACGGCCAGATCATTGACCTGCGCCAGGGTTGCTTCTCCAGCGTCGGCGGGCTGGTCGGCAACGTCTCGATCGCCATCGGCGCTGTGATCGAGAACGCCATCGGCGGCCAGGGGTCGGATACGTTCCGCGGCAACTCGGCCAACAACCGGTTCACGCCCAACGCCGGCACGGACGTCGTTGATGGCGGTCTCGGGACCGACACCGTGGTGTTCGCCGGCGCGCGCGGAGCCTACACCGTCACCTGGAACGGCCAGACCGGCACGATCGTCGGCAACGGCCAGAACGTGACCGTCACCAACGTCGAATTCCTGCAGTTCACCGACCAGACCATCGCGGCGGCGCCGACGGGCGGCCTCGTGGTCGGCGGCGACATCACCAATGAAACCATCAACGGCACGGCCCTGGCCGACGTCATCGGCGGCCTCGGCGGGAACGACATCATCAACGGCCTGGCCGGCGGCGACACGCTGAATGGCGGCTCCGGCAATGACGCTCTGGACGGCGGCGACGGCGACGACAGCCTGATTGGCGGCCTGGGCAATGATACGCTCAACGGCGGGTCCGGCACGGACACCGCTGACTATTCCGGCGCGGGCGCGGCGGTGACGGTCAATCTGACCTCGGGCTCCGCCAGCGGCGCCGCGGGTTCCGACACCCTGAGCGCCGTTGAGAACGTGACCGGCACGGCCTTCGCTGACACCCTGACGGGCGACGGCAACGCCAACGTCCTGCGCGGCGGCGGCGGCATCGACACCCTCAACGGCGGCGGCGGCGCGGACCAGCTCATCGCCGGAGCGCCCGGCCAGGGCGGCGGCGCGCCCGACATCATCAAGGGCAGCGACACGACCAACGGCAGCATCGGCACGGCGGTCTCGCTGAACGGCGCCTTCGATCTGTTCGAAAACTCGGCGATCGCCAACTCGACGACCATTCCCCACGCCACCGTGGTGGCGACGACGCACGGCAACCTCGAATACTATCGCATCACCGTGACCGCGGGCGAGACGGTGAATTTCGACATCGACAACGCCTCGTTCGACAGCACCCTGCGGATCGTCGATTCCTCCGGCGTCGAGCTGGCCAGCAATGACGACAGCGCGTCCGATGGCGGCGCGAGCACCGACTCGGCCATAAGCCACACCTTCGCGGCCGCCGGCACCTACTACATCCAGGTCGGGCGCTGGGTGAGCGGCAGCGCGCCCTTCGTCTCGGGCCCGGCCCCGGCCGGCCAGACCTACACCCTGCACGTTTCGAGCCCCAGCCAGACCCCGGTTCCGGTCGTTCTGCTGGGTTCGACCCTGAACGGCGACGCCGGCGCGGACACCCTGGTGGGCGGCTCCGGCGCCGATACGCTGAACGGCGGCGCGGACGACGACGCCCTGACCGGCGGCGGCGGCAATGACACCATGAACGGCGGCGACGGAACCGACACGGCGGTGTTTTCGGGCAACCGCTCGACCTACACCGTCACCGTGTCAGGCGGCGTGACCACCGTGACGGGCGCCGACGGGACGGACACGGTCAGCAACGTCGAGCGGCTGCAGTTCGCCGACGGGATGTTTGATGCAAGCGGCGCGCCTCTTCAGTCCGGGCCGATCAACGGCACCGCCAACGCAGACACGCTGAACGGCACGGCCGGCGCGGACACCATCAATGGCTTCGGCGGCAATGACGTCATCAACGGCCTCGACGGCGCGGACGTCATCGACGGCGGCGACGGCAATGACGCCATTGCGGCGGGCACCGGCAACGACACCGTCCAGGGCGGCGCCGGCAACGACATCATCTCGGGCGACGGCGGCTCGGATGTGCTGAACGGCGGGGACGGCGACGACGCCTTCCTGTTCGCCGTCGGCGAGCCGGGCGGATCGACCCAGGTCTTCGGCGGCGCCGGCACCGACACGGTCATCCTGCGCGGCGGCGGCGCCAGTATCGACCTGACCGCCAACGGCGGTTCGGCCGGCGGCGTGGCGATCAGCACCAACTCGATCGAGAACGTCCAGTTCGACGGCTCGGTGGATTCGGGCGGCGGCGCGCGTCTGGCCTATGGCAGCGAGGCGAACAACTCGCTGGTCGCGCTGGGCATCCTCGCGGCGGTGACCTTCGAGGGCCGCGGCGGCGACGACCTGCTGGTCGGCGGCCTTGGCGCTGACAGCCTGCTGGGCGGCGACGGCGCCGACACCGTCAGTGGCGGCGAGGGCAATGATACGATCAACGGCGGCGCCGGAAATGACAGCCTCGCGGGCGGCCTCGGCGCCGATTCCGTCAGCGGCGGGACCGGCAATGACGTGATCTCGGGCGACGGCGGTTCCGATCTGCTGTTCGGCGAGGACGGCGACGACGCCTTCCTGTTCGCCGTCGGCGAGCCGGGCGGCGCGACGCAGGTCTATGGCGGCGCGGGCACGGACACCATCATTCTGCGCGGCGGCGGCTCCAGCATCGACCTGACCGCCAATGGCGGCTCGGCCGGCGGCGTGTCGATCAGCACCAACTCGATCGAGAACGTCCAGTTCGACGGCTCGGTGGATTCGGGCGGCGGCGCGCGTCTGGCCTATGGCAGCGCGGGCAACAACGCGATCGTGGCCCTGGGCATCCAGGCCGCGGTGACCTTCGAAGGCCGCGGCGGGGACGACCTGCTGATCGGCGGCGCGGGCGCGGACACCCTGCTCGGCGGCGACGGCGCCGACAATGTCAGCGGCGGCGACGGCAATGACACGATCGAGGGCGGCGCGGGCGTGGACAATCTGTCCGGCGGTCTCGGCGCGGACTGGATCCACGGCGACGACGGCAATGACATCATCTCCGGCGACGGCGGGTCCGACATCCTGTTCGGCGACGCCGGCGACGACGCCTTCCTGTTCGCCGTCGGCGAGCCGGGCGGTTCGACCCAGGTCTATGGCGGCGACGGCGTGGACACGGTCATCCTGCGCGGCGGCGGCGCCAGTATCGACCTGACCGCCAACGGCGGTTCGGCCGGCGGCGTGGCGATCAGCACCAACTCGATCGAGAACGTCCAGTTCGACGGCTCGGTGGATTCGGGCGGCGGCGCGCGTCTGGCCTATGGCAGCGCCGGGGCCAACGCCATCGTGGCGCTCGGCATTCTCGCGTCCGTGACCTTCGAAGGCCGCGGCGGCGACGACCTGCTGGTCGGCGGCGACGGCGCAGACACCCTTCTGGGCGGCGGCGACAACGACATCATCCGCGGCAACGGCGGCAATGACGCGATCGACGGCGGCCTGGGCGCGGATATCGTCGAGGTCCGCGGACTCGCGGCCGACTACACCATCACGGCGGAGGGCGGCGGCTATCGGGTGACCGACGCGGTCGGCGGCCGCGACGGCTCCGACCTGCTGATCGGGGTCGAGACCCTGCGCTTCAGCGACGGCTCGACGGTGACCCTGCCGGCGCCCGTCCCGAACGTTCCGCAGGTTCTGCCCGCCCTCGCCGACGACAAGACGGTCACCGCCGGACCTGAGGTCCTGCCCGGCGCGCCGGCGGACAAGATCCTGTCCGACGGTCCCCAGACCCTGCCCGGCATCGACGCGGACGCCCCGTCCCCGTTGGGCCGCGACTGGACGGCGACGGACTTCGGACCGCGGGACGGCGACACGGCGTACACGCTTTCGCTGCTCACCGACCTGCCGGCGGACGACGGCTATCTGTTCGCCGCCGTGGGCGACGGGGGCTCGCCCGAGGTCCTGCCGGCCACCGACGACGGCTTCATCTTCATGGGCAAGTTCGACGACGCGCCGCCGGTCATGCCGACCCTTTCGGGTGATTTCGACATCGGCCTTTCGGGTGTCGGGGACCTGGAACTCACCCGCGAACAGATGATGGCGCATTTGCGCGAGCATCCGCTGAACCTCCACAATTCCGCGGACGGACTCACGGTGTTCGAGGACTGGTCGGGGATCCACTCGCCCGCCAGGGACGATATCTGGGGGTAAATCGCCCCCGCAGGTCTGCAGACAGCCCGGGCCGCGCAACCGCTGCGGTCCGGGCCTGTTTTGGTATGGGTCGGCAAACACCGGTAGAATGTATTGGGTTGACCCGCGTAGCCGCCTGTTGAATGAACGCCAAGGTTGTTGCGCCCGTCAGGTATGGCGGGGCGGCGCCTGTGTGAATCTGTTGAAGTGTGAGGAATACCGTTGAATCTCGTTGAGCGCGAAATGCTGGAATTGCTTCGCCGCGGCCGCGGAGACCATGGTGTGGTCGCCGTGAAAGCGGAATTCGAAGCCGAGGGCACGCGGCCCGACGAATTTCTTCGCCTGCTGGAACTCGCGCGCAAGGCGGACCTGAAGGTCGCGCTCAAGATCGGCGGCTGCGAGGCGGTGAGCGATCTGCTGGCGAGCCGGCTGTACGGCATCGACTATGTCATCGCCCCCATGGTCGAGACGCCCTATGCGCTGTCGAAATTCATCGAGGCCAGGGACAAGACGCACGACGCCGACGACCGGGCCCAGACCAGCTTCCTGTTCAACCTCGAAACCGAGACGACGCTCCGGAATCTCGAGGCGATGGCGCGGGCCGCCAAGGGTCATCTGGACGGGATCGTCTTCGGCCGGGTCGACTTCACCCTGTCGCGCGGTCTGCCGCGCGGGGACGTCGATACGCGGCCCGTCACCGATGCGGTTCTGCAGGTGGCGCAGGTGGCGCGGGACCTCGATCTGGAACTGGTGGTCGGGGGATCGGTCTCGACCGGCAGCCTGCCCGCCCTGCGCGAGATGCGGGCCGTGCGCCTGGATCGCTTCGAAACCCGCAAGGTCATCTTCGCCGGCGAGGCGGTGTCGCTCCCGAATATCGTCGCCGGCATCGAAACGGCCGTTCAGTTCGAACTGGCCTGGTTGAAGAACAAGCGCGACTACTACGGCGCCATCGCCCGGGAGGACGCCGCGCGGATCGCCATGATCGAGCGCCGCCTGGCCTCAAATGATCGGGAGCGGATCGCGGGCTGACGGCGACGATCGCGCGCCGCCTTGCCCGAGGGAGAGATCGACCTGGAACCCGCAGAGCTCAACACGTCTCGCTGGCGACTTCTGCTGTTCGGCGCGTCCGGGGCCGTCGGACAGGCGGTCGCCGGCATGGCCGCCGCCCGGGGGTGGTCGGTGACGGGCGTGTCCCGGTCGCCGCGTCCTGATACGCCTGACCGGTCCTGGGTTCAGTACGATCCGGCCGGCGAAGGGATCTCGCCGCCGGACTTCGCCTCGCATGGCCCGTTTGACGCCGTCTGCTGGGCCCAGGGCGCCAACCGGCAGGACAGCGTGCAGGATTTCGACGCCGCCGCGAGCGCGGACCTGTACGAGGCCAACTGCCTGTATGTCGCGCGCAGCCTCAACGAACTGCTGGCGGCGAAGCGGCTCAGCCCCGCCGGGGCCCGGCTGTGCGTGGTCAGCTCGATCTGGCAGGAGCGGGCGAGACAGACCAAGCTGTCCTATTCGATGACCAAGGCCGCGCTGGGCGGACTGGTGCGGTCCGCGAGCGTCGACCTGGCCGCGGACGGCCATCTGATCAATGCGGTGCTGCCGGGGGTGCTCGACACGCCCATGACCCACGCGGCCATGGCGCCCGAACAGTTGCGGGGCGTCATTCAGGCGACGCCGTTCAACGCGCTTCCGACTCCGGACGGGATCGCCCGCCTGGTCGGCTTCCTGTGTTCGGATCAGAATACGGTGGTCACCGGCCAGTCCATCACAGCCGATCTGGGGTTCAGCAATGTCCGCCTCGTTTGAGATCAGGGCGGCGAGCGGAACCTATACCGCCCGCATCCAGGCGGGGTCCCTGGAAGAGGTGGTGGAGCGCGGCGGGGACGTCGTCATCCTCTGCGACGCCTGGTTCGCCGACCGGTTCGAGGGGCGCGGCGTGCCCGTGATCTCCCTGCCGGCGCTGGAGACCACGAAGAGCCTGGACGGGATTCCGCGCGTGATCATGGCCCTGCGGGAGGCCGGGGCGTCGCGCCGCACCCGGCTGATCGCGGCGGGCGGCGGCATCATCCAGGACGTCGCGGGCTTTGTGGCCTCGGTCTATATGCGCGGCCTGAAGTGGGATTATGCGCCGACGACCCTGCTGGCCATGGTCGACAGCTGCATCGGCGGAAAGTCGTCGATCAACGTCGGGCCGTACAAGAATCTGGTCGGCACCTTTCATCCGCCGCAGGCGATCCTGATCGATCCGGCGCTCTGCGGGACGTTGTCGGCGGAGCAGCGGATCGCCGGTCTGTGCGAGGCGGCCAAGATCTGTTTCGCCCGCTCGCCGGAGGCGTTCGCGGCCTATCTGGCGCTGGAGCCGGGCGTCGCGGCCGGGCCCGAGGTCCTGAGCGATGTGATCGGCCTCAGCCTGGCGTCCAAGAAATGGTTCCTGGAGATCGACGAGTTCGATCAGGCGGAGCGGCTGCTGCTCAACTACGGGCACACCTTCGGGCATGCGATCGAGTCCGCCTCGGACTTCGGGATCTCGCACGGGATCGCGGTCGGGCTGGGCATGATGGCGGCCGGCGCCATGTCCCGGTCGATGGGGCGGCTCGAGGCCGGCGCCGGGCCGACGGCGCAGTTCGAGGCCCATATCGACGGCCTGCTGCGGGAGACGCCCGGCCTCGGGCCTCTCGTCGGCGATCTTTCGCCCGACCGGTTGATCAAGGCGTTCCGCGGCGACAAGAAGCACACGGCTGACACCTTCGCCGTCGTCCTGCCGCTTGCGGCGGGCGGGGTGGAGCGGGTCGAGCTCGGCCGAAGCCCCGAAACCGAAGCCCTGATCCAGGGTGCGTTCGCCCAGATGAAAGCCCGGTACGCCGCATGAAATACAGCGATCAGATCGTCGATTGGCTGGTTGAGCTCGGCTACACCCACTGCTTCTACGTCGGGGGCGGCAACATCATGCACCTGCTCGACAGCTGCAGCCGCAAGATGACCTGCATCGCCACCGTGCATGAGGTGGCGGCGGGCGTGGCGGTCGAATATTTCAACGCCGTCGGAGACGGCCGGCGCGCGCTGGCGCTGGTCACCGCGGGGCCCGGCCTGACCAATCTGGTGACGGCGATCTCGGGGGCCTGGCTGGAAAGCCGGGAGCTGCTGGTGCTGGGCGGTCAGGTCAAGACGCCGGATCTGAGCCGCGGCGAGGTAAGGCAGCGCGGGATCCAGGAGATCGACGGCGTTTCGATCGTCAAATCGATCACCGCCCACGCCTCGACCATCGAGGCGGTGCTGGACCAGCGCGCCTTCGTCGAACGCGCCGAGGCCGGCAGCCACGGACGGCGCGGCCCGGTGTTTCTGGAACTGCCGCTGGACATCCAGGGCCGCGAGGTCGATCCCGCCGCCCTGGCCGGTGAGGCGCCGTCGCGACCGGCTGCGCCGACCCTGGGGGTCCCGGAAATCGACGCCCTTGCCGAAAAGGTCCGCGGGGCCCGGCGTCCGCTCTTCCTTCTGGGGGGCGGCGTCGACCATCACACCGGGCAGCGGCTGGCGGGCGCGCTGGAAGCCGCCGGGGTTCCGGTCGCGACGACCTGGAACGGGGCGGACCGGATCGGGCGGGATCACCCCATGTATGTCGGCCGGGCCAACACCTGGGGCCAGCGGTCGGCCAATCTGATTGTGCAGCAGTCCGACCTGCTGATCGCCCTCGGCACGCGGCTGGGCTACCAGCAAAGCGGCTTCAACTGGCAGGAGTTCGTACCGACCGGCGAGATCGTTCACGTCGATATCGACAGCCGGGAGCTGGAGAAGGGCCATCCGCGCACGGCCTGGCCGATCTGCGCCGACGCCAACGCCCTGCTTGAGGCCCTGCTCGGGCGCGATCTCGGCGCGCATGGCGAATGGCTGGCCTACTGCCGTCAGGTCCGGCAGGACGTCCCCCTGCTGGAAGCCAACACCACGGGGCCGGGCTTCCTGTCGCCCTATGATGTAGCGACGACGCTGGGGCAGCTCAGCAAGCCCGAGGACATCGTCATCCCCTGCAGCAGCGGCGGGGCGTTCACGGTGATGATGCAGGCGTTCGAAATGCAGTCCGGCCAGCGGATGGTCACCAACAAGGGGCTGGCGTCCATGGGCTACGGGTTGAGCGGCGCGATCGGCGCGGCCATCGCGTCCGGCCGCCGCACCATTCTGGTCGAGGGCGACGGCGGCTTTTCCCAGAACCTGCAGGAGATCGGCACGGCGGCGGTGAACGACCTCGACCTCAAGATCTTCATCTTCGACGACAACGGCTACGCCTCGATCCGTTCGGTGCAGGTGAACTATTTCCAGGGCCGGTATGTGGGCTGCGATCGCTCCACGGGCCTCGGCCTGCCGGACTGGTCCCGGCTGTTCGACGTCTGGGACGTGCCCTGCATGAGGCTGGCCGAAGGCTTCGAGTCGGATCCGGCCTTCCTGGAGCGCTTCAACGGCCGGGGCGTCCAGGCCTTCATCGTGCCGGTCGACCCGCAGCAGACCTATTTCCCGCGCATCACAAGTCGCATGGTTGAAGGCGGCGGCATGGTGTCAAATCCGCTGCACCGGATGACGCCGCCGCTGTCTGACGAGACCCTCGCGCGCGTCGGCGCCTGGCTGCCGGCCTGAAAGGACACGCCTTGAAGCCGAACACCATAAAGGCCGTCATCCTTGCCGGGGGCAAGGGAACCCGGATCGCCGAGGAAACGGCGGTTCGACCCAAGCCCATGGTCGAGATCGGCGGCCGGCCGATCCTGTGGCACATCATGAAGAGCTACAGCCACTACGGCGTGAATGACTTCGTGATCTGCTGCGGCTACCTCGGCCACAAGATCAAGGAGTATTTCCTCAACTACTCCTACCAGAACGCCGACCTGACCGTGGACCTCGAGAGCGGGGGCGTCACCATCCACCAGAGCAATGTCGAGCCCTGGCGGGTCACGCTGGTGGACACCGGGCAGGACACCCTGACCGGGGGCCGGGTCGGCCGGATCGCCAGCCATGTCCGCGACGATCCGTTCTTCTGCATGACCTATGGCGACGGCGTCTCGGACGTGGATATCGGCGCGCTGATCGCCTTTCACGAGCGGCACGGCAGGAAGGCGACGGTCACCGCCGTCACCCCGCTGGCGCGGTTCGGCGCCCTCGACATGGTGGGCGACGCCGTCACCCATTTTGTCGAAAAGCCGCACAATGAGGCGGGCTATATCAATGGCGGCTATTTCGTTCTCAATCCGTCGGTGCTGGACCTGATCGAGGGGGACGAGACCATCTTCGAGAAGGGGCCGCTCGAGACGCTCGCGGCGGACGGCGACCTGATGGCGTTCCGTCACGACGGCTTCTGGCAGCCGATGGACACCCTGCGCGACAAGGAACATCTCGAAGAGATGTGGGCCGCCGGCGCCCCCTGGAAGTCCTGGTGACCGCGTTCCTGCCCGACGCGGCGTTCTGGCGCGGCCGCCGCGTCTTCCTGACCGGACACACGGGATTCAAGGGCGGATGGCTGACGCTGTGGCTGCGGTCGCTCGGCGCGGAGGTGTGCGGCTACAGTCTGGCGCCGTCGACCGAGCCCAGCCTGTTCGGGACGGCCAGGGTCGGGGAGGCCTGCCATTCGGTCATCGGCGATATCCGGGACCTGCCGGCGCTGGAGCGCGCCTTCCGGGATTTCGGGCCGGATATCGTCCTGCATCTGGCGGCCCAGCCGCTGGTGCGGCGCTCCTACCAGGACCCGCTGGAGACCTATTCCACCAATGTGATGGGCACGGCCCATGTGCTGGACCTGGTCCGACGCACCCCGGACGTGCGGGCTGCGCTGATCGTCACGACCGACAAATGCTACGAGAACCTCGAGCAGCTTGCGCCGTATCGCGAGACCGATCGTCTGGGCGGCCGCGACCCCTACAGCAACTCCAAGGCCTGCGCCGAACTGGTCACCCAGTCCTACTGGTGGTCGTATTTCTCGACAGCCGGCGCCACGGCCGTCGCCTCGGCGCGGGCGGGCAATGTCGTGGGCGGCGGCGACTGGTCGCCCGACCGGCTGGTGCCCGATCTGATGCAGGCGTTCGCGGAGGGGCGCCCCGCCATCCTGCGCAATCCCGATGCGGTCAGGCCCTGGCAGCATGTGCTTGAGCCCTGCTGCGGCTATCTGCTGGCTGTCGAGCACATCTGCCGGACGCAGGCCGTCAGTCCGCCGGCATGGAATTTCGGTCCCGACCCGGAAGGCAATGTGGCGGTCGGCGAGATCGCCGCCGGCCTGGCCGCGGCCTGGGGCGAGGACGCCCGCCACGAGGTGCGCCGCGATCCCCATGCCGTGCATGAGGCGACGCTGCTGACGCTGGATCACACGAAGGCGCGCACGGAACTGGGCTGGCGGCCGCGCTGGCCGCTGGCGACCACGCTCACGAAGACGGCGGACTGGTATCGCGCCCACAAGGCCGGCCGCGATATGCGGGCCGTCTCTGAACAACAACTCTCCGACTATGTTTGCGCCTGAAGGCAAGGTTTCGAATGCTCAGTAAAACGGATCAAATGGCGGCGCTCAGGGCGCAGATGATGGAGCTGGCCGGCCAGTACGCCGACCTCGCCTATGCGCCCGCGCCCTTTGTCGCCGGCGACTCGGCGGTGCCCGTGTCGGGCAAGGTCGTCGGCGCGCCCGAGCTGCAGAACCTGATCGATTCCTCGCTCGACCTGTGGCTGACGACGGGCCGGTTCAACACGGCGTTCGAGGCCCGGCTGGCGGAATACATCGGCGTCCGGTTCGCCCTGACCGTCAACTCCGGCTCCTCGGCCAACCTCGCCGCGACCACGGCCCTGTGTTCGCCGATGCTGGGCGACCGGGCGCTGAAGCCCGGCGACGAGGTCATCACCTGCGCGACCGGCTTCCCGACGACGGTCAATCCGTCGATCCAGAACGGCCTCGTGCCGGTCTTCGTCGATGTCGACCTGCCGACCTACAATATCGATCCGGCCGGGATCGAGGCGGCGGTGACCGACAAGACCCGGGCCATCATCCTCGCCCATACCCTCGGCAATCCGTTCGACCTCGGCGAGGTCATGCGGGTGGCGAAGAAGCATGATCTGTATGTGATCGAGGACAGCTGCGACGCCCTCGGCGCCCGCTATGACGGCCAGCTGGTCGGCACCTTCGGCGACATCGGCACGGTCAGCTTCTATCCCGCCCACCACATCACCATGGGCGAGGGCGGCGCGGTCTGGACCGATCGCGGCGACCTGAAGCGGTTGATCGAATCCGTCCGCGACTGGGGCCGCGACTGCTATTGCGCGCCCGGCGAGGACAACACCTGCAACAAGCGGTTCAAGTGGAAGCTGGGCGACCTGCCGCGCGGCTATGACCACAAATATACCTACTCCAACCTCGGCTATAATCTGAAGATCACGGACATGCAGGCCGCCGTGGGCCTGGCGCAGTTCGACCGGCTGCCGGATTTCATCCGGGCACGGAACGCCAATTTCGAGTTCCTGAAGGCGGGCCTCGCGGACCTGGAGGATCAGCTGATCCTGCCCGAGGCGACGCCGCGTTCGGAGCCGTCGTGGTTCGGCTTCCCCCTGACGCTGCGCAGCGACGAGGAGGGGATCCGGGACGATATGGTCCAGTTCCTCAATGAGAAGAAGGTGGCCACGCGCCTGCTGTTCGGGGGCAACCTGATCCGCCAGCCCTATATGAAGGCCCGCAACTGGCGGGTTTCCGGGGACCTGACGCGGTCGGACAAGGTGATGACGTCCACCTTCTGGATCGGTCTGTACCCCGGCCTGACGGAAGACCACCTGACCTATGCCTGCGACATGATCCGGCAGTTCCTGCGCGACCGGCCGGCGCGGGTCTGATCCTGGACCGCCTTCCCGCACATCGCCGGGCCGTCCAGACGGCGTTCGAGCGCGCCCTTGGCCCGTCGGCCCGGCTGGCGGTGACGGGCGCGGCGGGGTGGCTCGGGACGGCCATGGTCGAGATGGCGATGCGCGCGGGCCTGACGCCGGACAACGGCCGGCTGCGGGTGTTCGGATCGACGGCCCGCCGACTGACGCTGGAGGACGGGACGACGGTCGGCCTGGAGGCGTTGGCCGGGGCCGCGCCGCTGGCAGGCGCGGACTGGACCGTGGCCCATTTTGCGGCCCTCGGGAAAGATCGCACGGTCGATCTTCCGGTTACGGACTATGTGGCGCAGAGCGAGGCGTTGCAGGATGCGGCGCTGCGCCTGATCGCGGGCGCCGACGGGCCGCGGCTGATCTTCGCGTCGTCCGGAGCGGTCCATGGCCCCGAAGGAAGGCCGCCGGCGCTGGCGGATGAGCCCTACGGCCATATGAAGGGCCTGCAGGAGGTCGCCCTGGCCGACTGGTGCGAGGCGAACGGCGCGTCGCTGACGGTGTGCCGCGTCTTCAATGTCGGCGGGCCGTACGGCAACAAGCTGGAGCTCTATGCGCTGTCGTCCCTGATCCGCGCCGCGCTGTCGGGCGGCGACATCCCGATCCGGGCGCGGGGTCCTGTGCTGCGCTCATACGTCCATGTCGAGGAGTTGATGGCGGTGCTGGTCAGCCGGGCGCAGTCCGCGCCGGCCGGGGCTTCGAAGCCGTTCGACAGCGCCGGGGCGGAACTCGTCGAGATCGGCGACCTGGCCCTGATGGTGTGCGGCCAACTCGGACTGGATCCGGCGCGTATCGTTCGACACCTGGATGCGGCGGCTCCGGCCAGCCGGTACGTCGGCGACGGCGCCGGCTATCAGGCCGCGGTCGGCGGGCTCGGGCTGACGCCGGTCGGACTGGAGGCGATCGTCTCGGACTCGATCGCCAGTCTCCGGGGGCCCAGCGCCTGCTGAAGGACCAGGCCCGCGAAGCCGAACTGGATCAGCAGCACCAGGCCCGGACGGACGAACTGGCCGAGGGCGACGCCGACGGACGGCAGGACCTCGCGCCCGCTCAGCCACGACTCCATCGGCAACTGGGGAATGTCGAACAGGGGGTAGTCGCCGACGAGGCTGAGGGCGTAGGCGCAGACCAGCATCATGATCCGGGTCGGCCCCTTCCACGGCTCCATGAAGACGAAGAAGAGCATGAAGATCTGGGCGTAGGCGCTGGGCTGGGAGCTGCTCAGGATCATGGCGCAGATGGCGCCGTTCATCCAACGCATCGGGACCGGCGTCTGCCTGAGCCAGGCGGCCGAGGCGGCGGCCACGACGGCGATCTGCGCGGCCAGGGTCAGCAGGGGCAGGATGAGGCTCAAGGCTTCGACCGGCCGGGATCCGACATAGTCCATGACCGGGAAGTCCGAGGTCATGAACCGCACGAGCGGGGCGTAGGAGGTCGCGTAGTAGAGGTCCGACCAGGCCGAGCCGGTCTGCAGGGCCGCGAGCTCGCCCGTGTGGCGGGCGATCTCCATCGGGGTGCCGCCGCCGATCAGGGCGAGGGTGACCAGATAGACCGCCAGGGTCGCGATCCCGGCCCCCTCGAACCAGCGCCAGCGCCGCCGGATCAGGAAGGGGATGAGCGTCAGGACCAGATAGGGCTTGAAATTGATGGCGAACGCCTGGGCCAGCCAGCGCGCGCGGGCCGACTTCAGCAGCCGGCTGTGGCCGAGGACGAAGGCGGTGAAACAGGGAATGATCAGATTGCCGCGCTCCAGACCGAACAGCATCGGCATGCCGACGACCAGCACCACGGCGCGGAGGAGGGCCGTGCGGGGATCGATGGAGCGGAAATGCCGGTACAGCAGGACGGCGTTCAGCAGGTAGAATCCCAGCAGCGAGATCTGGCCCCAGCGATCGCACTCCCGGCCCGCGAAGGGGTCGTTGACGTAGCAGGCGCCGCTGCTGAAGATTTTGAGGAAGACGAACGAGAGCGGCGGATAGACCGACCGCCAGACCTCATAGGCGCCGGAATTGTGCGCCCAGTAGGCCGGGTTGTGCCAGTCCATCAGGGTGTCCGAGACGACCCAGAAGAAGGGCTGCGGGAGAAACCCGTCGAGGTGCAACCGCCATCCGGCCCAGACGACGCTGCCGACGACGACGAGGCCGAGAAGGGTCTCGAACCCGAGGCTCCAGTGCCGGCCGCTGGCCTTCGCCGGGGTCATCCGTCCGTCGACCTTGGCAGGAAGACCAGGAATTTGAGCACGACGAAATTGACCAGGGCGACGAAGACGATCGACAGGAAGCCGGCCAGATAGTCGGACTCCAGCACCCGGTTCAGCCCGGCGAGGGTGACCAGGCTGAGACCGTAGTTGACGGCATAGGCGGCGATATAGGGCAGGACGGCGGCGCGGGAGTCGCGGAAGACGTGCCGACGGAACATGAAGTAGTTGAAGATCATGCCCAGCAGGTGGGCGATGATCTGGGCGGCGAACAGATTGACCCCGACATACAGGAGCAGGGCATAGACGCCGTAGCCGAACGCCGCGTTCAGGACGCCGACGCGGACATAGGCCCAGAACTGGTCGAGGCGCTGCAGCCCGGTCCGCCAGCCGGCGGCGGCGCGCCGGATCGTGTCCATCCTAGAAATTGACCCGCGCCTTTTCGACCACGAGCGGCGTGTTGCGGCCGCGCTCGGCGATCAGCCGGATCTGCTCTCCCATCAGGCCGAGGAAGATGAAGGTCAGCCCGGCGCACACCTCGACCAGCAGGGCGATCAGCCAGAGGCCGATCCCCGCGCCGGTGATCCAGGCCCAGAGGAGGCCGACGAACGTCAGCCCCGCCAGGCCGAGCATGCCCGCCGCCACATGGAAGGGCAGGCGCAGGAGGTTGCGCGACGAACTGGCCAGACCGGACAGGGCGAAGCTGAACAGGGTGGCGAAATTGTTCTTGGACCGGCCGGCGGCGCGAAGCGGGCGGTCGTAGGGGATGATCTCGATGGGGAAGCCGCTCTCGACCAGCATGCCGCGGAAGAAGGGCTCGGGCTCGTTCCATTGCGCGAGGGTGTCGACGACGCGCCGGTCGTAGATGCCGAACCCGGTCGCGCCGGGGATGACCTGATAGTCGGCGAACTGGCCGAGGAAGCCGTAGGCGAGCCTGCGCGCCACGCCGAGGCCGACCGAGGTCTTCTCGCTGGCGCGGACGCCCAGCACGACGGCAGCGCCCTCGCGCCAGCGGGTCACGAAGCGGCCGATCAGGGCCGGCGGGTCCTGGAAGTCGGCGCACATGGCGATCACGCCCCGTCCGCTCGTCTGATAGATGCCGTGGGTCGGCGAGCGCATCTGGCCGTAGTTGCGGTTGTTGGCGATCAGCTTGATGCGGGGATCGGCCGCGCACAGGGCCATGATCCGCTCGACCGTCGCGTCGGTCGAGGCGTTGTCGATGAAGATGATCTCGTAGTCGGCCTTCAGCGCCGCCAGTTCAGCCGCGACCGCCCCGGCGATGGCGGCGGCGTTTTCCTCCTCGTTGAAGCAGGGGATGACCACCGAGACCTCGGGGACGGCCCGCTTCGGCGCAGCGGCCGCCCGGGTCATCGCGGATCCTGCGGTTCCGGCCGACGGGGACGGCGCGCCAGGCCGGTCATCGGCGCATAGATTTCGGTGAAGGCGGCGGCCAGCAGGACCAGAAGCAGAAGCGCGATGCCGGACAGGTTGAACTGACGGTTCGGATCGATGTGCGGGCGTTCGATGACCTGAACGGTGGTCTCGGCCGACAGGCCCTCGACGCTGACCTCTTCGAAGAACCGGCGGTAGACCAGCATGATGGTCTCGGCGAATTTCTGTTCGCGATACAGGCGAACGTATTCGGCGGTCTGCGACGAGAGAGCGAGGGCGTTTTCACCGTTGCCGGCCTGATCCGCCTCGGCGCGCTGGCGGCGCAGGGCGGCGAGTTCGCTGACCAGGGTGCGCACGCGGATGCTGTTGTCGGTCTGGAACCGGCGCGCCGTCTCGATCTCGACTTCCTTGCCGCGGATCTGGGCGTCGAGGGTGAGGCGGGTATTCACGGCCGCGCCGAGTTCGGCCTCGGGCGACGGCAGGTTGTTCTGGATCCGGAAGGCGTTCAGGTCGCGTTCGGCGGTCTCGAGGGCCGTATTGGCTTCCGCCAGCCGGGCGGTCACGATCGCGCGCTTGGTCCGGACCTGCTCCTGGCCGAGGCCCGCCAGCCGGGTCTTGATGGCCTCGCTGAAGCCCTCGACCAGCCGTTGGGCGAAGACCGGGTCGGTGTCCCGCGCGGTCACCTCCAGAACGCCGCCGGTCAGAAGTTCGATATCGACCTTCTTGCCGAGCTTCCGTTCCGCCGCCGCCTGGTCGGGGCTGTTCCACAGGTCGACGAGATCCAGCAGCTGCACGACTTCCTGCTGGACGTCGTGGCTGCGGCCGATGACCAGATAGTTGGTCTTCTGCGCACCGAGCACGGCCGCGAAATTCTGCACGCCGCCGCCGCCGAGCGCCGAGATCAGGGCGCCGGCGCCGCTGCTGCTGCCCTGCGGCAGGAGTTTGACCCGCGCGAGGTGCGGGCGGGGGAAGAGGCACAGCAGCACGGCCACCAGCGCCACGGCGGCGTATAGGACACGTCGCCGGGTGGGGCTTTGGGCGGTTCGGACCGCCTCTGCTTTCCAGGATGCGGGGCTCACTCGGTCAGGACCTTCAGGCCGACGGCGCCGAGCGAGACCTGGTAGATGGCCGTCGCGACCTCGATCACCCGATCCAGCAGGCTGTTTCCGCGGGTCTGGACGGGGACGAAGATGATGTCCCCGGGCATGGCGTATTCATCGAGGACATTGCCGCGACCGCGCTGCTGCTGCGAGACGACCGCGCCGTTCGCACGCACCACGAACAGACCGGACCGGTCGGCGATCCGCGTCGGTCCGCCGGCCTTGGCGAGATAGTCGCCGATCCGGTCGCCATGGCTTTCGGCGAAGGAGCCCGGCTGGAAGACGGCGCCGAACACGCCGACGGTGACGGGTCGTGGCGGGATCAGAACGCGGTCGTTGTTCTCGAGAAGCAGGGCCATCGGCAGGCCATCTCCGCCGGGTTCGACGTCCAGGATGATCCGGCCGTCCGGACGCCGGGTCCTCAGCTGTTCAATAATCGCCCGCGCGAAACCCACGTCTTCCTGGGCTTCCTCTGCGGTGCGGGTTCTGCGATCCGTAATCGGCGCCGCGGCCAGCGACAGCTCGAGGCTGGCGATAGCCTGGGCGAAGCCTTCCTCCTGCTGGATGCGGATCGAATCGCGCAGCACGCGCGTGCCGTACAGATAGGCCCGCGGCGTGAAGGCGCCGGCCTCGGCGATCAGATCGGCCATGGTCGACCCCGGACGGAGATAGTAGTTGCCGGGCCGCTCGACCTCGCCCTCGATCGTCACCAGGACCGCCTGGCGCTCAAGCGGCTGGGCCAGACCCACGGCGGGAAGGACGCGGACGATGCCGCCCGCCTCGGGCGCGGTGGTGGAGGCCTCGGCCCGGGTCAGGCTCTGCCAGCCGGACTCGTTGATGTTCGAAACATTGGCGACCAGCAGACGGTCCCGGTCCGCGACCGAACTGGGTCCGCCGGCGTAGCGCAACAGGTCGTCGAGGCTTTCGCCCGGCGCCGTTTCGAAGATGCCGCGGTTGTTGACGCTGCCGGTGATGGCGACCTGGTCGCCGACCGGTCCGATGAAGATGACGTCCTCGTTCTGGAGGACGACGTCGCTGCTCTTGTCGCCGTTGAGCAGCAGATCATAGAGGTCGAGGGTCGTGATGGTCCGGCCGTTCCGTTGCAGCGAAATACTGCGGAAGCTGCCGGAAGCGTTGGGCCCCCCGGCCGCGAGCACCGCGTTCACGACGGTCGAGAGACTGGACACGGTGTAGGCGCCCGGGCTTGCGACGAAGCCCGTGACATAGACCCGAAGGCCGCGGAGTTCGCCGACCGAGACCGACACGTTGAACTCGCGGAACTCGCGTCCCACGGCCCCGCGCAGCACGCCTTCCAGGTCGCCGTAGCGGACGCCGCCGACGTTCACCGCGCCGATCCGGGGAACGAAAATCCGGCCGTTGCTGTCGACCGTCAGCTGCAGCGCGCCTTCGACGGAGCCGGTCAGGCCCAGGGAGACGGTGTCGCCCGGGTTGATCCGGTAGTCGGGCGGGACCGTCGCATTGGTCGACGGGGCGAAGGCGCGGGTGTCGCCGACCAGGGTCGAGCCGAAGCGGGGAAGCGGATAGCCCAGCACATCGGCGACGAAGCGTTCGAATTCGCCCGGCTGGGCGGGAGCCCTCTGGCGGGGACGGACGCGGTCAGCCTCGGGCGCGCGCCGGTCAGCGGCGGGCTGCGCGGCCCGGTCCGACTCGATCACCACCGGCCCGACCGGTTCCGGCGCTACCGGCTCACTGAACCAGGCGTCCCACTCATCATCCGGAGTCGATTGTTGCGGGTCCTGGACGCGGGGATTGCCGCCCATCATGTCGCCGAGGGGGTCCTGGGCGCTGGCCGGGGTCGAGAAGCCGATGAAGGCGCCCAGCAGGGCCAGCAGCAGGCCACGCGCTAAAAACCCGTTCCGGTTCGAGGAACCGGCGGCCGGGCCGGGACCGCGCGAGCCGCCAAGGGTGCGATCAGGCAAGGACATTACGCATCTCGTTTTCGAAGGGCAGCCAGGCCGCGCCATTTTCAATCCTGCGGGTCAAGTCGGGATTCGCGAGGAACGATCGGCCCCACGTAACCATATCCAGCAAGCCGTCGCGAACTTCCGCCTCTGCATCTTCCTGGCTGAGCGACGCCCCACCCAGAATTACGCCGTTCCAGTTGGGCCGCACGGTACGAATGATGCGGCCCGAAGTCGCGAAATAGTCGGCGTTGGCGCAGCTGATGTCCAGAATGCGGAGGCCCCGGCTCCACATCTCCGGGATCAGATAGGCCAGCATCTCGTCGAGGTCCGGCCAGTCGTACAGACCGCCCATCCAGCGGGACGGCGAGATCCGGGCGATGACCCGATTCGACTCCACCTCGGCGAAGACGCGATCCAGCAGTTCGAGCACGAACCGGCAGCGGTTCTCCACCGAGCCGCCGTAGCGGTCGGTCCGGTCATTGACCCGCGCATCCAGAAACTGGTCCGCCAGATAGCCGTGTCCGAGATGGAGTTCGACCGCGTCGAAGCCGACCGAAAGGGCGCGGTGCGCGGCGTCGACGAAATAGCCGTAGACCTCCGGCATCTCTTCGGCGGTCAGCGCCCGCGGCTCTCCATAGGGTTTGTCGTTCTGGCGATTGAGGCCTTCCGCCGCGCGCGTGGTCGAACTGACGGGCGCATGTCCGTCGGTGAAGTCGGAATGGGAGATGCGGCCGCAGTGCCAGAGCTGACAGGCGATCTTTGCGCCGGCGTCATGGACCGCGTCGACAACGGGACGCCAGCTGTCCGCCTGTTTCTGTGTGGCGATCCGGGGGACGTCCTTGTAGCCGTCGGCCGTCGGATGGATCACCACCCCCTCGGTCAGGATCAGGCCCACGCCGCCCTCGGCGCGCCGGCGATAGTAGGCCGCGATCTCCGCCGTGGCGCAGTGATCGGAATCGGCGAATCCGCGCGTCATGGCGGACATGACCGTGCGGTTGCGGGCCTCAAGGTACGGGGAGGCGAGCGGCGTCAGGAGAGGGGACATCAGACTCCGGGGCGATACTGGTCGAAATGGGGATGGGTCAGATAGGCGTTGAGGGTCGCACGCCAGTCACGTTGCAGATCACGGCCCTCGCGGCGGAGACGTTCGCACGACAGAACCGCCCTGTCAGGTCGCCTTTCGGGACCCGTCTCCTCGTGAGCCACGAGCGCCGAGGCGACAGGCTCGACGCGAAGCCGGCCCGTCCAGCCCAGCGCGGTGACGATTTCGGCCGCCACATCATGGAAGGTCGCCTCGCCGTGGGCGCCCATCTGGTAGGCGCCGGCGGCGTCCAGCTGCATCAGGTGAAGCGCGTTTTCGGCCAGATCCCTCGTCCAGGTCGGCTGCCAGACGCGATCCCCGACCGGAAAGACGGCGTCGCCGCGCAACATGGCCCGGTGCATGGCGGGTATGATCCGCCCGACGAAATTCTTGTCGAGGGCGCCGCCTCCGAAGAAGCCGGCCATGCGAATCACGAGGGGGTCGTCGAGCGTCCCGAGGACGACGGATTCGGCTTCCAGCTTGAGGGCGCCGTAGAGCGAAAGGGGCGCCGGCGGCGTGGATTCTTCAATCAGGCCGTCGCCGCCGCCGTAGATCAGGAACGACTGGGGAAACAGCAGACGGGCGCCCGAGGCCCTGGCGAGGGCTGCGACGTTTCGCGTCCCGTCGACAATGACGGCGCGCGCCGCGTCCGGGTCGTTCGCACAGCCCTTGACGTCCACCATGGCGGCGCAATGAACGATCCACCCTCCGGCGACGAGATCGGCGCAATTCATCACCGCCGCCGCGTCGCGAACATCAAGATCGCCATGTGACAGGGCGTGGGGGGCGAAACGGGGACTGGACGCGGCTGCCTCGGCCAGGGCCGTGCCGAGCATGCCGCCGCCGCCCGTCACAAGGATCGGGATCCTGCTCAATACTTCCTCCCGATGCGACGTCGCGGCCAGACCTCTAGCAAACGGCAGGACGGCAAGGAACACCGTCAGCGCTCGAAGAAGCCCCTGCCCAAGGCAAAACCGCCGCCCCCCTTTCGGGAGGCGGCGGCTCTGTGTTGCTGGCCT
>CAYNNT010000034.1:0-27716 GCA_964398675.1 uncultured Brevundimonas sp.
GTGGAAGGCGGCGGCGAAAGTCTGACCTTCCTTGCTTTCGTCATCCTCCGGCGAGCGAAGCGAGACCGGGGGACCCAGCGGCGCGCGAGAGCGCGAACCTGCCAAGGCCCGAACGATGGGGTTTCAGCCTGCATGAACAGATCGCCTTCGGCGCCGCTGGGTCCCCCGGTCGGCGTCGCTTCGCTCCTTGCGGGAGGATGCCGAAAGCAACTTAGCAGTCCGGGCAGTCCGCCAGCGGTTCCGCTTCCAGCTGGAGCGTGGTGTGGCCGATGGCGAAGCGGCCGCGGACCAGCGCCTGGGCCTCGACCAGGAGGGCGGCGGCGTCGGGGCGGTCGTGGCAGAGGTGGGCGGTCAGCGCCGTCTCGGTGGTCGACAGGCCCCAGACGTGGAGGTCATGGACGGCGGTGACGCCGGGCAGGGAGAGGAAGGCGGCGCGGATCGCCTCGACGTCGACGCCGCGCGGGGCGGCGTCGATGGCCAGATTGACCGAGTCCTTCAGCAGGCCCCAGGTGCCGATCAGGATGACGACGACGATGACGATGCTGACCAGCGGATCGATGATCGACCAGCCCGAGACCATGATCACCGCGCCGGCGATAACGACGCCGATCGAGACCGCAGCGTCCGCCATCATGTGCAGATAGGCGCCGCGGGCGTTCAGGTCGCTGTGCTGGTCGCGCATGAACAGCAGGGCGGTGCCGAGGTTGATGACGAAGCCGATGGCCGCGACGCCCATGATCAGGCCGCTCATCACCGGCGCGGGCTCGGCGAGACGACGGACGGCCTCGAAGGCGATGGCGCCGCAGGCGAAGATCAGCAGCAGGGCGTTGGAGAGGGCCGCCAGGACGGTGGCCTTGCCGTAACCGTAGGTCTTTTGCGACCCGCTGGCGCGTCGGGCCAGCCAGGCCGCGCCGCCTGCCATGGCGAGACCCAGCACGTCTGACAGATTGTGCCCCGCATCGGCCATCAGGGCGGTGGAGCCGCTGAAGATGCCGGCCCCGAACTCGATGCCGACGAAGGCCAGGTTGACGATCAGGCCGACGGCGTAGCGCCAGTCGCCGGTATCGACCGGGCCGTGATGGTGACCGCCGTGGCCATGGCTGTGGCCTCCGGCGTGGTCGTGGTCGGGATCGTGCGGGTGGTCGTGGTCGTGATGCGCGTGCGCCATGCGACCAGTCCTAGTGCTGATGCGCCACGACGAGAAGGCCGATCACGATCAGGGCGCCGCCCAGCACCACGCCCTCATAGCGGGCCCAGCGCTCCAGCCGCAGCACCGACCAGCCCGCGCGCGCCAGAAGGGTGAAGACGGCCATGCCGGCGACCGTGCCGACCGCGAAGCTCAGGGTCAGGGCGGCGAGGATGGGAAGACCCTCTCCGGCCTGGGACAGATAGATCGGCAGCAGCACCTCGCCGGGCGAGACGGCCATCATGAGGACCAGACCCCAGAAGGCGGCGGCATGAGAGACCGTCGGCTCGGCGAGTTCGAGCGGCGGTCCCTCGGCGGGGACGGGGCGTCGGAGAAGGGACCGGCTTACATAGAAGGCGCCGAAGAGAAACAGCAGGACGGCCGACAGGTGGGGAAGCAGACCCGACACCCACTGGTCCATGGCCAGGCCGGCGGCGACGATCAGGCCGCCGACGATCGCCGTGGTGAGGATATGCGCCAGGCCGGCCGCGGTGACCGCGCCCATCATCCGGGGCAGGGTCCAGCGCTGCGCCCGACCGACCAGAACGAAGGGCAGCCAGTGGGTCGGCAGGGCGGCGTGCAGGAAGGCCGTCACGAAGCCTGCACCCAGAAGGGACAGGAATACGGGCTGTTCGAGGTCGGACGGCGTCATCGTCGGTCCTCTTAGAATGTTATCTTATAACAGTCCAGAGCGACACAGCGTCCCGGCGGCGCGATCGACCCACCCCCGTTTTTTCGCCCGTCCGCGTTGACTCCGACACCCCTCTGCGTCTATGTCGCCGCTCTTCGCCCGCGGGGGTCCCCCGTCGGGCTATTCTTTTTGCGTTTCGCTGAGGCTTCAACATGTACGCGGTGATCAAGACCGGCGGCAAGCAGTACCGGGTTCAACCGGGCGACGTCATTGTGGTCGAGAAGCTCGACGGCGAGGCCGGCTCGAACGTTTCGTTCGGCGACGTCCTGATGCTGGGCGGCGAAAAGGGCGTGACCCTGGGCGCTCCCCTGATCGCGGGCGCTGCTGTCGCCGCGACCCTGGTCGAGACCCGCAAGGGCGAGAAGATCAAGATCTTCAAGAAGACCCGCCGTCAGGGCTATCGCCGCACCAACGGCCATCGCCAGATGGAATCGGTCCTGCGCATCACCGGCATCGACGGCGCCGGCGAGAAGGCCAAGTGGGACGGCGAGACCTCGCTGATGACCAAGGCCGAAATGAACCTCCGCGCCCGTGGCCTGGCCCCGCGCGTCGAAGCGACCGAAGCCAAGCCGGCCAAGGCCGCCAAGGCCGCCGCCGCTCCGAAGGCTGAAGCCGCCGCCAGGAAGGCTCCGGCCAAGAAGGCTGCGCCCAAGGCCAAGCCCGCCTCCACCGACGAAGCGTAAGAACAGTTAGAGACAGGGAGCAGACCTATGGCTCACAAGAAATCCGGTGGTTCGTCGCGTAACGGTCGCGACTCTCATTCCAAGCGCCTCGGCGTGAAGAAGTTCGGCGGCGAGAACGTTCTGGCCGGCAACATCCTCGTGCGCCAGCGCGGCACCACCTTCCACCCGGGCGACAACGTCGGCCTGGGCCGCGACCACACGCTGTTCGCGACCGCCCACGGCGCCGTGAAGTTCACCAAGAAGGCGAACGGCCGTTGTTACGTGTCGATTCTTCCGGCCACCGAACAGGCCATGGCCGCCGAGTAGCGCAGACCGACTGACACCCGGATCGCGCAAGGCTCGAGAGCCGCGATCCGGACCAGGGACAAGTTTCCGCGGGGAGTCTGGATCACCAGGCTCCCCGTTTGCGTTTCCCCGCCTCGACGCCGCCCGAGCCCTCCAAGGAGGCGGCAGATCGAACGAGGCCGTGTCATGTGCGTGATCGAACCTTCTCCCGTCGTCGAGACGCGGCGTCTGGTGCTGCGCTCGCCGGGCGCCCAGGACATCTCCCGGCTCGCGGCCTTCGCCAACGATCCCGGGATCGCGCGCATGACGCTGCGCATGCCGCATCCGTACGGAATCGCGGACGCCGAGGATTTCGTGCTGACGGTGGCGGTGCAGGATCCGGCCCGGGCGCGAACCTTCCTGATCGAACATGAGGACCACGGTCCGGTCGGCGTCATCGGCCTGTTCGAGGACGGCGATCCCGCGCCCGAGGTCGGCTACTGGATCGCCCGCCCCTACTGGGGCCGGGGCTTCGCGACCGAGGCGCTGCAGGGGGCGACGGCCTGGGCGTCGAAGGCGTGGAAGCGCCGCGCCCTGATGGCGGGGCATTTCAGCGACAATCCGGCGTCAGGCCGGGTGCTGGAGAAGGCAGGCTTCCTCTACACGGGCGAGGTCCGCAAGGGTTTCAGCCGCGCGCGCGGGGCCGAGGCGGAGACCAGACGGATGGTGTGGCTGGCGTGACGCCAAGGGGCGCTACGCTCGCGATGCGGTCGCTCGCTACTTGAGCGCCAGGCCGCGTCGGGTCGAAAAGGCGGAGCCTTTTGACCGCGGCCTAACCAAACAGCGTCGGGCCGAAGATCGCCGCCAGGGCAATGGCTCCGCCGGCCACCGCCACCACGGCGCCGGCGATGAAGGCCGCCCAGGTGCGGGCGGCGCGCTGCCGCCGCAGGCCGCTGGTCTTGACCGACCGCAGCATGACGCCGGGCTTGGGTCCGAAGACTTCCGAACCGGAAATGTTGTGCTGGGACATGTACGCGCTCCCTGATCCACCGCCCCTTGCGGGTCAGGGCCACCGAAGCGGGTCGGAGAAGGCCAAACAATGGCGAACAGCGGTTATCCACCGATCCGTGATCGAATGAGCATCGTTAGTTGGGCGCTATCGCTCGCGACGCGGTCGCTCGCTGTTTGAGCGCGGGTCTTTCGGCGCTATCGCTCGACGCGCGGCGTCTCGCTGCTTGAGCGCGGGTTAGCCGCAGTAGACCAGCCGGCCGCTGTAGGCGCGGTAGTAGCCGGTGCGGGGGTCATAGGAGCGGTAGGTGGCGCGGCACCAGTCGGACCGTGATCCGTAGCCGCTGTCGTAGCCGCCGTTGTACCCGCCGCCGTATCCGCCGCCGTAGCTGACGCCGCCGCCGGGATAGACATGGTCGGGACGGCCATAGGCGCCGTGATAGGTCGTCGATCCCTGGGCGTGGCCATAGTTGTAGGCCGACCCGTAGCCGCGACGATTGCCGTAGCCGTACCGTCCGTGGCCGTAGCCGTCGCGGTCGTAACCGGCCAGTTCGCGATAGTCGCGCCGGGCCTGCGGACTGGCCTGACGGCGCTGGTCGCGCCAGCGCGCGCCACAGTCGTCGCGGTTGGCGTCCCAGAACTGGTCGCAGCGGAAGTCGCCGGGCCGGTCCAGCTGGCTGCGCCAGTCGAAATTCGAGGGCGCGGCGTTGGAGCGGCGCGCCCGGTAGCCGTCGTCGTAGGACCGCTGCTCATAGCCGCCCTGGTAGGGCCGTTCGCCATAGCCGGCGTCATACGCGCTGTAGCCGTCGCCGGTCCGGTAGCCGGCGTCATAGGTCCCACTCCACGACTGGGCGGCGGCGGGAAGGGCGGACAGGCTCAGGCCGGCGGCGGCGATCAGGGCGAGACGGAACATGGTTAACTCTCCGAAGCGGCCGGATACGCGGCCCCAAAGACAACGGGTACGGGCAGGCGAGGCTCTTACAGGGTGACGGACACGCGTCCGCCGCGGGTGCCGATGTGGCGCATCAGAACGATGCGGTCGCCACCGGCGCTGACCGGGGTGATGATGAACCAGTCACCGTCCGGGAGTCCCGAGAATTCGAAGCGGCCGTTCTGGCAGGTCGTCGAGCGGACGAAGGACCGATAGTCGGCGCTGGGGTTCTCGACGGTGCGGGCGCGCACCACCGCCTCAGGAATGGCCGCGCGGTCGGTCGAGCCGTAGAGGGTCTGGAACCGGGCGCGGGTGTAAGGGGTGTCGGGCGTCAGGGCGACCGAACCGGTGCAGGCGAAGCTCTGGCCGTCGCGGCTGAAGGCGACCCGGCCGTCGATGGCGCCGCGGCCCGATCCAGCCGACCAGGCGAAGTCTTCAGCGCTGAAGGCGGAGGACGAGGGGCGCGGATCGCCCATGGGAACGGTCTCGCAGGCGGCCAGGGAGGCGGCGACGGCGACCACGGCGATCAGGTGGCGGGCGGACATGAAGGCTCTCTCCGTCAGGGGTGCGGGTCGAACGTCCCGATCAGACGCTCAACGCCGGCATAAGGTCAAGGTTGCGGCGCGTCGGGCCGTGGGCCAAAAGCGCGCATCAACCCGGCGCAGACCGGGTATAGGGAGCGTCCATGACAGTCACGTTTGACGACATTCTGACGGCCCGCGACCGTATCGCCGGCCAGGTTGACCGCACGCCGGTGCGCTATTCGCGGCGGCTGTCACAGCTCACCGGGGCCGAGGTCTGGGTCAAGTTCGACAACCTGCATTTCACCGGCAGTTTCAAGGAACGCGGCGCCCTGAACCGGCTGCTGCAGCTGACGCCGGACGAGCGGAAACGCGGCGTGGTGGCCGCCAGCGCCGGCAACCACGCCCAGGCCCTGGCCTATCACGGCGCCCGGCTGGGCGTGCCGGTGACGATTGTGATGCCCGAGGGGACGCCTTTCGTGAAGGCCGACGGCACCCGCGCCCACGGCGCGACAGTGGTGATCAAGGGCCTCGACTTCAGCGGCTCGACCGAGGAGGCTCACCGGCTGCGCGACGAGAAGGGCTTCGTCTTCGTTTCGGCCTTCGATGACGAGGGGATCGTCACGGGCCAGGGCGTCTGCGCGGTGGAGTTCCTGGAGGACGCGCCGGATCTGGACGCCCTGATCATCCCCATCGGCGGCGGCGGTCTGATCGCCGGCTGTTCGGTGGCGGCGAAGGCGATGAAGCCGGACATCCGGATCTTCGGCGTCGAGGCGGCCATGTATCCCTCGTTCAGCGCCAAGCGCCGGGGCGAGACGCCGAAATGCGGCGGCCAGACCATCGCCGAGGGCATCGCCATCAAGGCCGTGGGCGACATCCCGTTCGCCATCGCCGATCCGCTGATCGAGGACGTTCTGGTCTGCCAGGAAGCGGACTTCGAAACCGCCGTGGCCTATTACGCCACCCTGGAGAAGACGGTGGCCGAGGGCGCCGGCGCCGGCGGTCTCGCGGCCCTGCTGGCCTGGCCGGACAGGTTCAGGGGGATGAAGGTCGGGCTGGTGCTGTGCGGCGGCAACATCGACGCCCGCATGCTGGCCGTGGTGCTGAACCGCGAGTTGGTGCGCGAGAAGAAGATGATCGTGTACCGGATCCTGGGCGACGACCGGCCCGGCATGCTGTCCAAAATGAGCGCCGTCATCGGCGGACTGGGCGGCAACATCATCGACGTGGTGCACAACCGGCTGGCGCTGGACGTGCCGGCCAAGGGCGCGGAGTTCGACATCATGGTCGAGACCCGCGGCGAGGCGCACGCCAACGAAATCAGGCATGGACTGGAAGAGGCGGGATATGAATTACGGATGGGCTAGAGGCGCAACGGCCTTGGCGATGATCGCGGTCCTGGCCGGGCCGCTGGCCGCCTGCGATCGCGCACCGGCGGCGCCCGACGAGACGGCGGCGGAGAACCTGCGCGCGGCCGAGTTCTTCCTGACCTCCAACGCCCGCGCCGAGGGCGTGCGGACCCTGCCGTCGGGCGTCCAGTACAAGGTGGTGCGCTCGGGCCCGCCGGGCGGCGAGCACCCCGACCGCAACGATCTGGTCCGCGTCGACTATGAAGGCACCCTGACCGACGGGACAGTGTTCGACAGCTCCTACCAGGCGGGCCAGCCGGCGGTGTTCACCGTCAGCGACGTGGTCCCCGGCTGGACCGAAATCCTGCAGCAGATGCGGGTCGGCGATGAGTGGGTGGTCTATCTGCCGCCCGCGCTGGGCTATGGCGAACAGGGCCGGCCGGGCATCCCGCCGAACGCGGTTATGGTGTTCCGGCTGAAGCTGCTGGACATCGCCCGGGCCCCCGGCGGGGATCGTGGCGGGGCGATCGGCCAAGGCTAGGGCAGACTACGCCCCTCTCAGCCGCCCCACCGCCCACACTGCCGCGTCGCGCACCACGGGGTCCGGGTCGTCCAGCAGGCGTTCGGCGGACGGGATCAGCGCGGCGTCGGCGCTGTTGCCGATGGCGTACAGGACGTTGCGGATGAAGCGGTTGCGGCCGATGCGCTTGACCGGGCTCTTCGAGAACAGGGCGCGGAAGGCGGCGTCGTCGAGGGCGACGAGGTCGGCCAGCGGGGGCGAGACGAGGGCCTCACGCGCCTGCACGCGCGCCTCCTGCGAGGCGGCGGCGAACTTGTTCCACGGGCAGACCGCCAGACAGTCGTCGCAACCATAGATGCGGTTGCCCGTGGCGGTGCGGAACTCTTCCGGCCAAGGCCCGGCGAACTCGATGGTCAGATAGGAGAGGCAGCGCCGCGCATCCAGCTGGAACGGGGCCGGGAAGGCGTTGGTCGGGCACACGTCCAGGCAGGCGGTGCAGGTGCCGCAGTGCTCGACCTCGGGCGCGTCGGGCTCGAACCCTGCGGCGCTGAGGATGACCCCGAGGAACAGCCAGTTGCCGTGGTTGCGGCTCAGCAGATTGGTGTGCTTGCCCTGCCAGCCGAGACCGGCGCGCTGGGCCAGCGGCTTTTCCATCAGGGGGGCGGTGTCGACGAAGACCTTGACCTCCTCGCCCGTACGGGCGGCGATCTGGCCCGCCAGGGTCTTCAGCCGGCCCTTGATGACCTCGTGATAGTCGTCGCCGCGCGCATAGACGGAGATGTAGCCGGCCGAGCGGTCCTCCATTTCCGGCAGGGGGTCGTGCCCGGGGCCGTAGTTGAGGCCCAGAACGATGGCGCTGCGGGCGCCGTCCCACATGGCCGTGGGATGGGCGCGGCGTGCCAGCGTGGTCTCCATCCAGCCCATGTCGCCGTGCCGTCCGGCCTCGACGAAATGCGCCAGCCGCTCGCCGGCGGTCCACGGCTCGGACGCCGAGGCGAAGCGGCAGACGTCGAAGCCCAGGACCGCGGCGACGTCCCGGATGCTGTCGCGGAAATCTGCCACCGACCTCAGGCGGTTCCGGCGATCAGCGCCTGCCGCTGCTGGTAGAGGGCCAGCCGCTGGTCGACCAGGCGGTTGAGCGCGACCGTGCTGGACTCCTGGCCGGCCTGGTCCGAGGCCTGCATGGCGCGCGCCAGACGATCCATCTCGTCGGCGATCTGATGCTCGATCGCGGCGTTCCTGCGCAGGGTTTCGAGCGCGCCCGTCAGATTGGCGAACAGGGGCGTGCCCTGGAGACCGGGCTCGGAAGCCAGCATCTGGCCGGTCTGGTCCGCCGAGGTCACAAGATCGTCGGCCGCCTGCCGGGCCGCGGCGGTGTGGGCGCGCATGTCATTGGCCACGGCGGCGAGGTCGACGGGCTTGCCCAGGATGCGCTGTTCGGAGGCACGGGCCCAGGCGATCATCGCAAGGTTGGATTCCAGCATGCAGTTGGTGAAATAGTAGTTGGGCTCGCCCGCCTGGCCGCGGACGTTCTCCATCATCACATTCTCCGCCTGGAGATGGGCGGCCATGACGGTGAAGGTGCCGGAGCCCAGGGCGCGAAGATCATTGGGGCGACCCGAGGCCGCCGCGACCACGAGGTCGATATAGGCCTCGCCCGAAGTCTGCGTCTGGATCAGGAGAGAGCCGACCCGATCGCGGAGGACGATGTAATCCTGCCTCAACTCCTCGGCCTCGCTGCCGAGCGAGGGCGGCGGCGCCGGCGGATGGGGAGGGAGGGCGCCATAGGCGTCGTAGTCCGCGGCGAAGGCCGCCTTCTGCTCAACCGCCCAGGATTGCACCCAGGTCCGGGCCTCGCGCTCCTTGCGGGCGTTCAGCAGGTCCATCAACCGGTTCCCGCCATCCATCAGCCCGGTCAGCCGGTCGACCCGAGCGTCCATGAGGGCGGTGTAGGCGCTGCTCCACTGTGTCGCCTCGGCCAGCCATTCCTGGACGGAGGCGGCCATGGCCCGGTCGGCCTGGGCCTGTCCGGTCTGGGTCTGCGGAGGCGCGACCGGCCCGGCCGACGCGGTCGCCGGGAGCGCGCCAAGGAGGACCGCCGAAAGGACGGCGGCGAGTTGATGACGCATCCGGAATTCCCCAAGCCTCAGAAATCGAGGTCCGCATAGTGCCCTGACGGAGGCACTCCTGGGAAGCGGTCTGCAAGCAGAGGGCGAAAACACGGGCGGGATTTCAGCTTCATGTACCAGGTCTTCAGGCCCGGATACGCCGCCCAGGCCACCTCGCCGAAATAGTCCAGCACCGACAGATGGGCGGCGGCGACGATGTCGGCCTGGCTGATGCGGCGACCGGCGAGGGCGTCGCGTTCGGCCAGAAGGCCTTCCATCATCGCCAGGTGGGACTTCAGCGCCTCGCGTCCCGCGCGCAGGGCGCGGGCTTCGGGCGGGCCGAGGCGGAGCAGGGGTTTCTCCATCCGCTCATGCAGAAGGACGGCGTTGACCTCGTCCGTGAACCGGCGGTCGAACCAGGCCAGCAGGCGGCGGACCTCGGCCCGTTCGGCGGCGTCGGCGGGCAGAAGGAAGGGCTCCTTCGTCCGCTCCTCCAGCCAGCCCAGGATGGCGGCGGGCTCGCACAGGGTCAGGGGACGTCCGGCGGCGTCGGCGGCCTGGAGCACGGGCGGCATGCCGGACGGGTTGAGCGTCGCGACCGGGCAGCCGTCCTCCCAGGGGCGCACGGGGGTTTCGGAAACGTCGATCCGCGCTTCGCCCAGCGCCAGCCGCACCGCCCGCGAGCCGGGATCGAAGGCGAAATGGTAGAGGACGAAAGCCGACATGGCCGTTGCATGCACCAGCGGGCGTTAATCCCGCGTTAGCTGTCTTTCTTGCCTGGCCTGCCGCGCCTCGCGCTAGCCGAGATCGGGCTGCGCCGTTTCCCCGAAGGCGCCGCCGTGGGCTTCGGCGCGGCCGCGGGGATCGGGGTGGATCAGGATGTCAGCGCGCGGATAGGCGGCCAGCAGGCGGTTTTCGGCCTCGACGACGATGGCGTGGGCGGCGTCGAGGGTCAGGGCCGGGTCAAGGTCGACGTGCATCTGGATCATCATCGAGGCGCCGGCCATGCGGGTGCGGAGCTGGTGCACGCCGGAAATGCGCGGATCGGCGAGGACGGCGGTGGTGATGGCGATGCGGTCCGCGTCGGGCACGGCCTTGTCGACCAGATGGTCGGCGGCGCCCTTCAGAACCCCCAGCGCGCCCCAGAACAGCCAGACCGCGACGATCAGGCCCGCGGCGGCGTCCAGTCCGGGCGCGGCGAGGAAGGTCCCCGAGATCACGCCGATCAGGACGACGCCATTGGCCGCGAGGTCGCCGGCGTAGTGGGCGCGGTCGGCCGCGACAGCAAGGGAGCCGCTTCGGGCCATGGCGCGGCCCTGCATCCAGACCAGCCAGCCGGTGAGGGCGATCGAGATCAGGATGACCAGAACGCCCCAGTAGCCGGAGGCGACGGGTCGGGGATCGAAGATGCGCTGCACCGCCTCCCAGCCGATGAACAGGGCCGAGGCGAAGACCAGACCGGCCTGGACCAGGGCCGCCAGGGCCTCGCCCTTGCCGTGACCGTAGCGGTGGTCCTCATCGGCCGGCAGCGCCGCCCAGCGGACGGCGAAGAACACGCCCAGCGAGGCGACGAGATCGAGGGCCGAATCGGCGAGGGAGGCCAGGATCGACACCGAGCCGGAGGCGCCGAGGGCGAACGCCTTGAGCGCGATCAGCACCACCGCGACCCCGACCGAAAGGCGGGTCACGGCGCGGGTCGCGGCATGGCCGTCGGCGTGGATATCGTGGTCGGCGGCGGCGGGCGTCATTGAGGTCTTGTCGCGGAAAGCCCGCTTCCTGCCAAGGCCAGTCCGATCAGTCCGTTAGCGGGATCGTCACGAAACCGCCCCATGGTGGGAGCCCGATAGGGACAGGAGCCTGCTGCTCCCTGCGGAGGTTGCGACCTGGAACCTGCAGACCCGACCCCGGAAGCCGTCCGCTGGATAGGGCGTGGCGAGGCCTTGGCCCGACTGGGGGTCAAGACGCAGACCCTCTATGCCTATGTCAGCCGGGGCCGCATCGCCGCCCGGCCGGACCCGTCGGATCCGCGCCGCAGCCTCTACGCCGTACAGGATATCGCCCGGCTCAGCGGCGAGACGGTGGATGATGAAGAGCACGCCGCGCAGCGGAGAATTCCGCGCGTGGCCAGCCGGGGGGAGGCCGAGGTCTCGTCGTCCCTGTCCGTGATCGCGGGCGGGCGGCTGTTCTATCGCGGACTGGATGCGGTCCAGCTGGCCGAGACGGCGACGCTGGAAGACGTGGCGCGCCGCCTGTGGGACGCCCGGTCGGTCAATCCGTTCGCCGAGATTCGGCCGCGCGTCGGGGCCGTGCCCGGAGGCTCGATCCGGGCCCGGCTGTTTGCGGCCCTCGCCCGTCGGGCCGAGGAGGACGCCGATCCCAAGACGCGCACGGCCGAGACCCTGCGGCTGGAGTGCGCGCGGGTGCTGGACGAGGCGGTGGACGCCGCCGCCGGATCGGGTCCGCGCCTGTTCCTGCACCAGCGGCTGGCGCGATCCTGGAAGACGCCCGACCGGGACGCCCACCTGATCCGGCGCGCGCTGGTGCTGTCGGCGGACCATGAAATGAATGCGGCGGTGCTGGCCACGCGGGCGGCGGCGGACGGCGGCGCGGCCCCGGCGGCGGCGGCCTTCGCCGGCCTGCTGACCCTGACCGGGTCGGGGATGATGGCCGAGATGACGCAAGCCTCGGACTGGGTCGTGGCGGTGCGCCGCCAGGCCACGGATGCAGCCCGCAGGGCCCATGCCGCCGGCGGACTGGCGGGCTTCGGCAGCGCCGACTATCCGGCGGGCGATCCGCGCGCCGCCGCCCTGATGGGGGCGGCTGACCTGCCGGCCGACCTGTCACGGGCCGTGGCGGAGGGCGAAGCGGCGACCGGCCGGCCGGCGAATTTCGGCCTGGCGCTGGCGGTGGTCGCGCGACGGCTGGAGCTGCCCCGCGACGCGGCGGGCGACCTGCTGCTGCTGGGCCGGCTGGCCGGGCTGCTGGGTCATGCGCTGGATCAGTCGACGAATGGCTCGCCTATCCGGGCGCGCCTGCGCTATGTGGGACCCGAACCGGGCGCGCATTGACGGCCCTTGGACTTTCGGGGGCGTGCGTGACGAACTGGATTGCGGCGATCATTCTCGGCCTCGTCGAGGGCCTGACCGAGTTCATTCCGGTGTCCTCGACAGGACATTTGCTGCTGGCCAAGGAAGCCCTCGGTCTGGGCAATACGCCCTGGGACACCTTCATCGTCATGATCCAGCTGGGCGCCATCCTGGCGGTCGTGGCGGTCTATTTCGCCCGACTGTGGAAGGTGTTGCTGGGCCTGCCCGGCAAGGATCCGGCGGCGCGACGGTTCGCGATTTCCGTCCTGCTGGCCTTCTTCCCCTCGGCGGTGCTGGGGCTGCTGTTCCACGACTTCATCAAGGACGTGCTGTTCAACACGACCATCGTCTGCGTCATGCTGATCGTCGGCGGGATCGCCCTGATCGTTCTGGAGCGCTGGTCGGACGCCGGGACCATGGGCCTGCGGCGCGTGGTCAGGAACGGCGTCGAGACGCTCGAACAGCGCGAGATCGCCGAGGACGCCATGAAACTGTCCTGGAAGACGGCCCTGGGTATCGGCCTGTGGCAGTGCCTGTCGATCATTCCCGGCGTGTCGCGCAGCGGCGCGACGATCGTCGGCGGCCTGTTGCTGGGCGTCGACAAGAAGGCGGCGGCCGAGTTTTCGTTCTTCCTCGCCATTCCGACCATGGTCGGCGCATTCGGCCTGGATTTCTGGGAGAGCCGCGACCTGATCACCAACGACGTCGCCGGCCTGATCGCGATCGGCTTTGTGGTGTCCTTCATCAGCGGCCTGTTCGTGGTCCGCTTCCTGGTGGATTTCGTCGGCCGCTACGGCTTCGCCCCGTTCTCGGCCTGGCGCATCCTGGTCGGGGTCGTCGGCCTGCTGGCGATCTGGCTGGCCTGAGGCCTCAGGCCGCCGGCGCTTCGGCGAACTGACCGCCGCGCCGGTAGCGCCAGAGGTAGGACGGGGCGATGGCCTCGATGCCGGTGGGCTCGATGCCCAGGGCGGCCAGACCCTCTGCGTCGTCGGCGACGACATTGTCGCTCTCAAGCAGCACGACCTGATCGCGCGTCAGCACCGGGGCGATGCCGACCATGGCGGTCAGCTGGGCGAGCGAGCCGATGGCGCGGGCCGCGAAGAAGGGCAGGGGGATGAGGCCGAAGCTGCGATAGGTCTCGCGCCGGATCAGCTTCAGCACGTCCTCGAAGGTCATGACCGCCGGTCCGCCCAGTTCGAAGGTACGGCCCGCAGCCTCGGGGGAGGCCGTCGCGCGGGCGATGGCCTCGGCCACGTCCGCGACATAGACGGGCTGGAATTTCGTCTGGCCGCCGCCGATCAGCGGCAGGGCCGGGGCCATCGAGGCCAGGGCGGCGAAGCGGTTCAGGAAATCGTCGCCGGCGCCGAAGACGATCGACGGGCGGATGACCACGGCGTCCGGCTTGACCTCGCGCACGGCCATTTCGGCGGCGGCCTTGGACAGGGCGTAGTCGGAAGCGCTCTCGGGGCTGGCGCCGATGGCCGAGACCTGGACCAGACGGCCGACGCCGCCGGCGGCGCAGGCCTCGGCGATGTTGCGCGAGGCGTCGACGTGCAGGGCGTGGAAGGTGCGGCGGCCTGATTCGTACAGGATGCCGACGAGGTTGATCGCAGCATCGGCGCCGCGCAGGGCCGCGGCGACATCCCCGGGCCGGGTCACATCACAGCGGACCGACTGGAACTGGCCGACCGAGCCGGAGGTCTGGAGCTTGTACGCCCGGTCGGGACGGCGGCAGGCGATGCGCACCCGCCAGCCCCGTTTGGCCAGGGCCTGGACGACCTGGCTGCCGACGAAACCGGAGCCGCCGAAGACGGTGACAAGGCCGGGGGCGACTTCGTTCATGACAGGCTCCGAAAGGCGACGGCGCGAGGACGGAAAAGCCTCGACGCGCCGGGGATTAGACGATGGCCGCGGCGCTCGCAACGCAAAGGCCGCAAATCCCTGTTGACCGGCCCCGGACCCTGCCTTAAGGGTCCGCGCCTTCCGGACGAATACGTGTGCAAGCGCGAAACGTCTGGGCCCAGGTGGCGGAATTGGTAGACGCGCTGGCTTCAGGTGCCAGTGATAGAAATGTCGTGGAGGTTCGAGTCCTCTCCTGGGCACCAATATTCAGACGGCGTCGCATCGAAAGATGCGGCGCCGTTCTGGTTTCTGGAGCGCCGGACGCCGCTCAGGTGTCGATGTAGCGTTGAAGGATGCCGGCGCGCAGGCGGTTAATCTTCGCGGCCTCGGCTTCGGTGATGAAGAACAGAACCGACGACTGACCATTGTCGGACGCCCAGAAGCGCCGGTCGTCGCCGATCCCGGCTTCGACATCTTTCACAAAGGTCGTCACGGCTTCGGGATCGGCCCAATCATTGTCGACCCTGGCCCTGAGCACGCGTCGCCGGCCGTTGATCGCATATTTGATCTCGACGGTCCGGGCGTCGAAGCGGAAATCGTCGGACAGGTCCGTCACCAGCTGCGGTCGGCCCGTCGTGCGGACGATGCGCTCGAAGGCCCTTGCATAGTCGCCGGCCTCTGCCAGGCACTCCATGTCGAAATCCCGGCCGCGCTCGCAGAAGGCGCGGCCCGAGGGCGCGGCTTCCACCTCGCTGCCGTACATGAAGAGGAGGAGATTGTAGGGATTTCCTTCGTAGTCTTCGCGGGCCCAGGACTCCAGAAGCTCATCGATCGTTCGCCCCGGCGCCAATGAGAGCCCGGCGTCGCTGAGGGCATCGATCTGACGCTCAAGTGGAACGGTCTCGGCGTCCGGGCGCGCGGAAACAGGGGCTGCCGTCGGCGAGGGCTTCCTTCTGGTGGCCGGGTTCAGACTCTGGCTGTCCGGCGTGTTCCAGTCCTTCCATGCCATCCGGGCGAGGAAGGCGGCGCCCCCGGCGAAGACCGCCACCATAACCCAGCCAGAGGCATCCCCTTTCGGACCGAACGCGATCTGCAACGCCATAAAGCCAATGAACAGGGCAGCTCCGCCCGCGATCAATGCAACAAAGCGGTTCATGCGGTCCCCCAAACCTCGGGAAGCCGGAATGCGATGGCCAGATGAACGGGTCAAGCCGCATCGCCGAAGCTGGACGTCGTCTGAGCTGTCGGGCGCCCTGCCACCCTGCGCAGGCGCCATCGGTTGCACGCATGGCGTCGCGGCGCCCTTTTCGATTCAGGACCGCGCCGTGTAAGGAACCCCACATGACCGTTTACCTCCACGAAGGCGACCTGCCCGCCGACCTCGATCTCGGGCCAGAGGTGGCTATCGATTCCGAGACCATGGGGCTGCGCTTCCGGCGTGATCCGCTGTGCGTGGTCCAGCTGTCGGCCGGGGACGGGGACGCCCATGTCGTGCGCATGAACCGTCCGGCCTATGACTGCCCGAACCTCAAACGGCTGCTGACCGATCCGAAGGTGCTGAAGCTGTTCCACTTCGGCCGGTTCGACATCGGCATGTTCCAGCTGCACCTCGGCGTCGAGACGCGGCCGGTCTATTGCACCAAGATCGCCTCGAAACTGGCCCGGACCTATACCGACCGCCACGGGCTGAAGGATGTGGTGCGCGAGCTGGTCGGGGTGGACCTGTCCAAGGCGCAGCAGTCCAGCGATTGGGGCGCGGCCGAGCTGTCGCCCGCCCAGCTGGAGTACGCCGCGTCCGACGTCCTGTATCTCCATGCGGCCAAGGTCCGGCTCGACGCGATGCTGGCGCGCGAGGGCCGGACGGAACTGGCCCGCAAATGTTTCGACTTCCTGCCCACCCGGTCGGCGCTCGACCTGGCCGGCTGGGACGAGATGGACGTGTTCGCGCATACCTGAATGACCGATCCCGCCGACAGCCATGCACATCAGGACGAGGCCCGCGTCGCCGCGACGGCCAAGGCCTTCCGCGCGCGCTCCCGGCGGGTGCAGCTGCTGCGCCGGGTCCTGCCGGTGGCGATCATCGTGCTGGCGGGCGGCACGGTCAGCTGGATCGTGCTGCGCAGCGTCATGTCCGACGTCGAGCGCAAGGCCGGGACCAGCCGCGAGATCCGCCTCGACGCCCTGCGTTTCCACGGCCAGGACGCCGCCGGCCGCAGCTTTGTCATCGCCGCCAAGGGCGCGGTGCGCGATCCGGACACCGGCCGCTATCGCCTGATAGGCCCGGCCCTGAGGCTGAACCTCGGCGGCCGCAAGGTGACCACCCTGACCGCCGACGGCGGGACCTATGACGAGGCCGGCAAGACCGTGACCATCGGCCCCAACGTGCGGATTTCCGACGGCGGCTCGGGCTTTACGCTGGTGACGCCCGAGGCTGTGGTCGACACCGCGACCGGCGTCGTGACCGGCAACAAGGGCGTCCAGGGCTCCGGCCCGCTTGGAACCATCAGCGCTTCGTCCTATGTGATCCGTGACCAGGGCGGGCGCGTCGAGTTTCGGGGCTCCGGCGACAACAAGATTCGCGGCACGATCAACGCCGGAGGTTCCAACCCATGACCAAGACCAGAGTGCTGACTATCGCTGCGTCGACGCTGGTGCTGCTGGCCGTGCCGACCATGGGGGACGCCCAGACCGCGCCCCGGTTGGGCAACGGGGCCATCTCCTATGGTGCTGACGCCGGCGAAGCCACGCCGAACAGCCTGACCCTGCGCGGGCGCGCTGAAGTCATTCAGGGGCAGAACCGCCTTCGCGCCGACGCCATCAATGGTTCCGGCGTCGAGAGCGGCATCGAGCGGATCGAGGCCAGCGGGAACGTCTATTTCGTCACGCCTGAGCAGACCATTCGCGGCGACCGGGCCGTCTATACGCCGGGAGACAATCTGGTGGTCGTGACGGGCGACGTCATCGTGACCCAGGGCCAGAATGTCATGACGGGCGGCCGGCTGACCTACAATACGGAGACCCAGGCGGTCACCATGGCGGGCGGCGCCGGGTCGAGCGGCGGCCGCATCCGCGGGGTCTTCTATCCCGACAGCAGCGGGAACTGAGCCCCGGCTCGGTCTGACCATTGGCGCGCAAGGAACTCTCAGCCCTCAATGTGATCGAGGCCCCGGCGACCCCGGAGGTCGCCGGTGAGGTGCGTCCGACGGGCCTGCGGGTCGACCATATCGCCCGCTCGTTCGGCCAGCGGCAGGTGGTGCGCGACGTCTCCCTGCACGTCGAGCGCGGGCAGGTCGCGGGCCTGCTGGGGCCCAACGGCGCCGGCAAGACCACCTGTTTCTACATGATCACCGGCCTGATCCCGCCCGACAGCGGCACGATCTGGCTGGACGGCGAGGACATCACGGCCCAGCCGATGTACCAGCGCGCCCGCATGGGTCTGGGCTATCTGGCGCAGGAAGCCTCGATCTTCCGCGGCATGACGGTCGAGCAGAACGTCCGGGCGGTGGTCGAGCTGCACCACACCGGTCACGCCGCCATCGCCGAGGAGACCAGCCGCCTGCTGGAAGAGCTGCGCATCGACCACCTGCGTCACGCCCCGGCCTCGGGCCTGTCGGGCGGCGAGCGGCGGCGCTGCGAGATCGCCCGGGCCCTGGCCGGCAAACCCAGCTTCATGCTGCTGGACGAACCCTTCGCCGGCATCGACCCGCTCGCGATCGCCGACATCCGCCAGGTGATCCGCTATCTGGCGGGTCAGGGCATCGGCGTGCTGATCACCGACCACAATGTCCGCGAGACGCTGGAAATCATCGACCACGCCTCGATCATCTCGGGCGGGGCGGTGCTGTTCGAAGGCAAGGCCGAGGACGTGATCCGCGACCCGGAAGTCCGCCGGGTCTATCTGGGCGACATGTACGGCTGAGGCGGGGGCGCCGTCCGGGTTGCCGTTAATTCACTGGCGGGTCGCGCCGGGAACGGGCTTGATCCGGGCAAGGCCGCAGAGGATGCCGCGCATGACCGCGCCCAGACCCCCCAAGAAGAGCGAAACCCTCGAGATTCGTCTGCCCCATCAGACGAAGACCGCCTTCATGGCGCGATGCCGTGTCGACGGCCAGACGGCCAGCGAGGCCGTGCGAAGCTTCATCGAGGCGGAACTGGTCGCTGGCGACCGGAGGCCGCGCGGCCGGATGCGCCTGTGGCAGACGGTGGCTGCGGCGATCGCCGGCCTGGCGCTCGGCGCGGTCGCGGCGCCCTCCCTGGCGCGGACGCCGTCCTCCCCCGATGCGGCGTTCGAAAAGCTGGACCGGGATCATAGCGGCCAGCTCAGCCTGGCGGAGTTCCGGCGCCGCTAGCGCACGCTCCGGAAGAAGCGGTCGGGCTGAAGGTTGAGCCAGGTCCAGGGTCTGAACAGGCTGGCGCCCGGACGCCACGACGCGACCACGACTTCGGCCCGGCCGATGATGTTCTCCGCCGGCAGCAGGCCGACGCCGATCTCGCGCGGGAACCGGCCGTCCAGCGAATTGTCCCGGTTGTCGCCCATCATGAGGTACTGGCCCGCCGGCACCTCGAAGGTCCCGGTATCGTCGCCCGGAGCGCCGGGGCCGCCGTCATAGGTCAGCCAGGTCCGGCCATCGGGGAGGGTTTCCCGCACCTCCAGGACGCGCCGCGCGGGATCGTCGTGATCCTGGACCGTCGCTTCCCCGGTTCGCGGTATCCCGCGTCCATTGATGAAGACGGCGCCGTGGCGCACCTGGACCTGATCGCCGGGGAGGCCGATCACCCGCTTGACCCAGACCTTCTGACGGTCGCGCGGCAGGCGGAACAGAACGACATCGCCGCGCGCCGGACCCCGTCCGAACAGGCGTCCGTCGAACAGGGGCGGGTCGAAGGGCAGGGACGCCCGGCTCCAGCCGTAGGCGAATTTGGACGCGACCACATAGTCGCCCGTCACCAGCCCCGGCTCCATCGAGGACGAGGGTATGGTGTAGGGCTGATACAGGACGGTCTGGATGGTCACGGCGGCCAGCAGTGCGGTCCCGACCGTGCGAAGCGTGTCCAGCGCTTCGGACATGAGGGACGACGACGGGGCCGGCGGTTCGGACGGGACGGGCAGGGAGCTGTTCATGCCGCCAGCAGGCGCGGGATCGGTCGCAGGACCAAACCATTTCCTGTCCGGACAGCGTCGAAACCTGTCCGGACAAGCGGATCGCTAGTCGAGGCTCAACCGGCTGATCAGCACCGCCGCGCGTTGCGCCTGCCGCACCAGACTGTCCAGATCGACCCATTCGCCGTCGGCGTGGGCGTTGCCGCCGGCGATGCCCAGCCCGCCCAGCGTATCGACGTCGCCAGCCACGAAGCCGCTGTCGGCGGCGCCGCGGCGGGCGGGATCGTATTCGGCCATGGCGGGCAGGCCGAGGTCGCGGTTGACGGCGTTCAGTCGGGCCAGAAGCGCGCGGTTGCCCTCGCTCGGGGCCATGGGCGGATAGCCGCCCTCGGCGAAGACCAGTTCCGCCCGGGTGCGCGGCAGGTGGTCGGCGACGATGGCCTGCATCCGGCCGCGAACGCGTTCGTCCTGTTCGCGGGTCAGGGTGCGCAGGTCGCCGCGGGCGATGGCGGTCGAGGCGACGATATTGGTCTTGCCCGAGGCGGTGACGCTGAAGCCCTCGGCGTCGATGGCGGCGGGCGTGCCGCCGGCGACGACGCCGACATTGTAGGTCAGGTTCGGCTCGGGCAGCTCGCGGCGGAAGCCGTCGAGGATGCGGGCCAGCTCATAGATGGCGCCGTAGCCGAGGGCGTCGTTGAACACCCCGCTGGAGTGGCCGGTCCGGCCCGTGGCGGTCAGCGTCCAGTTGGACGAACTGCGCCGCGCGACGGTGCCGAAGTCGGCGCCGTCCTCGATGGCCAGGTTCTCGAACTCCAGGGCGAAGGCGGCGGCGCGGCCGGCCTCGATCAGGTCGCGGCGGGCGGTCGCCGCGGGCGCGCCGATCCGCTCTTCGTCGCCGGTCAGGAAGACGGTGATGTCAGCGTCGTCCAGCGTGCCCGCCGCCTGCATGGCGCGCAGGGCGGCGACGATCACCGCGATCCCGCCCTTGTCGTCGCCGATCCCCGGCCCGGTGGCGCGGGCGCCGTCGCGCACGAACCTCTGGAAGGGATTGTCGGCCTCGAACACCGTGTCGAGGTGGCCGATCAGCAGGACGTTGCGTCCCGGGCCTTCACGGGTGGCGATCAGGTGTCCGGCGCGGCCGGTCTCGGCCATGTCGATCCACCGGACCTGGAACCCCAGCGGCTCCAGCTCGGCCCGGACCATGTCCCGGACCGCGCGCACGCCGTCGAGGTTCAGCGTGCCGCTGTTCTGGTTCACCATGCGCTCCAGCAGGGCGATGTGGCGGTCGTGCTCGGCGGCGACCGTCCGCATCATCGTCTGCTCGGCGGGGTCGACGACCGGCGCGAAGGTCGACTGGGCGAAGGCGGCGCCGGGCAGGGCCAGAAGAAGCAGGGTGGTAAGGATGGGGCGCATCGACTTCCTCTCACGGCAGGCCCAACGCTTGCCGATCCGGCCGCCGGAGTAAAGAACCTGCCGCTGCCGTCGGGGCCTCGCTGCTTTCCTGCTCCCTTCGCTCCCGCACCATCAGACCTGCGAGATCGCCGGCCTGGGCGGTCGCCGAGGCCCTGTTCGGTTCGGCGTGATATAGCGCCTGAAGATAGGCGTGGTCCCAGGCGGTCAGCCCCGGCGTGCCGTCGGCGAACAGGTTCAGGACCGTGGGCAGTTCGGTCGTGTCGGCGCGGGAGTCGACCTGGGCGAGCGCCACGAGGGATACATATTCGGTCAACCCCTCGAAGGTCGTGTCGCCCAGCCTGTCGACGTCGATGATGATGATGACCTTGTTCAGGTCGTCCCGGATGTTCGATCGCAGACGCGACGCCCGGGAGCCGCTGGTCGTCGGGGCGGATTCGCCCGGCAGCCGCACCGCGCGAGCACCCGTGTCGGAGTCCACCGGCACGCTGATGTGCCACCATCTGATGGGTCGGTCGGAGGTCTTGAAGTCCTCCAGGGCGGCCATGGACAGGTTCATCCCCGATCCGCCCGGTCGAAAGGCGCGGTGATGCTCATCGACCAGCGCCGTGGCGAGACCGGCGCTGTCGGTGGTCGCCACGATCACCACATTGGCGGTGCAGCCGGGTTCACCGGGCTCGACGCCAAGCTCCAGCGCGACGGCCGAAATCCGGTCGATCATGTACTGGGCGGCTTCAGCCGGCAGGTTGGCGACGGCGATGCAGACCCTTCCATGCCACCGCGCAAGCCGACGATCGCGCGGCGGGGCTCCAATGGTGTCGACGAACCGGTCGGCGATCACACGGTTGCGCTCCCCCGTGACGACGACGTCCTCAAGCTGCGTCGCCTGTTCCTGGGGCGTCGGCCCGGGAGGGGCCTGGTCGAGGCCGCTGGCGTTCAGGGTCGCCGCAAGCGCGGCCGCGGTGAAAATTCCGGCAAACGACATGTTTCCTCCAGACGAGCGTCCGCCGCCCTCCGTGAGCCTCGACGCCTCGGGCGCCACCAACATGGATTTTTGGGCGTGGGTAGGACCGCATTGTTTCAGCGGAGAAATCCGCCTGTCATCCGGGTCGGAACCGCCGGGTCGCGGCTCCGGCGATGGCGGGCTGAAGCCGCCGTCCCGGCCCCGGATCGGGCCGTCGCCCGGCGGGCCGGGGTTTAGAGCGCCGTTAACCGGTTCGGCGACAAGGTGGCCGCAGCAAGTTTCGGGCCACGCCCGGGTGCAGGGGAAAAAGAACGTTGCTCGGACAAAGGCTGGAAATTCGGCAGGGCCAGGGTCTGGTCATCACGCCCCAGCTGCAGCAGGCGATCAAGCTGCTGCAACTGTCCAACCTCGAGCTGGACGCCTTCGTCGAGGCCGAGCTGGAGCGCAATCCGCTGCTGCAGCGCGAGGACGCCGAGCCCGGCGGCGAGATCGACGCCCCGGCGGCGGTGGAGAGCCATGACGCCGCGGAGATGAGTTTCGACGAGGGCCGCGTGACGGATGCGGACCGCACGCTCGATGCGCGCTCCGACGACGTCTATGGCGACGCCAGCCCCGGCGAGCGCACCTCGGACCGGATGGAGGATGTCGGCGTCGGCGAGGCCCAGGTCGGGCTGAACGACTGGTCCCGCGCGGGCGCGGGCGGCGGCCTGCCCGACGGCGAGGGCCGCGAACAGCCGGACAGCCGCGAGATGACCCTGTGGGAGCATCTGCAGGCCCAGGCCTCGCAGGCGGCGTTTTCGCCCTCCGACCACGCCATCGCCCTGACCCTGATCGATAGCGTCGACGAGGGCGGCTATCTGCGCGGCGAACTGGCCGAGATCGCCGACCGGCTGGGCGTCGCCCTGGAACGGGTCGAGGGCGTGCTGGCGGTCTGCCACGGGTTTGAACCGACGGGCGTCATGGCGCGATCGGTGCCCGAGTGCCTGAAGCTGCAGCTGATCGAGCGCAACCGGTTCGATCCGGCCATGGGCTGTCTGCTGGACAATCTGGACCTGCTGGCCAAGCGGGACCTGTCGGGCCTGCGCCGGGTCTGCGGCGTCGACGCCGAGGACATGGCCGAGATGATCGCCGAGCTGAAGGCGCTGACGCCCCGGCCGGGCGCGGGCTTCGGCGGCGAGCCGGCCCAGACGGTCGTCCCCGACGTGCATGTGCGGTCCGATCCGGCCGGCGGCTGGAAGGTCGAGCTGAACGCCGACACCCTGCCGCGGCTGATCATGGACAAGCGCTATCACGGCGTGGTGGCGGCGGGCTCGCGCTCGGACGTGGAGAAGACCTTCGTCGCCGACTGCGCGGCCCAGGCCAGCTGGCTGGTCAAGTCGCTGGACCAGCGGGCCAAGACCATACTGAAGGTGTCATCCGAGATCGTGCGCCAGCAGGACGCCTTCCTGGCGTTTGGGGTGGAGTTCCTGCGGCCGCTGAACCTGAAGACGGTGGCGGACGCCATCGGCATGCATGAATCGACGGTCAGCCGGGTCACCTCGAACAAATACGTCTCGACGCCGCGGGGCGTGTTCGAGCTGAAATTCTTCTTCACGGCGGCGATCCAGTCATCCGACGGCGGCGCGACCCATTCGGCCGAGGCGGTGCGTCACCGGATCAAGGCCATGATCGACGGCGAGGGCCGCGACGGCGACGTGCTGAGCGACGACCGGATCGTCGAGATCCTCAAGGAGACGGGAATCGACATCGCCCGCCGCACTGTGGCGAAATACCGCGAGGCGCTGCGGATACCGTCGTCGGTGGAGCGCAAGCGGATGCTGAAAACGGGATAGGCGTGTAGCGTTCTCCCTCCCCCGAAGTGGGGAGGGTGGTCGCGCAGCGACCGGGTGGGGAAGGCCAGTCCCGCACCGGTGGTGCCCGTTTCGCAATTCCCCACCCTGTCGTCGCTTCGCGCCGACATCCCTCCCCACTTCGGGGGAGGGAGAACGCGCCTCCTTGAACGACCTCCGACAACCTTCACCACATTTCGGTGATCGGCGTTGACACCATTCGCGATCGGTCGCGTTCTATCACCATGCAAATCCAGGTCAGTGGCAAGCACGTAGATGTCGGCGACGCGTTAGGCTCGCGCATCTCCCAGGAACTCGAAGACGGGATCGGCAAATATTTCGAACGAGGGGCGCAGGACGCCGAGGTCGTGGTGTCCAAGGACGGCCATGGCTTCAAGGTCGACTGCTGGGTCCGCCTCGCCTCGGGTGAGGCCATTGTCACCAGCGGCCTCGGCGGCGACGCCCACGGCGCCTTCTCCGACTCGCTCGAGAAGCTCGAAAAGCGCGTGCGACGCTACAAGCGCCGACTCAAGAACCACAAGGCCGGTCCGCGCGGCCTGTCGCCCGAGAAGACCGAGAACGCCGCCCGCGACGTGGCCCGCAGCATCGTCCTGCGCAGCCCGGATTCGGTCGAGGATGACGCCTTCGGCGACGCCGGCGCCCCGGACGAGCCGCCGCCCGTCGGCATGGTCATCGCCGAGACCGAGACCGAAATCCGCACCATCACCGTCGGTCGCGCGGTCCTGGAACTGGATATGACCGGCTATCCGGTGGTGCTGTTCCGCAATGCGGCGCACGGCGGCATCTCGGTCGTCTATCGCCGTCCCGACGGCAATGTGGGCTGGATCGATCCCGAGCGTACGGTGAAGTCGATCAATGGACACGGTTCGGTAAACGGTAGCGGCGTATAGTCTTCCCCAATCGAGGCGGGTGGTCTAAAGGGCCCCCGCCCATTCGGGATGTATGGGCAGAGTCGGGAACTCCTCATGGACATCGGTGAATTGCTGGCGGACGGCGCTGTCGTCCTGCGCAGCGGCGCCTCGTCAAAGCGTCAGGCCTTGCACACGGTGGCGGAAGCCGCCGCGCAGGCGCTTGGCATTGCGGAAGGCCGCATCATGGACGCCTTGCTCGAGCGCGAGGCCCTGGGTTCGACCGGCCTCGGCTCGGGCGTCGCGGTGCCGCACGCCCGGCTTGAGGGCGTGTCGCGCGTGACGGCGGTGTTCGTGCGGCTTGAGACCCCGGTCGCCTATGGCGCCGTGGATGACCGGCCCGTGGACCTGCTGTTCGCCCTGTTCGCCCCGCCCTGCGACGGCGCCGAACACCTGCGCGCCCTCGCCGCGGTATCCCGGGCGCTGCGCTCTTCGGAAATGCGCGAGCAGCTTCGTCAGGCGCGCACGACCGACGCGATCCGCGCCCTGTTCGTCCGCGACAGCATTCCGGCGACGGCGGCCTGACATTTCTGGTGCGCTAACGACGCGCGCGCGGCCGGCGTCCGGCTGAGCGCGGCGGTCCGCGCGGACTTCTGTCACGCTCAAGCCTCCCCGCGCCCCGGGCCGCGCGCGGCGCGGTAGCGTCCCAGGCATCAGTGAACCGAGACCGGCTCCAGCTCGTGGGCCACGGCGGCGGCGAAGGCGGCTTCGCGGTCCATCATGACGGCCAGACGTTCGCCGTCGGCCCCGTGTACGGCGTAGAGGACGGCTTCGGGATCCACGGACAGACCCTTCGCCTCGGTCACGGCGACGTCGGCGAGAATGTCGGAGGCGCGGACCTCGCGGACATAGACGAGGTCCGGCGCGCCGAGCCCCCGGAAATCTTCCTTGGTCATGATCGTCGTTGGCGTCATCAGGACCGCCTCCTTGTACTCAACTAACGCCCGGAACGGGCTTTGGGGTCCGGCCCCGGAAGCGGCGACCGGAAAACGGCCGGCGGTCAGCCCGTGGTGATGGGAATCCGGCGAACCGCGGGCAGGTCTTCGGGCCGGCTCATGTCGACATGCAACAGGCCGTGCTCGAGATGCGCCGCATCGACGTCCAGGCCATCGGCGAGGACGAAGCTGCGGACGAAACCGCGCCCGGCGATGCCGCGGTGCAGGAAGGCCTGGTCGGCCTGCTCGGTGGCCGGCTCGCGCTTGCCGGCGATGGTCAGCTGACGGCCCTCGAGGGTGATCATCAGATCATCGGGCCCGAAGCCGGCGACGGCCAGGGAGATGCGCACCGATCGCTCGCCGCGCTGCTCGACATTGTAGGGGGGATAGCTGTCCGCCGCGGCGCGGGCGGCGCGGTCGATCAGGGCCCGGGTGTGGTCGAACCCGAGCAGGAACGGGCTGTCGAACAGGATGGTGCGCGTCGTCATGGCAGGCCCTCATATTGGCGACCTCGGGTTCGGGCCTCCCGCCAAGCGGCAAGGCCCGGCATGATCTGGGCGGTGACGGCGGGAATATCAAGGTGTGCCGGAAACTTGCATACCCTGAATGGTTGTGCATATAACGATGTTATGGCTGTACGGGGAGGTCGCGGGTGGGAGTTCTCGGCGATGACATCGAGCGGCGGACGCATGCCGCCGTGGAGTCCCTGGTGGGGCGCGCTGTTTCCGGAAACGAGAAATTGGGCGGTGGGCTGGGCTTCAGCAGCGCCAGCCTGCCATCGTTGATCCAGCACGTCGCCCGCGCGCTCAATGATCCTCCGGCCCTGCACCATGGCGGCCTGCCATTGCCGCCGAACGTTGCGGCCTTCCTGGGGATCACGCTCGGAACCTTCAAGGACTGGGTCAGAGCCCAAGTGCTGACGTCATAACCATCCGGACTCGTAGAGGGCGCCGATGACCCCCGTTCTGCTTGCACTGGCTATCCAGTCCCTGCCGCCCGAGCATCCGTTTCGATGGATCGACCCGTCTGTTTGCGCCACCCGATCGACCGAGGGCTACGCTCCGCGCGAGGACCTGGTCCGGGCGCTGATGAAGCAATACCCCCTGACGGTCTCCACGGCGGCCATGCGGGGCCAGCCCGAGGATATCGCCGCAGAAATCTCGGTCGCGGCCTGTTCCGCCGGGACATGCGCGCCGGGCAATCCAGCGGCGCGGCGGGCACTGCGCAGTGCGGCCGAGGACATGTTCGAGCGTCCAGAAAACGCCCGGTACCGACTGGTATGGCGTTCGGACGCGCCGGAGCCTCCGGATAATGCGGGGCGTGTCGCCGCCCTCTACGATCTGCGCCGGACTGACGGATATCACCTGCAATGTCTCGAACCGCCGTCTCCGCCTCCCGCCCTGCCCCCGCCGCCGGGGCACATCCCGTGGACCGTCGCGGTCGGCGCGACGCTGGCCGATATCGAAAAGCCGCTGCCTCAGCGGGAAACCGCCAACCTGTCCTTCCGGGCGGACCATCAGGCGGACACCGAGGTCGGCACCGTTCGGGGAGTGGTCGTGGCGTCCCTGGCGAACTGGACCAATGACGCCGGAACGCTGCGGGCCAGCCTGGGTCCCTACGTCGGCTACGAACGGTTGACCGCGTCCGATCCGGCCAAGGCGGTCAACAATCTCGAACTGGGCCTTCGGGGGTCATGGACCATCTACCCGGGCGCGGTGGATCCCTACGAGGTCTATCCGACGACGGTCACGCTGGCGACGTCATGGCTGACCGACGACGAGGGCGATTCTTCCGCCTGGAGGGCCGAACTGGGCGTTCGCCCCGGCCTGGGCGGCGCCTTCCTGCGAAGCGGCTATGGCTTCCAGCGCACCTTGATCGATGGACCCGACCAGTTTCTGGTCTGGTCATGGGATGCGCGGCTTGTGACGGACTATGCCGATGTGCTGGACCCCGGCGCCAAGCCGGCGCTGACGACCCGTCCCGGCTATCTGCGCTGGGGTTACGACCTGTCCGGTGAACTCAGGCTTCGGCAAAGAACCAGCGATCCGGCCATTGCCCTGACCGTCGGCTATCAGTTTCGCGACGACTGGAACGATGACGGCGGCAACGCGGATCGGGTCACGGCGCGGCTGAAATACTATCCTGCCGAAGCCAGCAACTGGGCCTTCGGGCTGGAATATGATCGCGGCGAGAACCTGCAGTCTCTGGAGGCCCTCGAGAACTGGCTGATCACCATCGGCTACCGACGCTGAAATGGCGGCCCGGACAGGACGAAGGCCCCGCGGTTTCCCGCGGGGCCTTCGATGGTGGAGCTTAGCGGAGTCGAACCGCTGACCTCTTGCATGCCATGCAAGCGCTC
>CAYNNT010000035.1:0-27230 GCA_964398675.1 uncultured Brevundimonas sp.
CGACATCGCCCGCACCCTGGCCATGTTCGGCGGCTTCACCGAGGGGCTGCAGCTGTTCGCCTCCTTCGCGATGCTGATGAATTTCCCGCGCCAGAACAAGATGAAGGGCATGGGGCAGATCGTCAGCTGGTCGGTCCGCGACGAGAGCCTGCACTGCGACGGCATCATCAAACTGTACCACGCCTTCAACAAGGAGACGGGGGCCGTCACCCAGGCCGTGGCCGACGACATCGTCGAATGCTGCAAGACCGTGGTCGAGATGGAAGACCGCTTCATCGACCTGGCCTTCGAGATGGGGCCGGTCAACGGCATGACGCCGGACGACATCAAACAATACATCCGCTTCATCGCCGACTGGCGCCTGCGCCAGCTGCACCTGCCCGAGGTCTACGGCGTGAAGGAAAATCCGCTGCCCTGGCTGCAGTCCCTGCTGTCGGGCGTGGAGCACGCCAACTTCTTCGAGGCCCGCGCCACCGAATACTCCAAGGCCGCCACCACCGGCGCCTGGCACGGCGCCGAGGGCGTCTGGGGCAGTTTCGATGCGATGATGAAGAAGCGGGCCGAGGGCGCGGAGGCCTGATTCACTGCAGGTCGCAGTCGTAGCGGGCGCAATAGAGCGACTTGAGCTGATCGTTCTGGGTCTGGCCCACGGCGATCAGCTGGTCCCCGGCCCGAGCGATTTCGTCGTCACTCATATTGGGTCGACCTGGACGGCGCTGCCCCCGGGTAAGCGATTGCAGGGTGCTGAGGCTCTGGGTTCGCGCAAGCTCAAGCGCATAGGCCTCTCTCAGCGCCGCCCCGGTTTCCAGCTCGACTTCAGCCACCATCGCCCGGACGCTCTCAACCCTGTCGGCGGCCAGTCCGTCCAGTCGAACAGCGTCGGGGCCGTGCGTCAGTGACAGCCTCAGCCGGGCCACGACCTGCCGGGCGACCGCCAGGGCTTCCGCGTCAGGCGTCGGCCCCGTCCATGGCAGGACCGGCTCGATCGGCGGCAACCTGAAGCGGACAGGAAAGGCCACTCGCGACCTGACCGGTACCCCGTTCCGGGAGGCGGGCTCCGCCCGGAAATCGCTGCTGAGAGAAAGCGCCGCAGCTCCAAAACCGAGGCCGCCGGGAGATTCGCGGGCGACACGGCAGTTCTCGAGCACCCCGGAGATGGCCAGTTCGCATTTCAGGCGGGCCGTTCCCGCTATCCCCGCGTCTGCTGCAAAGCCCGGGAAGGCGTCGCCGAGGCTCTCGGGTGTGGGGATCGACGTCCAGTCGGGCGCAACGATCTCCGGAGCCGTCGCGCAGCCCGCAACGGCGACGATCAAGCCCGCCGCGGCCATGCAGCGAAGGCGCCTTTTCCGCTGTTCGCGAACCATTCCCGTCTCCGACCTCTAGGTCCCCGGCTGGATATACGGAATCCGCCCGAAGAACCGCCGCTCGTCGCCGCGCGGGTCGTTCTCCATCCGGGGCGGCAGGTCCATGACCATGGTCTCGCGCCGCTCCAGCGAATAGGGCGTCCACGTCGGCAGGCCCCCATGGTTCGGATCGCCCGTTCGGGCGAAGGCCAGCAGGCCGTCGCTCATCCGGTCGGCCATGGCCTGTGCGTCCGGCCCGACGGCGCCCGAGCCCCCGGCGGCGACATTGTCCAGCATCAGCGGAATGTCCGAGGTGTGGAAGGCGCCGGTCCGGCCGTTGGGCAGGCGGCTGGCCCAGTCCAGCTGGTAGACGAAGGCAGGCGACCCCTGCGCCGCGCGCATCTCGGCCTCGATCACGGCGGCGCGCCAGCTGCGGGCGGCGGTGGTGGCGCGGATCAGCACCTGGTCGGGGCTCATCTGAGGGTGATTGGCGCGATACCAGGCGACGACCGCCTCCGGCGCCACATCGATCCGCATCTGCGACGGCGTCAGCCGGGCGGGCAGGGCGTCCCAGGTCAGACCCGCATTGGCCGGGTCGCCGCCGAGGAACATCAGGGTCTCCTCGCGGGCGTTGCCGATCATCATCGGGATATGAGCCGACTGCGGTGCGGCGTCGGGCCAGAACGGGTGCCGGGTCAGGCTGCGCCCGTCCAGCACCGGCCCGAAATACAGCGAGCCGCCGAGGATGGGGTCGGTCGTGCCCGACGCCTCGATCAGCCGCTCGACCGGCATCGTGCGGACCGCGTCGATCCGGTCGGGCGTCAGCCCCAGCGCCTCCAGCCAGACCTCGGCCCGGCGCGTGGCGTTCAGCGGCCCCGAGGCCGTCACCTGCTGCCCGCTCATGGTCACGGCGCGGTGGAACAGGCCGGCGGCGGCGGGGATGGCCATCAGGGTGGCGATCTTGGCCCCGCCGCCCGACTGACCGACCACAGTCACACAGCCGGGATCGCCGCCGAAGGCCGCGATATTGTCCCTCACCCACTGCAGGGCCAGCACCAGATCCAGCTGGCCCAGGTTGCCGCTGTCCTCAAACCCCGGCGCGATCCGCGCCAGCGACGCATAGCCCAGCGGCCCCAGCCGGTGGTTGACCGTGACCACGACCACGTCCCCGCGCGCCGCCAGCCGCGCCCCATCGGTCAGCGGGCTGGAGCCTGATCCTGTCGAATAGGCCCCGCCATGGATGTAGACGATCACCGGTCGCCTGTGCCGGTCCGGCCCCGGAGTCCAGACGTTGAGCCGCAGACAGTCCTCGGACTGCTTCGGCTCGTTCCCTCGCTGCGGCGAGGCCGGGCCGAACGTCGAGGCCTCAAGCAAGGTCCAGGGTTCGGGCGGAACCGGCGGTTGGAACCGTCTCGGACCCGTGTCTGCCCCATAGGGCACGCCCCGAGCCGCCCATACCTCTCCGGCCTTCAACAGTCGGACGGGTCCGTTGCGGGTCTGGGCGATCACAAGAAATGATCGCGCGTTCGCGCCGCCCGCTCCGGCCAGCACCAACGCCCCCGCCGCCAGCCCCAGCCCGCGCCGGGTCAGATGGCCGCGAACCACTCGTATCCCCGGTCTTCCCAGTAGCCGCCCTTGCCCCGGCCCAGATGGGCGAAGCTTTCGACCACCTCGATACGCCGGATGTATTTGGCCTGTTTGTAGCCCAGTTGCCGTTCGACCCTCAGCCGCAGCGGCGCGCCGTGCGGGACGGGCAGGACCTCTCCGTTCATCGCCCAGGCGAGGATGGTCTGGGGGTGACGGGCGTCGATCAGGTCGATGCTCTCATAGTAGCGCTCCCCGTCCTCGGTCTGGGTCAGGGCGTCGAAACAGTGGAAGACGATGAAGCGCGCCCCGGGCTTCAGCCCGGCCTCGTCGAGCAGGGTCTCCAGCCGCACGCCGGTCCATTCCCCGATCGAGGTCCAGCCCTCGACGCAGTCGTGTTTGGTGATCTGGCTCTGCGACGGGCGCGTGCGCAGCTCCGCCAGGCTCAGCGACAGGGGCCGTTCGACAAGACCGTCGATGACCAGCCGGTAGTCGGCGAAGGCGTTGGCCTTGAGCGCAAGGTAGTCGGCGGCCCGTGGGCTGATCGAGCCGTTGGCCTTGAAGTCGGGCGAGATCTCCGCCCGGCTGTAGGTCGGGGCCAGGGCGTCGCGCGGGATCAGCAGACGCTGGGTGCGCCGCGTCAGCCCTTCGCCCATCCGCCGCGCCTGATCCGCCAGCCGGGTCCCGGCCTGGCCGCAGGCGGCGAGCATGGCGGTCGCGGCCGTGGCGACGGCGCCGGTCAACCAGCGGCGGCGGTTCATGGCGTGTCTCCCGCATCGGTCGGCGGCCTGCGCCGGAATTTCGGCCCCGCCGTCGAGCCGGGCGGCTCGATCACGAACCAGCCGGTGATCATCGAGCGCATGTTGTTGAACAGGCCGGTCCAGATCACCAGGCCGACGTGGATGACGATGAAGCCGACGATCAGCGTCGCCGAGATGAAATGCAGCGTCCGCGCCGACTGTCGCCCGCCCATGATCTCCAGCAGGATTCCGCCGACGGCGTTGAACCCCGGCGACATCGACAGTCCGGTGATCAGCATCATCGGCAGGACGATCAGGATCATGGCCAGATAGGTCAGCTTCTGGATGACATTGTAGGTCCGGGCGTGATCGTCGGTCGGAAAGTGGAAGCGGGCATGCTCCACCACCGAGGGCCCGATGCCCTTCAGGTCCTCACCCGTCGGCCACAGACGCCGGCCGAAGCGGCGGGTGACCAGTCCCAGCAGCAGATAGGCCAGGCCGTTCAGGACGAAGATCCAGGCGAACAGGAAATGATAGTTGCGGGCGTCGGCCAGGTTCCGGCCCTGCGGGATCAGCAGCCAGTTCGGGATTTTCGGAATGCTGACCCACGGATCGGCGAAGGTCGAGCGTATGCCCCAGTACAGATGCGGGTGGGCCAGCAGGATGTTGAGCCCGCTCATGATCAGCACGACGACCGCGACCACGTTCAGCCAGTGCGCCAGCCTGACCCAGGCCGGATGCCGCCAGGTATCCACCCGCCCGCCGGACAGGGGGCGGTCCGCTCGCGGGGCGGATCGGTCAGCCGCAGGCTCGCCGGCGATGTCGGTCATGGTCATCCCCCGCAAGGCGTCGGACCCACGGTCTCACGACCGTGGGCAGGGCGCAACGCCGCTGATCACCCGTACGACGCCCGGAGGGTGAAGGTTACAGGGTCTGTTCTCAGTATCCCGGGGAGCGGGCCACGCAGGACCGGGGCGAGCGTTCGCAGGCGGCCACCTCGGCGGCCCAGGCGGCGCGGTCGCGCTCGTAGCGAACCCGGGCGGCCTCGGCGGCGGCGGCCTCGGCCTCCCACTGGGCGCGCTGGGTTTCCAGCCGGGCGGTCTCGGCGCGCCAGCGGGCGTCCTCGGCCTGCCAGGCGGCCGTTCCCTCGATCTCGCGGCGTTCGGCGGCGTTGTTGCGGGCGGCGATCTCGGCGTTCAGCCGGATGGTCTCGGCGACCTCGGCCGGGTCCTGCTGGGCCTCGGGCGCGGCGCTGTAGCTTTCGCCCCGCTGGCGCAGCCATTCCTCGGAGCCCGGCGCCGGCGCCGCGGCCGGGGCGGCGGGCGCCGTGGTCTGCAGGGACGTCTTGCCCCGGACAGGCGCCTGGGGCGCGGTCGTCTGGGCGACGACCGGCGCGGCGGCCAGCAGCAGGGCCGTGACGGCGGCGAGGGTGAAGCGGGTCATGCAGGACCTCCAGAACGGAAAGGCATCGGACGTGGTTGGGCGGTTTCGCCCGGCGGCGCCACTGATAACGCCGATCGGGCGATTTGGTCTCGTCAGTGTGGCAGCCGCAGGGCGAAGGTCGTCCCCGTGGGCCCGGTCTCGACGAGGGTCAGCGATCCGCCGTGACTGGCGGCCAGTTCGCGGGAGATGGCCAGTCCCAGGCCCGCGCCCTCCGAAGCCCGGCCGCTGACGAAGGGTTCGAACAGGCTTTCCGACAGGCGCGGCGGGATGCCGGGGCCGTCGTCGGCGATCTGGACGATGCAGTCGCCGTCATCGGTCGAGACGGTGACGCGGACCAGACCCCTGGGCCCCGTGCGGCGGGTCGGGTCGCTTTCGATGGCCTGACGGGCGTTGCGCATCAGATTGACCAGCACGCGGTGCAACTGGTCGGAGTCCGCGTGCAGGTTCAGCCGGGCCGGGATGGACTTCTTGAGGCGCACGCCCTCCGCCGTCAGCCCGGCGTCCTCCGCCGCCGCCTCGATGGCGGACGCCAGCGGGATGCGCACCCGCTGGGGCGGCGGCTCCTCGCTCTTGCCGTACTCCAGCACATTGCGCGACAGGGCGGCGGCGCGGCCCAGGGCCCGTTCCAGCCGCGGCAGGACGCGGGCCACTTCAGGGTCGGGCGAATCCGCCAGTCGCTCGGAGGCCATCTGGGCCGAGGTCAGCATGTTGCGCAGGTCGTGGTTGATCTTCGCCACCGCCTCGCCGAGCGCCACCAGCCGGGCGCGGGAGCGCAGGGAGACGCGCACCTCCTCCTGCATCCGGGCCAGTTCCCGCTCGACCCGGCCAATCTCGTCGTGGCGGTCGCTGGGCGGATCGCCTTCGGCCTCGGGATCGAGGGCGAAATGCTCGATCGAGCGCGTGACCCGCCGCAGCGGCTGGAGCACCAGAAACGCCAGACCCCCGTACAGCAGCCCGCCGGCCACCAGCGAGATGAACAACGACGTCAGCAGGCTGTTGAGCAGAAAGGCCCCGAGCTCGACCTTCAGCGGCTCGGCGGGCGCCAGGATTTCGATGAAGTCGCCGGAGCGATAGCGCGGCCGCGCCTGAACCCGGATGGACCGGTCCGGGTGGCCGAACAGGGTGCGCCACGGGTCGGCGATCCGGGTCACCGGCCGGCTCTGGCGCAGGTCGATCAGATCGGGCGTCCGGGGCAGGTTGGGGGCCTGCAGCAGCAGGCGTCGCACCCCCTGATCCCCCACGACCACGGCCTGCACCCCGCCGATGGCCAGCAACTGTTCGGCGGCGTCGTCCTCGACCGCCGAATAGGGCAGGGCCTCGACCCCGACCGAGGCCAGCTCCGCCGACTGCAGCCGGTCCAGCAGCCAGCGCTCGTGGAAGCTCGCCGCGCTGGGAACGATGATCAGGATCTCGACCACCACGGTGAAGATGAAGGTCAGCAGCAGCAGCCGCCACGCCAGGGCGTCCGGCGCATGGATCTTCAGCCGCTCGCGCCAGTCGGCGGGCAGGCGCAGTCCCCTGCGAAGGGCGCCGAGAAGGGGCCGGATCCGGTTCATCCCGGACTTAACGCAAGGCTCGGGCCAAAAGCTGCGCCGTTCATGCCGAAGCCTTGCGGCCGAGCGCGGCCTGCACGCCCTTGAGCGCGAAGGGCAGGACCACCGCCAGCACGAAGACGCCCGCCATCGGGGCCCAGAACTGGCCGAACAGCGCCTGGAAGTCCGGATTGGGGTTGGTCTGCAGCAGTTGGTTCAGCCGCGCGCCGATCCAGCAATAGATGATGTGGGCCGGCAGCAGGCCGATGACCGTGGCGATCGTATAGGGCGTCAGCCGCACCGACATGATGCCCGCCGCCACATTGATCATGTGGAAGGGCACGACGACGGCCAGGCGCGAAGCGAGGACGTACCAGAACGTATCCTTGTCGATGGCGTCGCAGACCTTCTGCATCAGACCCTGGTCGTGTTCGGCCTTCCTTCTCAGGGCCTCGCCCAGCGCCGAGCGGGCCACCGCATAGACGATCAGGGCCCCGACGGTGGCGGCGATCGAGGTCGAGACCCCGCCGACCCAGGGACCGAACAGATAGCCGGCCGTGATGGTGACGAAAAACACGCCCGGCACCACGCTGGCGGTCAGGATGGCGAACACCGCCATCAGGATCAGCAGGCACAGAATATAGTTGGCCGCCTTGAAGGCATGGAAATCCGCGCCATGTTCGCGGATCGTGTCCAGCGACAGATAGCGGTTCCAGCCCATGGCGAAGATCAGCGCGATGACGCCGGCCAGCAATATCAGGGGCAGAAAGCGTTTGATCCGGTCCATTGTCTCTCCGCAGACGGGCCGTCGGCGTTGACACCGTGGGCCCTGCCGCTTATACGCCCGCCCTTCCCGCGACGGACGCTTTCCGCCGCCTTTTTGTTTTCAGTCCCAGGAGCCGAACGTGAAGCGGACCTATCAGCCGTCGCGACTCGTGCGCAAGCGCCGTCACGGCTTCCGTTCGCGGATGGCCACGAAGAACGGACAGAAGATTGTTGCGCGGCGTCGCGCCAAGGGCCGCAAGCGCCTGACGGCCTGATCGTCCGGCGCCCGGGTTCGGGCGCATGAGCGACCCTTTCAAAATTGAACGCATGACTTCGCGGCCCCAGTTTCTGGCGGCCGCGAAGGGCGTTTCAGAGGCCCGCGGCGCGGTGGTCGTGCAGCGGCTGGACCGCCAGGACGGCGTGCCCACGGTGCGGCTGGGCTTCACCGCCACGCGCAAGGTCGGCAACGCCGTTATCCGGAACCGCGCCAAACGCCGCCTGCGTGAGGCCGCCCGGGCCGCGGCGCCTCTGTTGGCGGTCCCCGGCAGTGATTATGTCTTCGTCGCCCGCATGGGCACGGCGGACCGTCCCTGGGACCGTTTGCTTGACGATGTGAAATCGGCGCTTACAAGGCTCGCGACCCCGCGACCGGCGCCAAAGACCGCGCCCTTGACGTCCGCCAACGCCGGCCAGGATTCCTGATCTCCATGCCTCCACACGATAACAGCCGAAACACGATCCTCTTCGTCGTGATCGCCGGCATCATGCTGCTCGCCTACAGCTATTTCGTGATGGAGCCGCAGGCCAAGGCGCGGAAGGCCGCCCAGCAGGCCGCGGCCGAGCAGACCGTCGCCGGTCCTGCGACCGGAACGCCCGGCGCGTCCCCCGTCGCCGCCGTCTTCACCGAGGACCGCACCGTCGCCCTCGCCCGCGGCGGCGCCCGTGTCCCGATCCAGACCGGAACGGTGACGGGTTCGCTGTCGCTGCGCGGCGCACGCATCGATGACCTGTTCCTGACCGGCTATCAGGAAACCAATGAGGCGGACTCTCCGCCCGTCGAGCTGTTCCGCCCCGAGGGCATGCGCCACGCCTATCAGGCCCAGTTCGGCTGGAACGGCCCCAACGTCCCCGGCGGCGTGCCCGGGCCCCAGACGCCCTGGCGTCTGACCCAGGGCGCGACCCTGACGCCGGCCACGCCCATCACCCTGACCTGGGACAATGGCGCGGGCCTGCGCTTCACCCGGCATATCGCCATCGACGCCCAGTATCTGTTCACCGTCACCGACACCGTCGCCAACTTCAGCGCCCAGCCGATCACCATCGCGCCCTGGGGCCGGATCGAGCGCCAGGGCGTGCCGGACGCGCTGGGCCGCCAGCAGGTCCTGCACGAAGGCGGCATCGGCACCTTCGGCGCGGACGGGAAATACGCGACCCAGCAGCTGAAATACAAAGCCTGGGCCAAGAAGCCGATCCAGGAGCACACCTCCACCGGCGGCTGGATGGGCATCACCGACAAATACTGGCTGGCCGCCCTGATCCCGCAGCAGGACGAGCAGATCGAGGCCGCCTTCCGCGTCACCGACGCCGCCCATGCCGATGTCCACTCGGCCACCATGCTGGGCGAGGCCCACACCATCGCGCCCGGTCGCCAGATCACCGAGACCCAGCGCCTGTTCGCCGGCGCCAAGCGCAACGAGATCCTGTCCGGCTACGAGAAGAGCCTGGACCTGCCGCGCTTCGTCTACGCCATCGACTGGGGCTTCCTGTTCTTCCTGACCCGGCCGATCTTCTGGCTGATCGAGCTCTACTACGGCTGGTTCGGGAATTTCGGTCTCGCCATCCTGACCCTGACCCTGACCGTCCGCCTGATCATGTTCCCGCTGGCCAACAAGAGCTACGAGAGCATGTCCAAGATGCGCACCCTCCAGCCCAAGATGGAGGAGCTGAAGAAGAAACACCCCGACGATCCGGCGAAACAGCAGCAGGAGCTGATGGCGCTGTATCAGAAGGAGAAGATCAATCCGCTGGCGGGCTGTCTGCCGCTGCTGCTGCAGATTCCGGTCTTCTATTCCGTCTACAAGATGCTGTTCGTGACCATCGAGATGCGGCACGAGCCCTTCTTCGGCTGGATCCGCGACCTGTCGGCGCCCGACCCCTCGACCATCTGGAACCTGTTCGGCCTGATCCCCTGGGATCCGTCCTCGACGCCGCTGATCGGGACCTATCTGGCCGGCACCTTCGCCCTCAGCATCCTGGCCATCTTCTACGGCCTGACCATGTGGCTGCAGATGGCGATGAGCCCGCCGGCGCCGGACCCGATGCAGCGCCGCATCTTCCAGTTCATGCCGGTCGTCTTCACCTTCATCATGGCCACCTTCCCGGCGGGCCTGCTGATCTACTGGGCCTGGTCCAACATCCTGACCATCATCCAGCAGTATGTGATCATGCACCGCCTGAAGGCCGAGAACCCGATCGACACCTTCATCGCCCGCCTCAAGCAGGCAAAGGCCTGAGTTGGACGAGTTCACGCCCGAGGAACTGGAGCAGGGCCGTATCCTGTTCGCCCGCCCCGCGACCTTCGTCATGGGCTGCGCCAAGATCGAGCAACTGCCCGATCCTGACCTGCCCGAGGTCGCCTTCGCCGGCCGGTCGAACGTCGGCAAGTCCAGCCTGATCAACGGTCTGGTCGGCATGCACAAACTGGCGCGGGCCTCGAACGAGCCGGGTCGGACGCGCGAGGTCAATTTCTTCGACCTCGACGGCCGGATGCGGCTGGTCGACCTGCCCGGCTACGGCTGGGCCAAGGCGTCCAAATCGACGGTGAAAAAATTCCAGGACCTGGGCCGCGACTACCTGCGCGGCCGGGTGACGCTGAAGCGGGTCTATCTGCTGATCGACGCCCGCCACGGCCTCAAGAAGGTCGATGACGAGGCTCTCGACGCGCTCGACCTCGCCGCCGTCAGCTACCAGATCATCCTGACCAAGGCCGACAAGCTCAAGAAGGGCGAGGCCGAGAAGGTCCAGGAGGCCACCCTCAAGGGCGTCTCCAAGCGCGGCGCCGCCTATCCGGCGGTCATCGTCACCTCGGCCGAAAAGGGCGACGGCATGCCCGAGCTCAGGGCGGAAATCATGCGCACCACGGGCGTGACGCTGTAAGACATTCCGCTCATCCCGGCGAAAGCCGGGATCCAGTCCTGTCCAGCTTGGCGCTTGCGTTTCAGGACGATCTGTCCGTGTCTCATCGGCAAGAGTTCTTCACCCAAAGCACTGGGTCCCGGCTTTCGCCGGGATGAGCGGATGAGAGATTGATGCAGACCCGCCACATCCAGACCGACGGCCTTCGCCAGCACATCCTCGAAGCCGGCTCCGGCCCGCTGGTCCTGCTGATCCACGGCTTCCCGGAACTCGGCATCAGCTGGCGCGCCCAGGTTCAGGCGCTCGCCGACGCCGGCTACCATGCCGTCGCCCCCGATATGCGCGGCTATGGCGGAACCGACAAACCGGCCGGACGCGACGCCTATTCGATCCTCCATCTGGTCGGCGACATGGTCGATCTGGTCCGGGCGCTCGGCGAGACCTCCTGCGTCGTCGTCGGCCACGACTGGGGCGCGCCGGTGGCCTGGCATTGCGCCCTGACCCGGCCCGACGTCTTCCGAGCCGTCTTCGGCCTGTCGGTGCCGCTGGCGCCGCGCCGCCCGAAAGGTCCGCCGACTGCGGCCATGGCGGCGATCTCGAAACGCCTCGGCATCGGCGACCTCTACATCAGCCGTTTCCAGGCCGATGACGCCCATACGGTCTTCGACGTCGATCCGGCCACCGCCCTGCGCAAGGCCTTCTATTGCTACGACGGCGCCACCCCCGACGCCCGCCAGTCGACCGGCTTCATCCCCGAGGGCGAGACCTTCATCTCCACCGTCCCCGAGGACGCGACCCTGCCGCCGTGGATGAGCGAGGCCCATTTCGCCGAATACGTCGACGCCTTCACCGCCGGCGGCTTCAGGGGGCCGCTGGACTGGTATCGCAACCTCGACCGCAACTGGTCGCTGACGGCCCATCTGCAGGACGCCCGCATCACCGTCCCCGCCGCCTTCGTGGTCGGCGAGCGAGACCCGGTGCGGCACTATTCCGGCCAGCACGAGGCCGGGCTGAACGACAGGGCGCCGGATTTGCGGATGCAGATCGTCATGCCCGGCGCCGGCCACTGGATCCAGCAGGAGCGGGCCGATGAGGTGAACCGGCTGCTGCTGGAATTTCTGGCGGGACTCTAGGCGGCGGCCTGGAGGTCCGCGACCGCCCTGGCGGTGATCTCCAGACTGCGGATCCGGTCTTCGAGGTCGAACACCATGCCGGTGACCATCACCTCATCCACGCCGGTCCGCGCTACGAAGGCCGTCAGGGCGTCGCGCACCGTCTCGCGCCCGCCGACCGCCGCATAGGTCAGCCGGCTCTGCACCGCCGCCAGCTGCCGGGCGTCCAGCACCCGGGTGATGTCATCCACCGGCGGCTTCAGCCGTCCCGGCTTGCCGGTGACCACGGCGGCGAAGGCTTGCTGCATCGAGGTCGACAGCCGCTGCGCCTCGGCGTCCGTGTCGGCAGCGAAGACATTGACCACGGCCATGGCGTACGGCGTCTCCAGCACCGCCGAAGGCCGGAACCCGGCGCGATAGGTCTGCAGGGCCTGCATCAGCAGTTCCGGCGCAAAATGGCTGGCGAAGGCGAACGGCAGGCCCAGATGGGCGGCCAGTTCGGCGCTGAACAGGCTGGATCCCAGCAGCCAGATCGGAACCCCCGACCCCGCCCCCGGCCAGGCCGTGACCCGCTGACCCGCGACCGGATCGCCGAGGAAGGCTTGCAACTCCATCACATCCTGCGGGAAGCGGTCGGCGCCTTCGAAATAGCGGCGCAGGGCGCGGGCCGTCTCGCCATCCGTCCCCGGGGCCCGGCCAAGTCCCAGGTCGATACGGCCGGGGTACAGGGCCTCCAGCGTCCCGAACTGTTCGGCGATGACCAGCGGCGCATGGTTGGGCAGCATCACCCCGCCGGAACCGACGCGGATCCGCTCCGTCGCGCCGGCGACCTGTCCGATCACCACGGCCGTCGCCGCGCTGGCGATGCCGGGCATGTTGTGGTGTTCGGCCAGCCAGAACCGCTTGAACCCCAGCCGGTCGGCGGCCTGTGCGAAGGCGGTGGTTTCCAGCAGGGCGCGCCGGACATCGCCGCCCTCGACGACGGGCGACAGGTCGAGAACGGAGAATGCAGTCATGCCCCGCCAGATCGGGGTCCATGGGTTGCGATTCAAGACCTTCGAAGGCGGCGTCAGACCGGGTGGGTCGGCTCCGGCTTTGCGGTCGGGGCCGGCTCGGGCGTCGAGGGCACGTCGGGCAGGGGAATGAATTCCACGTCGTCCTCGACCGGCAGGGCCATGCGTCCGGCCTTCCAGTCGGCCTTGGCCTCATCGATCCTGGCCTGGGAAGAAGAGACGAAATTCCACCAGATCACCCGCGGCCCGACGGGCTCGCCGCCCAGCACCATCACGGTCGAGGGCCGGATCGCCCGGATGGTCGGCTCGGCGGTCGGCTCCAGAACGATCATCTGGCCCTCGTGGAAGGTCCGGTCGCCGACCTCGATCTCGCCCCTGGCCACATAGAGCGCCCGCTCCGAATAGCCGCCGGCGCCCTTGCCGGGCGGCGGCGCCGTGCGCACGCCCTCGGCCAGCTCCCAGTGGACATAGAACAGGGGCGAGGCGGTCTTGACCCGCGCCGAGGCGCCGTAGGCCTCGCCCGCCACCAGCCGTGCGAACAGGCCGGCGTTCTCATAGGCGGGCAGGTCGGGCCCGGCGTAGTGTTTGAAGGCCGGGTCGCACTCCTCCATCTCGGCCGGCAAGGCGATCCAGGCCTGCATCCCGTGCATCGGCCCGCCTTCGGACCGTTTGGTCGGCGTCGTCCGCTCTGAATGGACGATGCCCTTGCCGGCGGTCATCCAGTTGACCTCGCCGGGGCGAATGGCCTGGGTCGCGCCGGTGTTGTCCCGGTGGATGATCTCGCCCTCGAACAGATAGGTCAGGGTCGACAGGCCGATATGCGGGTGAGGGCGGACGTTGATCGCTTCCGACCCCGGCGCGAACTCGGCGGGCCCCATCTGGTCGAGGAAGATGAAGGGGCCGACCATGCGGCGCGCGTGGAAGGGCAGGATCCGTCCGACGTCGAAACCGCCCAGGTCCTTGCGGCGGGCGTCGATCACCATCTCGATCATGTCAGGCTCCGTTCAGTCCAGCGGCAGCCTTGCGATCACGGCCGGCGCGGGCGCGGCGGTCGTCTGCGCCCCATCCCCGTCGAAATCGCTCCACTGCGAACGGGAAACGAACACCAGTTCGCGATTCCGGACCAGCCCTGTCGACGGTTCATCGATGATCGGCAGGTTGGCGGCCATCACCTCGATGGCCTCGATCAACGTCCAGCCGGCGTCCGGCGTCAGCTTCAACACCCGCTGCGGCGCGACCCCGTTCTGGAAGCCGAAGAGGAAACGGCCGTCGGTGGTCAGGCCGTCCACGCCGATCAGGCTGTCCATCGCGGGCTGGGGCAGGCGGGTCGCCGCCCCGGTCGCCCGGTCCACCCGCCACAGGCCCGAGGAATAGTCGGCGACGATCAGGGCCGTTCCGTCGGGCGTAACCACCATCCCCTGCGGCGAACCCAGCGTCCCGGCCGGAAGCAAGACCTCCAGCCGCGTCGTCCCGGGCCGGAGCACCAGCAGTTCGCCGGTCACCGAATCGGCGACATGGACCGTCCCGTCCGGGGCCCGGACGATGTCGCCCAGCCCGCGTTCGGGCGGTCCCGCGGGCGCCGCGATGCGCGCCAGCACCGCGCCGGTCGCCAGATCGATCTTCAACAGTCCCGGCGCGGGGCGCACGGCGTCCGCGGCCAGTCCATGGACAGCCGGGGCGAGCGGCGAGGTGGCCGCCCACAGCACCCCCGCTCCGGCGTCGATCGCCATGCCCAGCACCCCGCCGGTCTGCGGGTCCGCGCCGAGATAGGGCGAGACGGTCCCGTCGTCGGCCAGGGCCACGATCGTCCGCCCCCGAACCTGCGACACCAGCCAGCGCCCCCGCACCTCGTCCCGGATCAGGCTTTCCGCAATGACAGAGCCATCCAGCCGGGCGACCTCGGACAGCCGGTCTGCGCCGACAGGTGCGCGGTTGGCCTCGATGACAGCGGCCAGGGCGTCGAAATCCGGATGGCCGGTCAGGGTCGACAGGGTGCGGTCCCCGCCCAGATTCACCACCAGGCCCGCCCCGGCATAGCGGTTCAGCTGGGTCATGGCCGCCTCGGGCTGGCCGGCGCCGACCGCCAGCCGCGCCCGCATCAGCATCAGTCCCGGATGGTTGGGAATGCGCACGTCGGCCTCGGCCAGCAGACGGGTCGCGCCGGCCAGGTCGTCCGCACCGGCGGCGGCGACGCCCTCGGCGCGCAGACGGCGGAAGGCCGCGACGTCCGACTCCGTCGTGGTCTGGGCCCCTGCCGACGCGGCCGTCAGCAGAAGGCCGGACACGGCGATGACTGACACGAAACGCATGGCGATCCTCCCCAGGGTCGCCGCGACTATCCGTCAGCCGGGGAGGTCGGCCAACTCAAGGATTGGTAATGTGGTTCAGCTGACGTGCGGGGTGACGATCCCCAGCGGCAGGGCGGTCACATTCTTCACGCCGCGGGTGACGATATGGCTCTCGCAGTCTGAGACGATGCCGAGGCTGAGCAGCTTGTGGCGCAGGAACTGGTCGAAGGCGTGCATGTCCGAGGTGATGATCCGCAGCACATAGTCTTCGCGGCCCGTGATGGTGGCGCACTGCACCACCTCCGGCCAGGCAGAGACGGCGGCTTCGAACGCGTCGAGGTTTTCGGTCGAGGGCAGGCTCAGCTTGACGATGGCGTAGACCTCGAAATCCAGGCCCAGTTTGGTGGCGTCCAGCAGCGTCACCCGCTTGCGGATGAAGCCCGTATCCTCCAGTCTCTTGATGCGCCGCCAGCACGGCGAGGCCGACAGCCCGACCCGGTCCGCCACCTCGGCCACCGACAATCCGGCGTCCTGCTGCAGGATGTCCAGAATTCGGGCGTCGACGGGATCCAGATCGTCAGCCAAGGCGTTTCTCCTGATCGTGTTATGACGCAATAAAATACCTCCGATCGGCACAGTGCAAGGTCAAATTCAGGCGAGCCTTGCCTGAAGCGTCGTGCTAAATCCCGCTCAGGAAACGCGGTCGGACCAACCGAACGGCAGGACGGAATGAAGAAGCCCAACACCCAGGCCCTTTCGCTGCGTGTGCCCGAGCCTTCGGGCCGGCCCGGAGACCCGACAGACTTCAGTCATCTGAAGCTGGACCCCGCCGGCGTGGTGGAGCGTCCCGAGGTCTCGACGAAGCCGTTCGACATGCGCGACCACGCCTTCCGGCTGGTCCGGGTGCTGGACGACGACGGCAAGGCCGTCGGCCCGTGGAACCCGAAACTGGATCCCGAGACGCTGCGTCGCGGCCTCAAGGCCATGATCCTGACCCGCGCCTTCGACGACCGGATGCATCGCGCCCATCGTCAGGGCAAGACCAGCTTCTATATGAAGTGCACGGGCGAAGAGGCCATCGCGGTCGCCCAGGGCATGATCCTGTCCCGCGAGGACATGGGCTTCCCCACCTATCGCCAGCAGGGCCTGCTGATCGCGCGCGGCTATCCGCTCGCGACCATGATGAACCAGATCTATTCCAACGCTTCGGATCCGATCAAAGGCCGCCAGCTGCCGATCATGTATTCGGCCAGGGACTTCGGCTTCTTCACCATCTCGGGGAACCTCGGCACCCAGGTGCCGCAGGCCGTCGGCTGGGCCATGGCCAGCGCCTACAAGGGCGACGACAAGATCGCCATCACCTGGATCGGCGACGGCGCCACGGCCGAGGGCGACTTCCACAACGCCCTGACCTTCGCCAGCGTCTACCGCGCCCCGGTGATCCTCAACATCGTCAACAACCAGTGGGCCATCTCGTCCTTCCAGGGCATCGCCGGCGGGCTTGAGACCACCTTCGCCTCCAAGGCCATCGGCTACGGCCTTCCGGCCCTCCGCGTCGACGGCAACGACTTCCTCGCCGTCTGGGCCGCGACCCAGTGGGCCGAGGAACGCGCCCGTTCGAACCAGGGCGCGACGGTAATCGAGTTGTTCACCTACCGCGGCGCCCCGCACTCGACCTCGGATGATCCGCTGCGCTACCGCCCGGCCGACGAGGCCGAGAAATGGCCGCTCGGCGACCCGGTCATGCGTCTGAAGCAGCACCTGATCGCCCTGGGCGAATGGTCTGACGAACAGCAGACGGCCGCCGAGGCCGAGGCCGTCGAACAGGTCCGCGCCGCCGGCAAGGAGTCCGAGGCCATCGGCACACTCGGCCAGTCGCGTCCCTCGGTGAAGACCATGTTCGAGGAAGTCTTCGCCACCGAGGACTGGCGCATCACCGAACAGCGGCGCGAGGTGGGAGTCTGATCATGAGCGAGCAAACCACCTTCACCGAAGCCAACCGCACCGATGGTCTGGAGCCGGACGGCGACACCGTCGGCTCGCCCGCGCCCGCGATCGCCGCGGGTCCGGCCGTCCAGCCGATGAACATGATCCAGGCGCTGAACTCGGCCCTCGACATCAAGATGGGCGAGGACCCGAACGTGCTCAGCTTCGGCGAGGACGCGGGCTATTTCGGCGGCGTCTTCCGCGTCACCGATCACCTGCAGAAGAAGCACGGCCTGACCCGCAGCTTCGACGCCCCGATCAGCGAATGCGGCATCGTCGCCGCCGCCATCGGCATGGGCGCCTACGGCCTGCGTCCCGTCGTCGAGATCCAGTTCGCCGACTACATCTACCCGGCCTACGACCAGATCGTCTCGGAAGCGGCCAAGCTGCGCTACCGCTCGGGCGGCCAGTTCACCAGCCCGATCACCGTCCGTTCGCCCTACGGCGGCGGCATCTTCGGCGGCCAGACGCACTCACAGAGCCCCGAGAGCCTGTTCACCCACATCGCCGGCCTCAAGGTCGTCATTCCGTCCAACCCCTATGACGCCAAGGGCCTGCTGACCGCGGCCATCGAGGACGACGATCCCGTCATCTTCTTCGAGCCCAAACGCCTCTACAACGGCCCCTTCGACGGCTGGCACCAGAAGCCCGTCAGCCCGTGGAAGGCCCAGGATCTGGCCCAGGTCCCGACCGGCAAATATGTCGAGCCGATCGGCAAGGCGCGGATCATGAAGGAAGGCGCCGACGTCACCATCCTCTGCTACGGCACCATGGTCTGGGTCAGCCTCGCGGGCGCCGAGCACGCCGGGGTCGACGCCGAGGTCATCGACCTGCGCACCCTCGTGCCGCTCGACATCGAGACCATCGAGGCCAGCGTGAAGAAGACCGGCCGCTGCGTCATCGTCCACGAAGCCCCGAAGACTTCGGGCTTCGGCGGCGAGCTGTCGGCCCTCGTTCAGGAGCGCTGCTTCTACCATCTCGAGGCGCCGATCGCGCGGGTGACCGGCTGGGACACCCCCTATCCGCACGCTTTCGAGTGGGAATATTTCCCGGGACCCGAACGGGTCGCCACGGCCCTGAAGGCCGTCATGACCGGAGGGCGCTAGGATGGGTCGCTACGTCTTCAAACTGCCCGACGTGGGCGAAGGCACCGCCGAGGCCGAGCTGGTCGCCTGGCACGTCAAGCTCGGCGACATGGTCGCTGAGGACCAGATCATCGCCGACATCATGACCGACAAGGCCACGGTCGAACTGACCTCGCCCGTCGCGGGCAAGGTGCTCGCCGCCCATGGCGAACCCGGCCAGCAGCTGGCCGTCGGCTCGCCGCTGGTGGAGTTCGAGGTCGAGGGGGCGGGCAATGCTGCTGAGGCGCCGCCCCCCTCGAACCCTGCTCCGCAGGCTTCGGTCCCCCTGACAGGGGGACAATCTGCGCCGCAGTCTCCCCCCATCGGGGGGAGTACCCGCGAAGCGGGGGAGGGGGCGCCCGCCGCACAGGCCGGCAATTTCGTCTTCAAACTGCCCGACGTCGGCGAAGGCACCGCCGAGGCGGAACTCGTCGGCTGGCACGTCAAGGTCGGCGACACCGTCTCCGAGGACCAGCTCCTCGCCGAGGTCATGACCGACAAGGCCACCGTCGAACTGACCAGCCCCGTCGCCGGAACCGTCGTGGCCCTGCACGGCGAAGCGGGCCAGCAACTGCCCGTCGGCGGCCCGCTGGTGTCGTTCAATGTCGAAGGCAAGGGCAACGTTTCTGCTCCCCTCTCCCTCGAGGGGAGAGGGGCCGGGGGTGAGGGTGCTCTCGCCGCCACCGCCAGCGAAGCCCCCAAGGCTCCGTCGCCCGTTCCAGCCGCCGCCGCCAGGCCGCCGGCTTCCACCCCCACCCAACCCTCCCCCCTCAAGGGGGAGGGCTCGCGGAGATTGTCCGCCCGCAACGAACGCCCGCTCGCTTCCCCCGCCGTGCGCAACCGCGCCCGCGACCTCGGCATCGAGCTCCAGTTCGTCCCCGGCTCCGGCCCCGCCGGCCGCATCGAGCACGGCGACCTCGACGCATACGTCGCGTCCGGCGGACACACACCGTCCGCACCCGGAGCATCGACCGGCTCGACCTACGCCCAGGCCGAAGGAACCACCGAGACCCGCATCATCGGCCTGCGCCGCAAGATCGCGGAAAAGATGGCCGAGAGCGTCCGCCGCATCCCTCACATCACCTATGTGGAAGAGATCGACGTCACCGCGCTGGAAGAGCTCCGCGCCCACCTCAATGCGACCAGGCGCAAGGACCAGCCCAAGCTCAACGTCCTGCCCTTCATCGCCCGCGCCATCGTCGTGGCCCTGCGCGACCAGCCGACCATTAACTCGCACTACGACGACGAGGCCGGCGTCCTGACGACCCACGCCGCCGTCCACCTGGGCATCGCCGCCCAGACGCCGAACGGCCTGATGGTCCCGGTGGTCCGCCACGCCGAGGCGCGCGACCCGTACGACACCGCCCTCGAAATCGCCCGCGTCTCGGGCGCCGCCAAGGACGGCTCGGCCAAGCGCGATGAATTGTCGGGCTCGACCATCACCATCACCTCGCTGGGCACCTTGGGCGGCGTCGTCCACACCCCGATCATCAACCACCCCGAGGTCGCCATCGTCGGCCCCAACAAGATCGCCGAACGCGTGGTGGTCAAGGACGGCCAGATGGTCGTGCGCAAGATGATGAACCTGTCCTCCAGCTTCGACCACCGCATCGTCGACGGCCACGACGCGGCCGTCTTCGTCCAGCGGATCAAGGGCCTGCTGGAGCATCCCGCGACGTTGTGGATGGGGTGAGGGCGGTGAACTCGCGGACCGTTACGGGTGCGTTGCTGCTTTCCGCCGCCGTTCTGTGTGGCTTGGCCTCACCGGCGGCGGCCTGTCGAAGACCCGCCAACGCCCCGCCTCCGCCGGTGGTGACGGCGGATGACATGGATGCCCGCTATGCCCGGGACGCTTCGGTGGCTGCGTTGGGCATCGTCACGGAAAGAACTGAAGATGCTGCGCGCATCCGGTTCACGGACAGTCTGCGCGGAGCTGCAATCGATGAGATTCGTCTACCGGACGAGATGCTCATCACCTGCTTTCAGCCTGTCTTGAGGAACCTCCCCGAAACCTTGGCGGTCGGTGACGTCGTCGTCTTTCTCCAAGGAAGTGTGCCCCATGATTTCGGCTTTGTGGAACGTCTCGATACTCCGCGTGGCCGGAGGCTTCGGGTCCTGACATCGACATCGGATTCCCAATGACCCAAACCCTCACCACCAAAGTCCTGATCATCGGCGCCGGCACCGGCGGCTATGTCGCGGGCATCCGCTGCGGCCAGCTGGGCCTCGACACCGTGCTGGTCGACGGCGGCGATGGCCTCGGCGGGACCTGCCTGAACGTCGGCTGCATCCCCTCCAAGGCCATCATCCACGCCGCCTCGAAATTCGAGACGGTGTCCAGGGCCGCCGCCGGCGGCACCCTTGGCATCACGGCATCGAAGCCGTCCATCGATCTGTCGCAGACGGTCGCGTGGAAGGACGGCATCGTCAAAAAGCTGAACAACGGCGTCGCGGCCCTGCTGAAGAAGTCGAAGGTCAAGGTCATCAAGGGCTGGGCCCACTTCACCGACGCCAAGACCTGCACGGTGAAGACCGCCGACGGCGACATCACCATCAGCGCCGAACACGTCATCCTCGCCACCGGCTCCGAGCCGGTCGAACTGCCCTTCCTGAAGTTCGGCGGCGACGTCATCTCCTCGACCGAGGCCCTGTCGCTGGACAAGGTGCCCGGCAAGCTGGTCGTCGTCGGCGGCGGCTATATCGGGCTGGAGCTCGGCATCGCCTTCCGCAAGCTGGGGGCCGAGGTCGCCATCGTCGAAATGGCCGACCGCCTGCTGCCGCTCTATGACAAGGCCCTGACCGATCCGGTCCAGAAATGGCTGGAGAAGCACGGCGTCGAACTGCACCTCGGCGCCCGGGCCGGGTCGTTCGAGAAGGGCCAGCTGAACGTCACCACGAAGGACGGCGCCGCCCTCAAGCTCAAGGCCGACAAGGTCCTCGTCACCGTCGGCCGCAAGCCGCGCACCCGGGGCTGGGGTCTGGAAAACATGGGCGTGGCCATGGCCGGCCCGTTCGTGAAGATCGACGACCGCTGCGCCACCTCGATGAAGAACGTCTGGGCCGTCGGCGATCTGACCGGCGAACCCATGCTGGCCCACAAGGGCTCGGCCCAGGGCGAGGTGGTCGCCGAGATCATCGCCGGCCACAACAGGGTCTTCAACCCGGTCACCATCGCCGCCGTCTGTTTCACCGAGCCGGAGATCGTCTCCGCCGGCCTCGGCCCGCTGGATGTCGAGGGCCGCGACGATGTCATCACCGCCGTCTTCCCGCTGGCCGCCATCGGCCGGGCCCTGGCCATTGAGGCCGGCGAGGACGGGGGCTTCGTCCGGGTTCTGGCGTCGAAGTCCGATCACCGCCTGCTCGGCGTCCAGGCCGTCGGCCAGCACGTCGCCGAAATGTCGAACAGCTTCGCCCAGATGCTGGAGATGGGCGCGGTGCTGGAAGACGTCGCCGGCGTCATCCACGTCCACCCGACCCTCGGCGAGGCCTTCCACGAGGCGTCGCTCCGCGCCTTGGGGCATGCGATCCACATCTAGTGAGTAGGGCTTAGGGCCTAGGGCCTAGGGCCTAGGGCTTGGGGCCGGAAGCGGTCAGCGTCGCTCAGGCGGTCTGTTCCGCCTCCCCTAATTCCTAAGCCCCACCACCTGAGCCCTTTCTCGTCGTCGAACCGTCACACTAGCATTCGCCCCTCCGTCACAAACCTGTGGTCCAAGCGGCGCCAACCGCTCTTGTTCCGGAGACTGACGATGACCCGCGCCTTGCTCGCCGCCGCCTCGGCGATCGCCCTGCTCGCCCTCGGGGCCTGCAACAACGACCAGTCCGCCGGCAACCAGACCGCCCGCGCGGGCATCTGGGCCGCGGGCTCCTCGACGGTCTTTCCCTTCGCCACCCGCGTGGCCGAGAATTTCGCCCGCACCTCGGGCGGCGCCGCGCCGCGCGTCGAATCGCTGGGCACCGGCGGCGGCATCCAGGCCTTCTGCCAGGGCGTCGGCCCGAACACCCCCGACATCGCCAACGCCTCGCGGCCGATGAAGGCCTCGGAGTTCGAACTGTGCCGCACCAACGGCGTCACCGACATCGTCGAGATCAAGATCGGCTATGACGGCATCGTCGTGGCCACCGCCCGCACCGGCGCCGCCTTCAACCTGCGCCTCCAGGATCTCTATCTGGCCCTGGCCAAGGAAACCCCCGGCGCCAACGGCGCCTTCGCCGCCAACCCGGCGACGATGTGGAGCCAGATCAACCCCGGCCTCCCGGCCCAGCGCATCCAGGTCTACGGCCCGCCGCCGACCTCGGGCACCCGCGACGCCTTCCTCGAACTGGGCATGGCCCCCGGCGCCGCCCTGCTGCCCGCCCTCGCGGCGATCAAGGACGCGGACAAGGATCGCTTCGAGACCCTCGCCCACACCCTGCGCGAGGACAACGCCTGGATCGACTCGGGCGAGAACGACAACGCCATCGTCCAGACCCTGAACCGCACCCCCGGCTCGCTCGGCGTGTTCGGCTTCTCCTTCCTCGAGCAGAACCTCGACACGGTGAAGGCCGAGACCATCGACGGCGTCGCCCCCTCGGCCGCGACCATCGCCGACGGCACCTATCCGCTGGCCCGCAGCCTCTACATCTATGTGAAGAAGCAGCACGTCGGGGTGACGCCGGGGCTGGAAGCCTTCGTGATGGAGTTCATGTCGGAAGCCTCCGCCGGTCGCGGCGGCTACCTGCAGGATCGCGGCCTGGTGCCGCTGCCGGAAGACCAGCTGGCCGCCCAACGCGCCATCGCCACGGCGATGACGGTGATGACGGCGCCGGCGAAGTAGGAAAAACAGGGATTAGGGATGAGGGATGAGGGATGAGGAGGCGTTGCGCCGCACCCTCGTCCCGGTCGCCGATCTCCAATCCCTCATCCCTCATCCCTGATCCCTGATCCCTGCCTCAGGCCGCCGTCTTCCGCCGCAACCGCGCGATCCGCCGCAGCCGCCGCCAGAAGCGGCCGCGTTCCGGCTCCGGATAGGGCTGCAGGTTCTGGACGAACTCCTCGGCCGAGGCGCGCCAGCTGAATTTCTCGGCATAGGCCCGCACCGCCTTGCGGTCGCATTTCAGCGCTTCCAGACAGGCCGTGCGCAGGTCTTCGTCGATCGCGCCGGCGTTCGAACCGGGGATGATGTCGATCGGCCCGTGCGCCGGATAGGCCGCGACCGGCGTCCCCGCCGCCATGGCCTCGAGGATCACCAGACCGAAGGTGTCGGTCCAGCTGGGGAAGACGAAGACGTCGGCGTCGCGGAAACACCGCGCCAGCTCCTCGCCGAACCGGGCGCCGAGGAATTTGGCCTCCGGATATTTGATCTCGAGTTCCGCCCGGGCCGGGCCGTCGCCGACGACGATCTTGGTCCCCGGCAGGTCGGTCTCGAGGAAGGCCTCGATATTCTTCTCGACCGCCACCCGGCCGACATTGAGGAAGAAGGGCCGCGGCCAGTCCTTGCCGCCCAGCTCTTCATAGATGCGCGGCAGGTCGGGATGGAACTGCACGGTATCCACGCCCCGCGACCAAGGCGAGACATTGCGGAACCCGCGCTCCAGCAGTTCGTCCCGCAGCGTCGGCGTGGCCACCATCAGTCGGCCCGACGGCTTGTGGAACCACTTCATATAGGCGTAGCCGACCTGCACCGGGACCGGGAAACGCGCCGAGATATATTCAGGGAATTTCGTATGATAGCTGGTCGTGAACGGCAGCTTCCACTCCACGCAGATCCGCCGCGTGGCGATGCCGATCGGCCCTTCGGTGGCGATATGCACCGCCTCCGGCTCATAGGCCCGCAGCCGCTCGCGGATTTCTTCCTCGGCGCCCAGCGCCAGCCGGATTTCCGGATAGGTCGGGGCGGGAATGGTCTTGAACTGGCTCGGCTCGATGACCTCGACCTCATGGCCCATGGCGCGGCATTCCGCGATGGTCCGGGTCAGGGTGCGGACGACGCCGTTGACCTGGGGCTCCCAGGCGTCAGTGGCCAGTACGATGCGCATATGGGCCGGATGGCTCCGCCGTTGATCGGTCGCAACCTCTAGCGCCTCGGACGGCGATTGGCGAGACGCCGCAGCCTCTCCCGTTCCGTTGCGGAATGGTCTAGGACGCCGCCATGAACGCACACGTCTCCCCGCCCGTCGCCCTGTCCCAGGATTGGGATGCGCTGGATCAGGGCAAGTTCGCGGACGAGACCGCCACGGTCCGGGGTCTGCTGGCCAATATGCCGCTGGACGGGGCCGAGCGCGCCGCCGTCCTCGGCGAGGCTATTGGTCTGGTCGAACGGGCCCGCGCGAGCGTCAAGAAACAGGGTGTGGTCGAGAGCTTCCTGCAGGAATTCTCGCTCGGCACCCGCGAGGGTCTGGCCCTGATGTGCCTCGCCGAGGCCTTGCTGCGCACGCCGGACGAGGAGACCCGCGATCGGCTGATCGCCGAGAAGATCGGCTCGGCCGACTGGTCGTCCCACCTCGGTCAGTCGGACAGCCTGTTCGTCAACGCCTCGACCTGGGGCCTGATGCTGACCGGCAAGCTGGTCGATGTCGACGAAGAGGCCCGCACCGACCTGCCCGGCTTCCTCAAGCGCATCGTCGGCCGTCTGGGCGAACCGGTGATCCGCGAGGCCGTCGCCGCCGCCGTCCGCATCATGGGCGAGCAGTTCGTGGTCGGCCGCACCATCGAGGCGGCGCTGAAGCGGTCGAACCGCGAGGGCTGGCTTTGCAGCTTCGACATGCTGGGCGAGGGCGCCCGCACCGCCCATGACGCCGAGCGCTATGAAAAGATCTACGCCGACGCCATCACCGCCGTCGGCAAAACGGCGAAGGGGCAGGGGCCCGAGGCCGGCCACGGCGTCTCGGTCAAACTGTCGGCCCTGTCGCCCCGCTATGAGGCCACGCACGAGGCCCGCGTCTGGGACGAGCTCTATCCGCGCATCCTGCGGCTGGCCCGGATCGCGGCGCTGTACGACATCAACTTCACCATGGACGCTGAAGAGGCCGACCGCCTGGCCCTGTCGCTGAAGCTGCTGGACCGGCTGGCGCATGAGCCGGAACTGGGCGGCTGGACCGGCCTGGGCCTCGCCGTTCAGGCCTATCAGAAGCGCTGCCCCGAGGTGATCCGCCGCGTCGCCGAACTGGCGAAGACCTCGGGCCGCCGCCTGATGGTCCGTCTGGTCAAGGGCGCCTACTGGGACACCGAGATCAAGCGCGCCCAGGTCTTCGGCCGCACCGACTATCCGGTCTTCACCACCAAGGCCGCGACCGACCTCAACTACCTCGTCTGCGCGAAGGCCATGATCGAGGCCGCGCCGCACATCTACAGCCAGTTCGCCACCCACAACGCCCACTCCCTGGCGGCCGTCTACCGGATGGCGTCCGAGCGTTCGGTGAAGATCGAGTTCCAGCGCCTGCACGGCATGGGTGAGGCGCTGTACGACGCCGCCCGGGACGCCTTCGGCCCCGTCACCGTCCGCGCCTACGCCCCCGTCGGCGGGCATGAGGACCTGCTGCCCTATCTGGTGCGCCGCCTGCTCGAGAACGGGGCCAACTCGTCGTTCGTGCACGCCCTGCTGGACGAGCGGGTGCCCGCTTCCGCCGTCGCCGCCGACCCCATCTCCGCCGTCGAGGCCCACCCCGACCGCCACGCCAAGATCCCGACCCCGAAGGACATGTACATGGACCGCCAGAACTCGCTGGGCCGCGACTATTCGCAAGCCGCCGACCGTGAGCGCCACGCCGTCGCGCTGCAGAAGGTCGACAGCGAGACCCTGACCGCCGGCCCGATCATCGGCGGCAAGCTCAAGGCCGGGACCAACCCCCAGCCGGTCACCAATCCGTTCGATACGACCCGCGTGCTGGGCCATGTCTCGGAAGCGACCGAGGCCGACATCGACGCCGCCGTCGACGCCGCCGCCCGCGCCCAGGTCGCCTGGGACCGCAAGGGCGGCGCGGGCAGGGGCGCCGTGCTGCGCGCCATGGCCGATGCGCTGGAAACGAACATGGACCGGCTGGTCGCCCTGCTCTCGCGCGAGGCCGGCAAGACCCTGAACGACGGCGTGGCCGAGATCCGCGAAGCCGCCGACTTCTGCCGCTACTATGCCATGCTGGCCGAACGCGACTTCGGCGGCCCGACCGAGCTCAAGGGTCCGGTCGGCGAGATCAACCAGCTGGTTCTGCATGGCCGCGGCGTCTTCGCCTGCATCAGCCCGTGGAATTTCCCGCTGGCCATCTTCACCGGCCAGATCGCCGCCGCCCTGGCCGCCGGCAACGCCGTCCTGGCCAAGCCGGCCGAACAGACGCCGCTGATCGCCGCAGAGGCCGTGCGCCTCTACATCAAGGCCGGGCTGGACCCGAACCTGCTGGCCCTCGTCCCCGGTCGCGGCGAGACGGTCGGCGCGGCTCTCGTCAACCATCCGGGCGTCGACGGCGTCGCCTTCACTGGCGGCACGGATACGGCGAACCTGATCAACCGTTCCCTGGCCGCCCGGCCCGGCGCCATCATCCCCTTCATCGCCGAGACCGGCGGGCTGAACGGCATGTTCGTCGACACGACGGCGCTGAAGGAACAGATCATCGACGATGTCATCCTGTCGGCCTTCGGCTCGTCCGGCCAGCGCTGCTCGGCCCTGCGTCTGCTGTACGTTCCGCATGACGCCGCCGACGCCCTGATCGAGGGCCTCAAGGGCGCGCTCGCCGCCCAGGTCGTGGGCGATCCGACCGATCCCGCCACCGACATCGGCCCGGTCATCGACGCCGACGCGAAGGGCATGCTCGAGGCCCACCTGAAGCGCCTCGAAGGCGATGCGAAGATCATCGCCCGCGCCGAACTGCCCGCCGGCGCCGACAAGGGCCACCTGTTCGCCCCGACCATCGCCGAGATCCCGACAGCCGACTATCTGGAGCGCGAGGTTTTCGGCCCCATCCTGCACGTCTGCCGCTATGAGCCGTCGAAGCTGAAGGAGACGGCGTCGAAACTGGCCGCCCGCGGCTACGGCCTGACCCTCGGCGTGCACAGCCGCATCGAAGCCTTCGCCGAGGAGGTCGCCCGCCTCGTCCCGGCCGGCAACGTCTATATCAACCGCTCGATCATCGGCGCGGTGGTCGGCGTGCAGCCCTTCGGCGGCGAGGGCCTGTCCGGCACCGGCCCCAAGGCCGGCG
>CAYNNT010000036.1:0-26731 GCA_964398675.1 uncultured Brevundimonas sp.
CCCTCCCCCGCGACGGGACGGGAGGATGGTAGCGGGCGGGCTACCTGTGGCGGGCTGGTGACGCTGTATTTTTCGGAAGGGCAGCGAAATCAGCGGGTTGGCGGCGCGGGATATGCTGACAATCGGCGGATTGTGAGCCGTCCGCGTCTCCTCCCTGTTCGCTTAGCGAATGGGGAGGAGACGGTTGCGCCGCCGTGCGCTCAAGCCATCTCCCAATGGGAGAGGGATGCCGTCACCGTCGCCGCAACCCGCCCAGCAGCCCCCGCAACAGTTCCCGCGTGATCGTGCTGCCCGCCGTCCTCAGCACCGATTTCGTGGCCGCCTCGATCGGCGTCTCGCGGGTCGAGCGGCGGGCCGGGGCGCGGGCGCGGGTGGCTTCGCGGTCATACCGGGCCTGCTGGCGCGCCTGCTCCTTCTCGCGAGCGGCGGCGGCTTTTTCGGCGTCTTTCGCAGCCAAAGCATCGGCCTTCGCGCGGGCCTCGGCCAGTTTCGCTTCCGCCGAGGCCTGATCGGCCTCGCCGCGGCGGGCGGCGAGGATTTCCTCGGCGGATTCCCTGTCCACCACGGCTTCATACAGGCCGCGCACCGGACTGGCGGCCATGACGGCGGCGCGTTCGGCGTCCGTGGCCGGGCCGAGGCGGCTGTCGGGCGGCCGGATGGCGGTGCGGGCGACGATATTGGGCGCGCCCTTCTCGTCCAGGGTGGAGACCAGGGCCTCGCCGACGCCCAGACCCTGGATGGCCTCGGCGGTGTCGAAGGCCGGGTTCGGCCGGAAACTGTCGGACGCCGCCTTCAGCCCGCGCTGTTCGGCGGGGGTGTAGGCGCGCAGGGCGTGCTGGATGCGGTTGCCGAGCTGGGCCAGGACGCTGTCGGGTATGTCGGCCGGGTTCTGGGTGACGAAATAGACGCCGACGCCCTTGGAGCGGATCAGGCGCACGACCTGTTCGACCTTCTCCCTGAGCGCGTCCGGCGTGTCGTTGAACAGCAGATGGGCCTCGTCGAAGAAGAAGACGAGGCGCGGCTTTTCAGGGTCGCCGACCTCGGGCAGCTGTTCGAACAGCTCCGACAGCAGCCACAGCAGGAAGGCGGCGTACAGCCGGGGGCTGCCCATCAATTTCGTGGCGTCGAGCACATTGACCTGGCCCCGGCCGTCGAGGCCGGTGCGCATCATGTCCTCCAGCCGCAGGGCCGGTTCGCCGAAGAAGGCCTTGCCGCCCTGCTGCTCCAGCTGAAGGATCGAGCGCTGGATGGCGGCGATCGAGGCGGGGGCGACATTGCCGACCTCGCGGCCGATCCGCTCGGCGTTCTCCCCGACATGGACCAGCATGGCGCGCAGGTCGTCGAGGTCGAGCAGCAGCAGGCCCTCGGTGTCGGCGACGTGGAAGATGACCGACAGCACCCCTTCCTGCACATCGTTGAGGTTCAGCATCCGGGCCAGCAGCAGGGGGCCGATCTCGCTCACGGTGGTGCGGATCGGGTGGCCCTTGAGGCCGTAGAGGTCCCAGAACACCACCGGCGCGGCCTTCGGCGTCAGGGTCAGCCCCATGCCGGCGGCGCGGGCGAGGAGTTTCTCGTTGGGCGATCCCGGCACGCAGATGCCGGACAGGTCGCCCTTCACATCGGCGCAGAACACGGGGACGCCCGCGTCGGAAAAGCCCTGGGCCATGATCTGCAGCGTGACCGTCTTGCCGGTGCCGGTCGCGCCGGCGACCACGCCATGGCGGTTGGCGCGGTGGAACAGCAGCTGTTCGGGCTTGTCGATTCCATTGTCGGAGGATTGGCCGAGAAACAGGCCGGGGACGGCGTCGGGCATTGGGGGGGAGGCTCCTGGACAGGCCGCCACCCTCTCGCGACCGCGTGCGGGCGGCAAGCCCCTTGTCGGCATCATTGACCCAGGCCGCGACGCCGCCGACCATGCGGCCATGAAAGCCCCCGCCGTCGTTCCCAATCCGACCGTCTCGCGCAATGCGCTGGTGACCCTGGCCATCGTCGCGTCCGGCGCGGCCGTCTACTGGCTCGCGGACATCCTGACGCCCCTGGCCATGGCCATCTTCCTGCTGATCATGATCGACGGGCTGAAGCGGGCGATCGAGGCGCGCACGCCGCTGCCGCGCCGCTGGGCGGGCCTGGCGGCTCTGCTGGTGGTGATCGCGGCCTTCGCCGCATCGATCTGGATCATCATCAACGGCGCGGCCGGCTTCTTCCAGGAAGCCGACGGGGTGACCAGCAACATCGGCCCGCGCATCGACCAGATCCTCATCGACGGCGCGCAGATGTTCAACCTCGCCGAGGCGCCGACCGCCAACCAGCTGATCGAGCGGCTGAACGTATCCAGCTACCTCGCCCCCGTCGCCCGACAGGCCCAGGGCGTTCTGACCGGCGCCTTCTTCGTCCTCGTCTATCTCGGCTTCCTGCTGGCCTCCCAGGGCGGGTTCCGGCGCAAGATGGTCAATATGTTCCCCGACGGGAAAATGCGCGGCGAGGCGCTGGAGGTGTTCCATCGCGTCCGCGGCGGGGTCGAGGGCTATATCTGGGTCCAGACCGTGACCGGGGCCATGATCTGCGCGGCCGCCTGGGTGTTGATGCGGGCGGTGGGGCTCCAGAACGCCGAGTTCTGGACGTTCGTCATCTTCATCGTCGGCTTCATTCCCGTGCTGGGCGGCGCGGTGGCGGGTCTGGCCCCGCCCCTGTTCGCCCTGGTGCAGTTCGAAAGCTACTGGCCGGCGGCCGTCCTGCTGATCGGCCTGCAGGCGATCCTGTTCATCAGCGGCAACCTGATCCAGCCGCGCATGCAGGGCGACAACCAGAACATCGATCCCGTGGTCGTGCTGCTGTCGCTCGCCTTCTGGGGCAAGCTCTGGGGCGTGGTGGGGATGTTCCTGTCGACGCCGCTGGCGGTCATGGCCATGGCGGTTCTCGCGGAGTTCCGGGGCTCGCGCTGGATGGCCATCCTGCTGTCCGGGGACGGCGAACCCTATGCCGATGAGGCCCAGGCGACGCCGCAACGACCAAAGCGTGGCCGCGTCAACCCGCCGCAGTCCAAGGCCGATTGAGCCGCCCCGGGCGCCCTTGATTGGCCACAACCGGCGCCTATTTCAAACCCGTCGCCGCGGCCCCTCCCCTCCCCCAAGCCGCGGTGGAACAGATCGGCGCCAACCCTCCCCCTCCTGGGCGCCGGTCCGAAGCAGGCCGCCGAACGCAAGTTCGGCGGCCTTGTCGTTTCCGATGTGCTGGCGCGGCTTTGCGGCCACAGGCGCGGTCCCGTCGAGGCGAATTACGGCGGAGGTTGGAACAGGGAGCGCAGAGCCTGCGTTAGCGGCGTCGGAAGGGCGAACCGCGGCTGTTCCGCGCCCGCTCGAAGGATACCTCCCAGATGATGAAGACGATTTCCGCCGCGTCCCTGACGCTCCTGCTGGCCGGCGTGGCCTCCCCCGCGCTCGCCCAATCCGTTCCCGACTGGAGCGGCCCGTACATCGGCATCTACGGCGGCGTGCAGGAGAACAATGAGGACGCCGGCGAAGGCCTGGTGTTCGACCGTGATTTCGACGGCCAGTTCGATGACACCGTGGTCCTGAACGGCACCACCAACAGCGCCTTCAGCCCCGGCTCCTGCTCCGGCAGCGCCCTCGGCCAGGCCTTCGCCGACGGTTGCGAAACCGATCCGACCGGCGTCGAGGCCTCGGTGCGTCTCGGCTACGACAAGCAGTTCGGCGCATTCGTTCTGGGCGCGGTCGGCGAACTGAGCGGCGCGGACGTGGAAGACTCCGTCACCTCGTTCAGCACCACCCCCGCCGCCTATGTCTTCACGCGCGAGCTGGAGTCGATGGCGGCCCTGCGCCTGCGCGCCGGCTTCGCCACCGGCCCCGCCCTGCTCTACATCACCGGCGGCGGCGCGATGGCGAAGATCGAGAACAGCTTCCGCACCACCAACGGCGCCAACAGCTTCACCGAAACCGTCAACGACGACGAGGCTGACGGCTACCAGCTGGGCGCCGGCATCGAATGGAGCCTGGCCCCCAACTTCACCGTGACGGGCGAGTATCTGTTCACCAACCTCCAGCCCGGCGACTACGTCGTTCGCGCCGGACCGGGCACGGCGGGGCCGACCAACCCCTTCATCCTGCCGCCGAACACGGCCGGCACGGATATCGCGCGCGGCAATGACGACATGGAGCTGCATGCCATCAAGATCGGCATGAACGTCCGCTTCTAGGACTGACACCACCCTTTGACGTCAACGGCTGCACCGGTCCCGGAAACGGGGCCGGTGTTGTCGTTTTGGGGGTTCCCGTCGTGCGCGGGACGGCCTAGTCAGCGCCCGTCGGACGGGCCACTTGCCGAAGTGGCGAAGCGGCCTAGTCTGACCCCCATCTCCGGCGACCCGTTTGAGGGGTCGCGTCTACAAGAGACCTGCCCATGTCCGGCGAAACGGCCCCCGCGCACCCTCAGGCAATCACCCTGGAGGCGCTGGAAGCCAGCTTCGACCAGCTGTCGCCCGGCGCGCTGAACGGCCCGGCCCGGGATTTCCTGCGCCAGGCCTGGGAGGACTATGCCGCCGACGAGACGCCGGAGCTCGGCGGACGCGACATGGCCAGCCTGCTGGCCCTCGCGTGGCAGGCGGCCGAGGGCCGGGCCCACGGCGAGCCGGCGCGGATCACCCTGTCGCCGCTTCACGCCGCCGACGGCGCCCCGCTGGGCTACGACGTTCTGATCGTCATCCAGGACGACCGGCCCTTCCTCGTCGACAGCGTCATGGGCGAACTGGCCGACGCCGGCGTCACCGTGCGGTCGATGTACCATCCGGTCACCGAGGAGGAGGGCGGGCGCGAGTCGACCATCATCGTGATCCTCGATCCCCTGCCGCAGGAGCGGCGCGACGCCCTGGGCGAGGGCGTGTCCCAGACCCTGAACGACGTGGCCAGCGCGGTGGACGGCCATGCCGGCATGGCGGCCCTGATGCACCGGTCGATCACCCATCTGGAAGCGCATCCGCACGGGGTCGCGCCCGAACTGCTCGCCGAACACATCGCCTTCCTGCAATGGCTGCAGGCGGATCATTTCGTCTTCCTCGGCGCCCGCGACTACGACTACCCGCGCAGCAAGGACGGCGGCTATGAGGCCGAGGCGCCCCTGTCGCAGTCGGGCGTCGGTCTGGGCGTGCTGGCCGACCCGGAGCGCACCGTCCTGCGTCGCGCCAACGAACCGGCGGTCCTGACCAAATCCATGAAGCGGCAGCTGGATCTGTCGGAGCCGGTGACGGTGGCCAAGGCCAACGTCCGCTCCCGCGTCCACCGCCGGGCCTATATGGACTATATCGGGGTCAAGCGGTTCGGGCCCGACGGCCGTCCTTCGGGCGAGACCCGGTTCGTCGGCCTGTTCACCGCCGAGGCCTATGACAAGACGGCGACCCAGGTGCCGCTGGTCCGCCGCAAGGTGGCCAACGCCCTGATCCGCGCGGGCAAACAGGCTGGCAGCCACAGTGAAAAGCGGCTCAAGAACATTCTCGAGAACTACCCCCGCGACGAACTCTTCCAGATCGAGGAGAGCGAGCTTCTGGCGATCGCGCTGGGCATCCTGCACCTGCACGACCGCCCGCGGATCAAGACCTTTACCCGTCAGGACCCGTTCGACCGCTTTGTCTCGGTCCTGGCCTTCATCCCGCGCGAACGGTTCGACGCCTCGGTCCGTGAACGGATCGGCGCGATTCTGGCCAGGGCCTGGGGCGGCCGTCTGTCGGCCTGGTACCCGCAGCTGTCGGACCAGCCGCTGGTGCGGATCCACTACATCATCGGCGTGACGCCGGGCGATCATCCGTGCCCGGATCAGGCTGCGCTGGACGTGCAGATCACCGAGGCCGGGCGCAGCTGGGTCGACCGGTTTGAGAGCGCCCTGCGCGACGCTGACGTCGACGACGTCGCCGTCGGACCGCTGAGCGCCAGATGGGCGGAGGCCTTCGGCGCCGGCTATCGCGATCGCTATGACGCCACCGAGGCCGTGCGCGACCTGCAGGCGGTCGATGCGCTGAACGACAGCGGCATGAACGACGGCGGCGATCCGGTGGCGGTTCGCGCCTTCCGCGTCGAGGGCGAAGGCCCGCTGAATTTCCGCTTCAAACTGTACCGCCGCGGCGCGGCCGTGCCGTTGTCGGACGTTCTCCCGATCCTCGCCGACATGGGTCTGAAGACGCTCGAGGAATGGGGCCACGCCCTGCGTCCGACGGGCGAGGCCGAAATTCACGTCCATGAGTTCCTGATGGAGGACCCGCGCGGCGGCGACCTTCAGTTCGCGGACGTGAAGGGCCCGTTCGAGGCGGCCTTCTCGGCGGTCTGGACCGGCCGGACGGAAAGCGACGGCTTCAACCGGCTGGTGCTGGAACTGGGCGTCGACTGGCGCGAGGCGGCGCTGGTGCGGACTCTCGCCCGCTATCGCCAACAGACCGGTCTCGATCCCAGCCAGGCGGTGCAGGAAGAGGCGCTGCGCGACTATCCGGCCGTGGCGCGCGGCCTGCTGGCCCTGTTCGCGGCGAAATTCGATCCGGCCGCGGGTGGCGACGGCGCGAGCCGCGAGGCCGCGGTCGCCAAACTGGTCGAGCAGATCAACGCCCTGCTGCAGGACGTGAAGAGCCTCGATCACGACCGCGCCCTTCGCCGGATGGTCCTGCTGGTCCAGGCGATCAAGCGGACCAACTACTACCAGACCGGCCCCGACGGAGCGCACAAGGCGCATATCTCGATCAAGATCGCCTCGCGCGAACTGGCCGACCTGCCCCTGCCCAAGCCGTTCCGCGAGATCTTCGTCTGGGCGCCGCATATCGAGGGCGTTCACCTGCGCTTCGGTCCGGTCGCCCGCGGCGGCCTGCGCTGGTCCGACCGCCGCGACGACTTCCGCACCGAGGTTCTGGGTCTGGTGAAGGCCCAGCAGGTCAAGAACGCCGTCATCGTGCCGGTCGGCTCCAAGGGCGGATTCTTCCCGAAAGGTCTGGCGGCCATCGTCCGCGCGGGCGGCGACCGCGACGCCCAGCAGGCCGAGGCCATCCGCGCCTACAAGACCTTCCTGTCCGGCCTGCTGGACATCACCGACAACATCGACAAGTCGGGCGCCGTCACCCATCCGGCCGGCGTGATCCGGTTTGAAGGCGACGACCCCTATCTGGTCGTGGCCGCCGACAAGGGCACGGCGACCTTCTCCGACATCGCCAACGGCGTCTCGGCGGACTACGGCTTCTGGCTGGACGACGCCTTCGCCTCGGGCGGCTCGGTCGGCTACGACCACAAGGTCATGGGCATCACGGCCCGCGGCGCCTGGGAGGCGGTCAAGCGCCACTTCCGCGAGATGGGCAAGGACATCCAGACCGAGCCCTTCACCGTGGTGGGCGTCGGCGACATGTCGGGCGACGTGTTCGGCAACGGCATGCTGCTGTCGAAGGCCATCAAACTGGTCGCCGCCTTCGACCACCGCGACATCTTCATCGACCCCAATCCCGATCCGGCCTCCAGCTGGGTCGAGCGGGACCGGATGTTCAAACTGCCGCGCTCGTCCTGGCAGGACTACGACAAGTCGAAGATTTCAAAGGGCGGCGGCGTCTTCCCGCGCTCGGCCAAGTCGATCGAACTGAGCCCCGAGATCAAGGCGGCGCTCGACATCCAGGACGACGTCGTCGATCCGGCGACGCTGATGAAGGCCATCCTGCTGGCCCCGGCCGAACTGCTCTATTTCGGCGGCATCGGCACCTATGTGAAGGCGCCGAACGAGACCGACGCCCAGGTCGGCGACAAGGCGAATGACGCCATTCGCGTCGATGGCGGCGAACTGCGCGCCAGGGTCATCGGCGAGGGCGCCAACCTTGGTCTGACCCAGGCAGGCCGCATCGCCTTCGCCCAATCCGGCGCCGGGGGGGCCGGCGGGCGCATCAACACCGACGCCATCGACAACTCGGCCGGGGTCGACAGCTCCGACCATGAGGTCAACATCAAGATCCTGACCGGGGCCGCCATCGCCTCGGGCGCGCTCAAGGCCGGCGATCGCAACGCCCTGCTGGCCTCGATGACCGACGAGGTCGGCCTGAAGGTGCTGGCCCACAACTACGACCAGACGCTGGCGATCTCCCTGCAGGAAGACGACGGCGTCGGCGCACTGGATTCCCAGCAGCAATTCATGCGGTGGCTGGGCGCCAAGGGCAAGCTGGACCGCAAGGTCGAGGGCCTGCCGGACGACGTGAAACTGGCCGAACGCCAGCTGGCCGGACAGGGCCTGACCCGGCCGGAGCTGGCGGTCCTGACCGCCTATTCCAAGCTGGAGCTGTTCGACGACATCGTCGCCTCGACCGCGCCGGACGACGCCTTCTTCAAACAGACCCTCGTCCGCTATTTCCCGGCTCCGCTGGCGAAATTCGAAGCCGACATGCAGCGCCACCGCCTGCGCCGCGAGATCGTCTCGACGATCCTGTCGAACGAGATCGTCAACATGTGCGGTCCGACCTTCCCGGAGCGCCTGCGGCAGTCGGCCCGTTGCGATACGGCCGCCATGGTCCTGGCCTTCGAGGCGGCGCGCCAGATCTTCCGGCTCGACCAGGCCTGGGACGAGGTTTCGGCCCTGGACCTGAAAATTCCGGCCGAGGCCCAGAACGCGCTGTACCAGGAAATCTCGATGGTGCTGCGCCGCCAGACCTTCTGGCTGGCCCGCCGCGCGGTGCGCCCCGGCTCCACGGTCGAGGCCCTGATCGCCGCCTACCGGCCGGCCGCGGACACCCTGCGGGCCGTGGGCGGCGCCGTGCTTTCCCGCTTCGAGCAGAGCCGTCTCGAGGGCCGGGTCCAGACCTTCGTCGGACTGGGCGCGCCCGAGGCGATGGCCCGGAACGTCGCCCTGCTGCGACCCCTGGTGGCGACGGCCGACATCGGCGATCTGGCCCGCAATGCGGGCTGGCCGGAGCCGGCCATGGCCATGCTCTACCACCAGGTCGGCGCGGCCTTCGACTTCGACCGTCTGCGGGCGGGCGCGGGGGCGGTCCCCTCGGCCGATCATTTCGACCGGCTGGCGGTGCGTCGTCTGATCGAGGACCTGATGGTCGAGCAGATGACCCTGACCCGGGCCGTGGCCGCGGCCTCGACCGTGGCCGCAGGTTCGGACGAGGCGGCGGCGGAAGCGGCTGTCGACGCCTGGATCGGGACGCGGCAGGGGATCGTGGAGGGTCTGCGGGGCTCGGTGGACGAGATCGTCGCCTCGGGCGCGGGCTGGACCTTCGCCAAGCTGACCATCGCCAACAGCGTCATCCGCGAGATTGCATCGTCAGCGGGCTGAAGTAGGTGATTGGTGGTTGGTGACGGGTGGCCGACGCGGATTCGTTTGATCCCGAAGGCCATCCGCCGGTGAACCGGCAACCACCAGCCACCAAACACCCGGAGCGGCTCGGCCTTAGGTGTTTGGCTCGCCGATCTGCTAGCGTCCGGGGCTGAGGGAGAGGCTGATGCCGCGCAAATTTCTGGTGGTCGTCGATGACAGTCCGGAGTTCGAGGCGGCGCTTCGCTATGCGTCGCGGCGGGCCCGGTCGACCGGCGGCCGCGTCGCCCTGCTGCGCGTCATTCCCGCCGCGGCCTCCGACGCCCACTGGGCCGGGGTGCGCGAGGAGATCGAGCGTCAGACACGGCTCGAGGCGGAGGCTTCGCTGAACACCTGGGCGGGCGAGGCGGCGGACCGGTCCGGCGCGACCCCGGTCCTGCTGATCGAGCGCGGCGAGCCCCAGGACGCGATCCGCAAGGTCGTCGGCGAGGACAGTGAGATCAAGATCCTGGTCCTCGCGGCCGGCGGCGGAGGGCGCGGTCCCGGCCCGCTGGTCTCGGCGGTGGTCAAACAGGGCGCCGCCTTCACCGGCCGCAAACTGCCGGTCACCATCGTGCCGGGCGAACTGACCGAGAAAGAGATCGAAGACCTGGCGTAGGCGCACCGCCCGCTCTCCCTCCCCCGGAGGGGGAGGGAGAACGCGTCGCCCTTGAACCCGCGGCCGGGGCGGCGCATTTGAGCGCCATGTTCATCCAGACCGAACCCACGCCCAATCCCAATGCGCTGAAATTCCTGCCGGGACGGGATGTTTCCTCCGATCCGCGCGACTTCGTGAACCGGGACGAGGCCGCGGCCTCCCCTCTCGCCGAGGCCCTGTTCGAGGTCGAGGGCGTGACGGGGATCTTCTTCGGCTACGACTATGTCTCGGTCACCCGCAGCCCGGCCGGTCCCGACTGGGTGCAGATGAAGGCCCCGATCCTGGCGGCGATCATGGATCATTTCGTCTCGGGCGCGCTGCTGATGCGCGACGGCTCGATGTCCGACAGCGCCGCCGGCGGCGAGGATTCGGAGATCGTGATCGAGATCAAACAACTGCTGGACAGCCGGGTCCGCCCGGCCGTGGCCCAGGACGGCGGCGACATCCTGTTCGACGCCTTCAACGAGGAGACCGGCGTGCTGACCCTGCGCATGCGCGGCGCCTGCGCCGGCTGCCCGTCGTCGTCCGCGACGCTGAAGGCCGGGGTCGAGCAGATGATGAAACACTACATCCCCGAAGTGACCAGCGTCGAACAGGTGATCTAGGCGCGCCCGCGCAGCGAGCGTTTGCGCCCCAAGCCCGCGCTCAAGCAGCGAGCCGCCGCGCGGCGAGCGATAGCGCCCCTACAATCTGAAACGAATCTGTCCTCGCGTCAGGGGGACGATGGCGCCATCATCGATCCATGCCCCGGTTCCAGAGCGACAGCGACGCCCGGCGTCTCGGCGAGGCCCTCGCGGCCCTGCGGCGGGACCGCGCGCTTTCCCAGGCAGAGGCCGGTCGCCGTGCGGGCATGACCAGCCAGGGCTGGGGCCTGTACGAGACCGGCAAACGCTCCGGCCTGTACCGGCCCGACGTCCAGAAACGCCTGACCGCCGCCCTCGACGCGACGCCGGAGGACCTGCTGCAGGGCAAGGGCCCGCCGGCGACCGGCATGGCCAGCGAGGGCCGGCCCTTTGTCCACGCCCGGACGACCCCCGAAACCCGCCGGCTTCAGCTGTCCAACGACGACCTCGCGCCGTGGGCGGTCTCGGGCGTGGTGGTCGAGTATGAGCCCGGCCGCTGGCCGCGCCGCGACCAGGGCTGTGTGATCGAGATGGTGGATGGCGAGGTCCGGGTCCGGCTCTATGAGGGCGCGGACGCGGTCGCCCTGACCGTGCGGGGCGGTCCCGGCGGCCTCACGGCGCAGGAGCAGATCGCCCGGTCGGACACCCGCTCCGTCTCCGCCGTGATCGCCCGTCTGGAGTTCTGATGAAACGAATTCATTGCAACGTTTTCGTTTCCATGAAACTGTCTGCTCTCGAAAGAGAGGAGGGGAACGGCCATGGCCAGGATCGGCGGACGGGACGAGGTCGACGCCTATGTCGGCGCGCGTATCGGGCTGCGGCGCTCCGCGCTCGGCCTGTCCCAGAGCGCGCTCGCCCAGCAGCTGGGGATCAGCTTCCAGCAGGTTCAGAAATACGAGACCGGACAGAACCGCATCTCCGCCTCGCGCCTTCATCGGGCGGCGACCGTGCTGGGAACCTCGGTCGAGACCTTCTTCCCGCCTGTGGAGACGGCGCGGGGCGCCGCGGACGAGGGATGGGAGACGCTGCGGTTTCTCACTTCGACCGTCGACGGCCGGTCGGTGGCGTCCGGCTTTCCGTTGATCGAGGATCGCGATGTCCGGCGGGCGGTGGCGCGAATCGTGAGGGCCCTGGCCAGGAGCGATTGAGAGCGGTTCACGCGGGAGCGACGGCATGAAGCTGATGGTCGTCGATACGGCGTTGGGGCTTTGCACCGTCGGGGTGTTCGAGGTGCGCGACGGCGAAGCGGCGCCGCTCGGCCTGCGCTCCGAGCCCATGGTGAAGGGCCATTCGGAACGCATCGCCGGCTTCGCCCGGGACGCGACGGCGCAGGCGGGACTGGCGTTCACGGACCTCGACCGCATCGGCGTGACCGTCGGCCCCGGCTCGTTCACCGGCCTGCGCGTGGGCCTGGCCTTCGCCCAGGGCCTGGCGGCGGCGCTGGACCGGCCGGCGGTGGGCGTGTCGGCGCTGGATGCACTGGCCGCCTCGGCGGGCGAGGGGCGGGCGGTCGCGGCCCTGATCGATGCGCGGCGCGGACAGGTCTATGCCCGGTTCTGGCGCGACGGCGAGGCCGACGGTCCGGCCGAAGCCCTGTCCCTTGAGGCGGCGGCGGCCCGGATCGGGGCCATGGGCAGCGGAGCGGTGCTGGTCGGGTCCGGCGCGGCCCTGTTCGCCGATGGCGCGGCGGGAAGGACCATCCTGTCGCTGGATGGACCGGAGCCCGAGGCCCTGGCCCGGCTGGCGGCGGCGGCGGATCCGGCCTCCGCTCCGGCCCGGCCCCTCTACCTGCGCGCCCCCGATGCGACGCCGCCGACCCGCCTGCCGGGTCAGGCGCGCGGACCGGTCCGCGTCCCGTGACCGCCGCCACCGCCGCCCGTCTGGCCGATCTGCACGCCGGCGCCTTTTCCGCGCCCTGGGACGCGGCCGCCTTTGAGTCCCTGGTGGGTCAGCCAGGCGACTTCGCGATCGAGGCGAAGCAGGGCTTCAACCAGATCCGCTCGGTGGCGGACGAGGCCGCGATCCTGACCCTGGCGGTGGACCCCGCCGCGCGGCGACAAGGCCTCGGCGCCCGCCTGGTTCGAGACGGCGCCGCGACGGCGGCGTCGCGCGGCGCGGCGCGGCTGTTCCTCGAAGTCGCTGACGACAATGCCGCCGCCCTGGCCCTTTACGCCGGTGCGGGCTTCATCGAGGCGGGCCGCCGGACCGGCTACTACGCCCGTGCCGACGGCGGCCGACAGGACGCACTCATCCTGGCGCTTAACTTGCCGGCGACGCTTCCCTAGCGGGGGCGGCCCGCCTATCCTGTCCGCCATGGACCGGATCGAGAAACTCTGCGCCGACCGCGGCATGCGCATGACCGAACAGCGCCGGGTGATCGCCCGGGTGCTGTCCAGCGCGGACGACCATCCGGACGTCGAGGAGCTGTACCGCCGCGCCTCCGCCATCGACCCCCATATCTCGATCGCCACCGTTTACCGGACCGTTCGTCTGTTCGAAGAGGCCGGCGTGGTCGAGAAGCACGACTTCGGCGACGGACGCAGCCGCTATGAAGAAGCCGGCGACGACCATCACGACCACCTGATCGACACCCGCACGGGCGAGGTCATCGAATTCTTCGACGCCGAGATCGAACGGCTGAAGAGCGAGATCGCCGAGCGGCTGGGCTTCGAACTGATCGGCCACAAGCTGGAGCTCTACGGCAAGGCCATCGCCGGCGCCGAACCGTCCAAGCGCGAAGGCCTGATCTTCACCCGCCACGCTCACCGCGTTGATCCGGACAAGCTGGATATCTGAACGTCCGCGCCGGTGTGGCGCGTGGCCCGTCTCCGCGCTATCCAGACAGCCCCATGACTGAAACCTTCGCCCCGCCGCAGGACGGACAGGCCGCGCCCCGGCGCCTGTTCATCAAGACCTACGGCTGCCAGATGAACGTCTATGACTCCGAGCGCATGGCCGATGTCCTGCGCCCGCTCGGCTATGCCACGATCGACACGCCCGAGGGCGCCGACTTCGTCATTCTCAACACCTGCCACATCCGCGAGAAGGCGGCCGAGAAGGTCTATTCCGAACTGGGCAAGCTGCGGGAGATGAAGGATGCACGCGCGGCGGCGGGGCAGGGGGCCATGACCATCGCCGTGGCCGGCTGCGTCGCCCAGGCCGAGGGCGAGGAGATCATGCGCCGCCAGCCCGCGGTCGATCTGGTGGTCGGACCGCAGGCCTATCATCAGCTGCCCGAACTGCTGACCCGCACGGCGCGGGCGCGGGGCGAGCGGATCGGGGCCGATTTCGCACCAAACGACAAATTCGACGCCCTGCCGCAGGCCCGCGGCGTCGACGGCCCGACCGCCTTCCTGACCGTGCAGGAGGGCTGCGACAAATTCTGCACCTTCTGCGTCGTGCCATATACGCGCGGCGCCGAATGGTCGCGGCCGGTGGCGGCGGTGCTGGCCGAGGCGCGCGAACTCGCCGGCAAGGGCGTGCGCGAGGTCACCCTGCTGGGCCAGAACGTCAACGCCTATGACGGCGAGGGGCTGGACGGGTCTCCCTCGACCCTGGCGCGGCTGGCGTATGCCCTGGCCGAGATCCCCGGCATCGACCGCATCCGCTATACGACCAGCCATCCCAACGACATGGGCGACGACCTGATCGCCGCCCATGGCGCATTGGAGGCCCTCATGCCCTGGCTGCACCTGCCGGTGCAGTCCGGCTCGGACCGCATCCTGCGGCTGATGAACCGCAAACACGGGCGGCAGAAATATTTCGACCTGATCGACCGGATCCGCAGCAGCCGGCCGGACATCGCCCTGTCGGGGGATTTCATCGTCGGCTTCCCCGGCGAGACGGACGCGGATTTCGAGCAGACAATGGATCTGGTCCGGCGCGTGACCTACGCCTCGGCCTTCTCCTTCATGTATTCCCCGCGCCCCGGCACGCCCGCCGCGACCATGGCGGGCCAGGTTCCGGAGGCGGTGGCGCGCGAGCGGCTGCACGCGCTCCAGACCCTGCTGTTCGAACAACAGACGGCCTTCAATGTCTCCCGCGAAGGCATGACCGTCCCGGTCCTGTTCGAGAAGTCCGGCCGCTTCGCGACCCAGGCCACCGGCCGGTCGCCCTGGCTGCAGCCGGTGCATGTCGACGGCGCGGATCATCTGATCGGACAGATCGTTCCGGTCCGTATCGAGGCCGGCGGGATCAAGTCCCTGACCGGCCGTCTCGCTGAACAGAAGGCGGCCTGATGGCGCGTGAGAGTGAGTTTCTGTCCCTGGGCGACACCGCCCTTCGCGCCGTCATCGGCCCCGGCAGCCGGCATCTCGCCCTGATCGAGGACCGCTTCAAGGTTCTGGTGGAGACGCCGGGCGGCGGGGTCTCCATCAACGGGTCGGCCCGCGACCGGGCCCAGGCCAAACGGGTCATCGAGACCCTGGCCGACCGCGCGGACGCCGGCGCCGAGATCACGGAGGCCGATGTCCGGACCGCCCTGGGCGCCGCCATGGCCCAGCCGCGGGCAGGGCAGGGGAGCGTGGCGCCGGACGCCATCGCACTGCCGGTCGGGCGCCGCGGGGCCATTGCGCCCAAGACGGCGGCCCAGGCCAACTATCTGGCCCTGCTGTCGCAGTGCGAACTGACCTTCGGCGTCGGACCGGCGGGGACGGGCAAGACCTTCCTCGCCGCGGCCTATGGCGCCTCCCTGCTGCGGCGGGGACAGGTGGACCGGCTGGTGATCACCCGGCCGGCGGTCGAGGCGGGCGAAAAGCTCGGCTTCCTGCCCGGCGATCTGAACGAGAAGGTCGACCCCTATCTGGCCCCGATCTGGGAGGCGCTGAACGACATCCTCGGGCCCGACGACGTCCGCCGCCGGCGCGACAAGGGCGAGATCGAGGCCGCCCCGATCGCCTTCATGCGCGGCCGCACCCTGGCCCACGCCTACATCATCGTCGACGAGGCCCAGAACACCTCGCGGCTGCAGATGAAGATGGTCCTGACCCGACTGGGCGAGGGCGCGCGCATGGTGGTCACCGGCGACCCGTCGCAGGTCGACTTGCTGAACCCCCGGGATTCCGGCCTGAAACACGCCCTGCGCATCCTTGAGGATGTGAAGGGGGTCGGCGTGCAGCGGTTCGAGGCCCAGGACGTGGTGCGTCACGCCATGGTCGAGCGGATCGTGCGCGCCTATGACGCCGACGCCGCCAGCCGCCGCCCGGCCGCGGATCTCGAGGATCCCGACTCGTGATCGAGGTCGAGGTCGAGGACGAGGCCTGGACAGCCGCCCTGCCGGACGCCGTCGCGGTGGTCGAACGGGCCGCCGCCCTGGCCCTGGGGGCGGTCGAGGGCGATGTGGTCGTCCTGCTGACCGACGACGCGGCGGTGCACGATCTCAACGCCCGTTTCCGGGACCGCGATCAGCCGACCAACGTCCTGTCGTTTCCCGCCGCGGACATGACGATTCCGGGGCAGGCGCCGCATCTGGGCGATCTGGTGCTGGCCTTCGGGGTCTGCGCGGCGGAGGCCCGAACGCAGGGCAAGCGGTTGGCGGATCATTTGACGCATTTGACGATCCACGGCGTGCTCCACCTGCTGGGCCGGGACCATATCGATGAGGCTGAGGCCGAGGCGATGGAGGCCGAGGAGCGAACCCTTCTTGCCAGCCTTGGCGTCGCGGACCCATACAGGCCCCATGAACCTTCTCACGGCGACGCTTGACGACGACGGCCCGCGCGCGCGGCTGATCCTGCGCTTCGGCCGGATCGGTCTGGCGCTGGCCGCCGGGGCGGCGGCGGCGCTGGCCCATCCGCCGTTCGGCATCCTGCCCGGACTGCTGGGCTATGCCCTGCTGATGTTCCTGACCGAGCGCTCCACCTCGGTGCGCGGCGGCTTCTGGATGGGCTGGCTGGCCGGCTTCGCCTATTTCTTCATCAGCTGCTGGTGGGTGGCCGAGGCGTTTCTGGTCAATCCGGCCCAGGCCTGGATGGCGCCCTTCGCGGCCTCCCTGCTCCCCATCGGTCTGGGCCTGTTCTGGGGCACGGCGACGGCGCTCTACCGCCGCTTCCTGCCCGGCGGGGTCAAGCGCGCGCTGTTCTTCGCGGCCCTGTTCTGCCTGCTGGAATGGCTGCGCGGCCATGTCCTGACCGGCTTCCCGTGGAATCCCGCCGGCGCCAGCTGGAAGGCCGGTTCGGCGGCGTCCCAGTTCGCGGCGGTCGCCGGCGTCTACGGGCTCAGCTTCGTCACCGTGGCGGCCGCGGCGGCGTTCGGACCCCTTCTGGGCGACGGCCCGCGCAAGGCCCGCATCGGCGCGGCCGTGCTGGGCGGGCTGGCGATCGCCGCCCTGCTGATCGGCGGCGCGGTGCGGCTGTCGCAGGCCCGGCTTGAGCTGACCGGCACCGTGGTTCGCATCGTCCAGGCCGATGTCGACCAGGAGTCCAAATGGACGCCGGAGGCCTATCGCGGCATCGTGGATCGCTACGTCAACCTGACCGCCCGCCCCGGCGCCGTGACGCCCGACCTGATCATCTGGCCGGAAGGGGCGCTGCCTGCCTCGGCCAACCAGGTGTTCGCGTCCGGATCGCCGGAGGCTGTGGCCATCGCCCGGGCTGTGCAGCCGGGCCAGAGTTTGATCATGGGGCTGGGTCGCGGTCTTCCCGACCCGTCAGCGGCCGATGGCGCACGCTATTTCAACAGCCTGTTCGTGCTGACCGACCAGGGCGGCGACGGCCTGAACATCAGCGCGGTCTACGACAAATACCGGCTGGTGCCGTTCGGCGAATACCTGCCGGCCGGCGGCCTTCTGGGCGCGCTGGGCGTGCGCAGTCTGACGCATATGCCGACGGATTTCAGCGCCGGCCCGAGGCCCGCGCCCATCGACATTCCCGGCGCGCCCCGCGCCCAGCCCCTGATCTGTTATGAGAGCCTGTATCCGGGGTTCACGCCGGGCGGCACGGGCCGACCGGAGTGGATCGTCAACATATCCAATGACGCCTGGTTCGGGCGCAGCTCCGGGCCACTCCAGCATCTGAATCTGGCCAGTTATCGCGCGATCGAGACCGGCTTGCCGGTGGTGCGATCCACGCCGACGGGCGTCTCGGCCATGATCGATCCCTGGGGCCGGGTGATCGGCGACCAGCGTCTGGAGCCGGGCGAGAGCGGGGTGATCGACGCCCGCCTGCCGCGGCCCACCACGGCCACCGTCTACGGGCGCTTCGGCGACCTGCTGTTCTGGCTGGCGGTGCTTGCAGGACTGGCGGTCGCCGCGCCCTGGAGCGGCCTGCGTCGGCGCGTCGCGCCGGGCTGATTCGCCCTGTGGCAGGCGGAATTCACGCCACGCGAGAGCAACAGAACCGGTTACGCAACCGTGGCTGTTCGCGGCGCCGTCGTTTTTGCAATTTTTGGTGACAGGGACGAATCGCAAGCGCATTCAGGCGTTGCGGTACGTAACCGAAGGACGAACGGACGATGGCGAGAGGCAAGGGCGAGGATGGTCCTCATCCCGTGGACCGGCACGTGGGTCGGCGGGTGTGCGAGAAGCGTCTCGCGCTCGGTTACAATCAAAGCGATCTGGGCCGCGCGCTCGGCCTGACCTTCCAGCAGATCCAGAAATACGAGAAGGGCGCCAACCGTATCTCGGCGTCCAAGCTCTGGGACATCGCGCGCTTCTTCAAGGTCGACATCGGCTATTTCTTTGAAGGCCTGACCGGCGCCCAGATCGCGGGCATGGCCGAGGGCGGCGCCGCCTTCGAACATGACTTTCCGGCAACGCGCTACACCATCGAGATCAGCCGTCTGGCGCCCCAGCTCTCGACCCGCCAGCAGAAGCTGGCCCTTGAGCTGATCCGCGACATGGCCGAGCGCAAGGAGCAGGACGAGGACTGACCCCTCGTCCCCCCGGTCGCTCTCCGGTCCCCCTATTCTTCCGCTGATCGCTGGCGTCGCCGGCCGAAATTCGGCGCGGCCGCCTTCTGCTCGGCCCAGTAGGCTGCGCCGTCGCGCGGCTTGAACATGGTTTTCGGCACGCCGTCCCGCGACACCACCGCGAAGGTGTTGGTCGAGCCCTGATACAGCAGCACATCGCCATTGGGGCGCTCGACCCTGTCGGTTCCGGCGGGCGGACGCGAGGTGAAGGCCTGCACCCTGGCCAGATAGTCCCGCGGCGTCTCCGCGCCGAAGTCGGCGCCGTTGCGTTCGAACAGCCGGGTGATCTTGGCGTCGACGGTTTCCTGACGGTTGGCGGTCAGCGCCGGCCGGTCTTTTTCCTGAGGGGCCGCCCTTGCCTCCGACGGCGCCCCGGTGCGCGTCGCCTCAACGCCCGGCGCCTCGCGCTCACGCGTCTCGACGGCCGAGCCGCCGTTGCCGCACCCGGCCAGCCCGAGAAGCCCCGCCGCCAGCCATGCCGAACCCTTGTTGGCGATCATGTAATCCTCCATTGATTGAAACCCGCCAACCGCAACATAACCACAGGTGGGATGTATCCCCTCTAGACATGTAACCTGATTTCGGGCATATTGGGTCCATGGAAACGACCCGCACCCCTAAAGGCCCGACCCTCCGCCAGTTTCAGGCGCGGTTCCCCACGGAAGATAGCTGCCTTGAGCATCTCAAGCTGGTTCGCTACGGGGCCAAACACACCTGCGCCAAGTGCGACCGGGAGGCCAAATACTACCGTGTGAAGGCCCGCCGCTCGTATGAGTGCGAGCATTGCGGCTACCAGGTCTATCCGACCGCTGGAACGCCTTTCCAGAAGACCCGCACCAGCCTGCGCGACTGGTTCTATGTGATGTTCCTGTTCACCAGCACCCGGAACGGCGTGGCTGCGAAGCGGGTCCAGCGCGAGATCGGCGTGACCTACAAAACGGCTTGGCGCATGTGCAAACTCATTCGCCAGTACATGGGCTACGTGGACGGCGACGACGCTATCGGCGGCTTTGATGGCCAGCCGGTCGAGATCGACCACGGCTTCATCGGTGGCCGTGCCGACTCCGACAACAAGCTGGACAACAAGAAGGTCGTCCTCGGCATGATCGAACGCGGTGGCAGTGTCATCGCCCGTCACCTGCCGGAACGTCGTCTGGACATCATCGCCGGGACGCTGAAAGCCAGCCTCCGTCGCGGTACTCACGTCGTTTCAGACGCCGAAGCCTCGTTCACGTCCGTCCTGCGCATGGGCGAGGGTCACCAGCACACCACGATCAAGCGCAGCGCCGGGGAGTTCAAGGTCAACGGTCAGACCACGGGCCACGTTGAAGGCTTCTGGAACCTCGTCAAACGCGGCATCAACGGCACCTATATCTCGGTCAGCCAGAAGCACATGCAGACGTACCTCAACGAGTTCGAGTTCCGGTACAATCTGCGCAAAAGCCCGCACATGATGTTCGATTTGTTGCTGCTGTCGTTCCCGCGCGGTGCGTGATCAAAACGCGTACGCGCGCGCTAGCGGCGGTTTTTCGTCGTTATTTTCGTCGCTATCGCGGTGAAACACAGCAGCAAATAACTTGCGCTAAAAATACGGGTGTGTGTATTACATGCAAATCCGGGCAACCGGAAAAGGAGAGGGCGAGATCAGCGTAAGCCAACCTCGCCCCCTGTGCCGCGACCGACTTTAGCGACTGCCAGCTGAAAGACCGTGCGAGGGTCAGACAGCCGCGCAACGACTCGGGAAATGCGCCCGATCGCCCGCGCACTACCGTTTAGGCGCCTTTTTTCGGCCCCGTCGAGTCCCGGCGGGGCCGAAACGCCAATTAAATCAATTCTCTAGGCGATATCCACAGTTCGCGATCAGCGAATCGCGCACCCCCACATCTTGTGGTCAAGTCAACGCATGGAGCGGGCCTATCCACCCGTTTGTTGCGGGCTGGTCGGCTAGCCCTCGTCGTCCTCGCGAAGATCTTCCTCGGTCGGCTCATCCTTGGGCTTCACGTCCAGCGGCGGCTTATGGACCATCGCGTCTAGCAGACGGTCGAAGCGTTGCGTGTCTTCGGATTCTGGCATCTAGATCGCCTCCATGGGGCGGATATTACAGATCATCGCAGGCATTGTCGTGGCCGGGCTCCTAGTAGGTGCTGCCCCACCACCAAATGAACGCGCACAGGCCGAACAGGCCCAAGCTGCCCGCGACCTCACCAATGCCGTAGAGGCGCTTTCTCGGAACGTCGCCGAACAGTCCAAGGCGGGTCAGCCCTCGGAACTGGAGCGCCCATGCGAGCCAGGCCAGGATAGCCGAGGCTCCGATCTTTGCGCTCAGTGGAAGGCCGCAGACGCCGCTCGTGAGGCTGCAAGGTGGACGTTCTGGTCGATGCTGGTCGGCGTTGCCGGTGTTCTTGGGCTTGTCTTGAACTTGCGGCAGGGTCGCGCTGCGCTCGCGAAAGCCCGCGAAGCCAACGAGATCGCGCGCGAGTCTGCCGAACGGCAGTTGCGGGCGTATGTCTACGTGAGCAGGGTTGAAGTAAGAGACATCAAGCCGGGATACCGGGCGATTCACAAAATACTGCTCACCAACGCTGGGCAAACGCCTGCTTACGATCTGAAACTGCGCGGCTTCTCGCAGATTCACACCGATGCGCCGGAAAAGCACGTGCTCCGGTTTGGCCACTGTAAGATTTCCAGACTGCGCGTTATCCCCCCCTCCGCCCCGACCGGGGTCTTCTTTCCGGACGATGGTCCATGGTCGGCTGATGAGTGCGGCATGCTCAATGCTGGCCAAACTCATCTCACGTTCGCGGCCATCTACAGCTACAGGGACGTGTTCGGGAAAAGGCGACGGGGCACCTGCTTTGCGAAATATGTTCTCGGCACTGCCCCGGACAAAGACGGCAGCATGCCGTTGATGGCTTGCGACCGGGGAAACCGATCCAACTAGCGCCAGCGCCGCGATCATCCCGGCGATCATGGCCTAACGGCCTGTTTTGATTGGTAATCAGTCATACCTGTCCTCAGGGGATACATTCCCCACAGGTCATGTGTTCCTGCAATGTTCCAGTTGATCCCGGTTCCTCTCGACGCCGCCCGGTCGCATCGCTAGATCAGCAGCATGACCCCAGCCTCGCTGTCCGGACGCAAGATCCTGCTGATCGTCGGCGGCGGCATCGCCGCCTACAAGGCGCTGGAGCTGGTGCGGCTGCTGAAGAAGGCCGGGGCCGAGGTCATGAGCGTTCTGACCGCCGCGGGCGCCGAGTTCGTGACGCCGATGTCCCTGGCCGCCCTGACGGGCCGGCCCGTGCGCCAGAACCTGTTCATGCCCGAGGACGAGACGGCCATGGGCCATATCGAACTGTCGCGCTGGGCCGATCTGGTGGTGGTCGCGCCGGCGACGGCGGGCCTGATCGCCAAGGCGGCCAACGGCCTGGCCGACGACCTGGCCTCGACCACGCTTCTGGCCACCGACAAGCGGGTGCTGCTGGCCCCGGCGATGAATGTGCGGATGTGGCTGCACCCGGCGGTGCAGGCCAATGTCGGGCGTCTGAAGAGCTTCGACGGCTTTCACGGCATGGCCGTGGTCGGACCCGACGAGGGCGAGATGGCCTGCGGCGAGTTCGGGCCGGGCCGGATGGCCGAGCCGGCGGCCATTCTGTCGGCGATCGAAGGCCTGCTGGCGGGCCCCGACGGTCGGCCGCTGGCGGGCCGCCGGGCCGTGGTCACCGCCGGACCGACCTTCGAGCCCATCGACCCCGTGCGGGGCCTCACCAACCGCTCCAGCGGCAAACAGGGCTACGCCATCGCCGGGGCCCTGGCCCGGCTGGGGGCCCAGGTGACCCTGGTGTCCGGGCCTGTCGCCCTGGCCGCGCCGGTCGGCGTCGAGCGCATCTGGATCGAGACCGCCCGCGAGATGCAGGCGGCGGTGACGACGGCCCTGCCGGCGGATATCGCGGTGATGAGCGCGGCGGTGGCCGACTGGCGCGTGGACGGAGTCGCCTCGGGCAAGATCAAGAAGGCCCCCGGCGGCCCGCCGTCCCTGTCGCTGATCGAAAACCCCGACATCCTCGCCGGCATATCCGCGCCCGGAAAGAAGCGGCCGAAACTGGTGGTCGGCTTCGCCGCCGAGACGACCGACCTCGAGGCCAACGCCCGCTCCAAACTGTCGCGCAAGGGCTGCGACTGGATCGTCGGCAATGACGTCTCCGACGACGTCTTCGGCGCCGACGGCAATACAGTCACCCTGTTCACCCGTGACGGCGCGGCCGAGACCTGGCCGCGTCAGTCAAAGGTCGAGGTGGCGAGAAAACTCGCCGCCAGAATCGCCGATCATTTCAAAGCCTGAAAGCCCGCCCCGCATGACCACCGTCCGCGTCGAACGCCTGCCCCATGCCGGGGATCTGCCCCTGCCGGCCTATGAGACCGGCGGCTCGGCCGGGATGGACCTGCGCGCGGCGGTGGCCGAGGAGGCGCCGGTGACGCTGGCGCCGGGCGCCCGGGCGCTGGTGCCGACGGGGCTGAAGATCGCGCTGGAGCCCGGCTATGAGGCCCAGGTGCGGCCGCGCTCGGGTCTGGCGCTGAAACACGGTCTGACCTGCCTGAACTCGCCCGGCACCATCGACAGCGACTACCGCGGCGAGGTCGGCGTCATCCTCATCAACCATGGACAGGAAGCGTTCGTGATCCGCCGGGGCGAACGCATCGCCCAGATGGTCATCGCAAGGCACGAGCAGGCGATCATGGTCGAGGTCGCCGCACTGGACGAGACGGCGCGCGGGGCGGGCGGTTTCGGCTCGACGGGGCGCTAGGGAGCCATTCCCGCCGACCGGCGTTAACCCTGCTTCCGGCCAAGCTTGGGCCGCATCCAGGAGGTTGGCGTAATGGAGTCCCTGTTCGATTCGATCGGTGCGTTCCTGAGTGGGCTGTTCGGCCTCGCCCAGGGCGGGTTCGACACCATCAACCAGGTCACCGGCCTGATCATCGCCGTGATCGCAGCCCTGATGATGCCGGCCTGGAGCCGGTTGTGGGCGACGTCGCTGGGCGCGGCGTTCGTGTTCATTCTGGTGGGTCTGGTGCGGCCGATGCTGGACGGCGGCGCCTTCGTCATGCCGGCCCTGCTGACCATGAGCTTCTGGATGACGGTGCTGGCCCTGTTCCTCGGCTTCGCCGTGGTCATCGCCGTGATGTTCTTCATCAAGTCGCTGTTCGTCGGCCGCGGCCACGGCCACAGCCGCCACGCGCACTGATGTTGGGCCGCGGTCAAAAGGCTCCGCCTTTTCGACCCGACGCGGCCTGGCGCTTCGCGCGGGCTTGACTGGAAAGCCTTGCGACGGCGCTCAAGTCGTGAGCGACCGCGTCGCGAACATGGCGCCCCGGCAGGCGTGAGCCTGCCAGGGCCTAGGCCTGCCGAAAACCAAGCACATCCTGCATGTCGTAGAGTCCCGGCTTGCGGCTGCGGACCCAGGCGGCGGCCGCGACGGCGCCCCGGGCGAACAGGGACCGGTCGATGGCCGAGTGGCTGAGGGTCAGGGTCTCGTCTTCCGAGGCGAACAGGACGGTGTGCTCTCCGATCACCCCGCCGGCTCGGAGGGAGGCGAAGCCGATCCGGCCGGTCTCCCGCTCGCCGGTGATGCCGTCGTAGGGCGCGGAGCGGACGTCGGCCAGATCGACGTCGCGACCGTTGGCGGCGGCCTCGCCCAGCATCAGGGCGGTGCCCGAGGGCGCGTCGGCCTTGCGGCGGTGATGGGTCTCCAGCACCTCGATGTCCCAGTCGGCGGCGTCGAGCCGCTGGGCCGCGTGTTCGACCAGCCCGATCAATATGTTGACGCCGAGCGAGAAATTGCCGCTGCGGACGATGGCGATCTTCTCTGCGGCCTTGTGGATGTCCGTTTCCTGTTCGGGCGTCAGGCCGGTCGAGCCGATGACCAGCGCCGGACCGCCGCGCTCGGCGCAGGTCCGGGCCAGTTCGACCGAGGCGTCCGGGGTCGAGAAGTCGATGATCACGTCGCACAGCGACAGATCGGGCGTCTCGCCGCGGTCGAAGCGGGCGGCGACGACCACATCCTCCCGGGCGTCCAGGACGGTCGAGACGGCCCGGCCCATCCGGCCGCGCGCGCCGGAAATGCCGGCGTGGAAGATGGCGCTCAACTCAGACCCCTGTCAGTTCGCCGTGATTGTGACGCCATTCGTTGGCGCCGTCATCAACCAGCCTACTGCGGCGCTTCCGAACCCAGAATGTCGGCCCAGAAGCGCTTGGCCTTGCCGGCGAAGGAGGAGTTGCGCGGCGTCTGGCTCTCGCCCAGCGAGGCCGCCAGCTCCTGAAGCAGTTCCTTCTGGTGGGCGGTCAGATCGGTCGGGGTTTCGACGAACAGCTCGACCACCAGGTCGCCGCGGTTCTTGCCGTTCAGATGCGGCATGCCCTTGCCCTTGATCCGGACCGTCTTGCCGGTCTGCGCGCCGGCGGGGACGCTGACGGGCGCCCGGCATCGGCCGTCGCAGGCCTCGGATGTCAGGCAGGGCGCGTCGATCTCGCCGCCGAGGGCCGCCGTGGTCATCGGCACGGGCACGGTCACCAGCAGATCGAGGTTGTCGCGCTCGAAAAGTTCGTGGGGCGTGACCGAGATGAAGACGTACAGATCGCCGCGGGGTCCGCCCCGCGTGCCGGCGTCGCCCTCGCCCGACAGGCGGATGCGCGAGCCGTCATCGACCCCGGCGGGGACCTTGAGCTGGAGTTTGCGGTTCTTGCGCACCTGGCCGTGGCCGGCGCAGGTCGTGCAGGCGTCCGCCGCGGCCAGCCGGGAACCCTGCCCGCCGCAATGGGGGCAGGTGCGCTCGACCTGGAAGAAGCCATTGGCGGAACGCACGCGGCCCGCGCCCTGGCAGGTGGTGCAGGTCGAGGCCTTGGCCCCCTTCTTCGCGCCGGAGCCTTCGCAGGCATCACAGGCGGCGGTGGTGGGTACGGCGATCTCGACGTCGGAGCCCTTGTAGGCCTGTTCCAGGGTGATCTCGAGGTCGTAGCGCAGGTCCGAGCCGCGCCGCGGACCGTGCTGGCGCGCGCCGCCGCCGGCGCGGCCGCCGAAGACGTCGCCGAACGCGTCGCCGAAGACCTGGGAGAAGATGTCGTTGACGTCGGTGAAGCCCTGGCCCTGTCCGCCGAACCCGCCGCCGCCGCCGTTGACGCCGGCATGGCCGAACCGGTCATAGGCCGCGCGCTTCTGGTCGTCGGAAAGGACCGAATAGGCTTCGGAAATCTCCTTGAAGCGGGCCATGGAGTCGTCGCACCCGCCGTTGCGGTCAGGGTGATGCTGCATCGCCAGTTTGCGATAGGCGGCCTTCAGGCCGGCGGCGTCGATCGTCCGCTCGACCCCCAGAACCTCGTAATAGTCACGCGTCGCCATGCGGCGTTCGTCCTCTTACCCTTGCCGATGGTCCACGCCTCTTGCCGGGCGGCGACCGTACGGCTGACCAGGCTGACATGGGCGCCCGGTGCGATGATGCAAGTTTCGTGAAACGGCCCCGCCCGTCATGGGACAGGCGGGGCCGTGACAGTTGCGGGCCGTTCCGGCTTACGCGCTCTTCTTCTCGTCGTCGTCGCCCGAGACTTCCTCGAACTCGGCGTCGACCACGCCGTCGTCGGCGGTGGCCGTGGCGTCATCGCTGTCGCCGGCGCCCTGTTGCGAGGCGTACATGGCCTCGCCCAGCTTCATCGAGGCCTGGACCAGGGTGTTGGTCCTGGTCCGGATGTCTTCCGGATCCGTGCCCTCCTTGGCCGTCTTCAGTTCGGCGAGGGCGGTTTCGATCGCGGCCTTCTCGTCGGCCCCGACCTTGTCGCCGTGTTCGGCCATGGCCTTTTCGGTCGAGTGGATCAGGCTGTCGGCGGCGTTGACCGCCTCGACCATTTCCTTCTTCGCCTTGTCGGCCGCGGCGTTGGCCTCGGCTTCCTTGACCATCTTGTCGATGTCGGCGTCCGAGAGGCCGCCGTTGGCCTGGATGCGGATCGACTGTTCCTTGTTGGTCGCCTTGTCCTTGGCGGTCACGTGGACGATGCCGTTGGCGTCGATGTCGAAGGCGACCTCGATCTGCGGCATGCCGCGCGGCGCGGGGGGAATGCCCATCAGGTCGAACTGGCCCAGCACCTTGTTGTCGGACGCCATCGGACGCTCGCCCTGGAAGACCCGGATGGTCACGGCCGACTGGTTGTCGTCGGCGGTCGAGAAGACCTGGCTCTTCTTGGTCG
>CAYNNT010000037.1:0-10850 GCA_964398675.1 uncultured Brevundimonas sp.
GCTGGATGGCCTCGATCGTCTGGGGCATGACGCCGTCGTCGGCGGCCACGACCAGAACCACGATGTCGGTCACATTCGCGCCGCGCGCCCGCATCGCCGAGAAGGCGGCGTGGCCGGGCGTGTCGAGGAAGGTGACGCGGGCGTCGTTGGGCAGGCGAACCTGATAGGCGCCGATATGCTGGGTGATGCCGCCGGCTTCGCCCGAGGCGACGTCGGTGGTGCGCAGGGCGTCCAGCAGCGAGGTCTTGCCGTGGTCGACGTGGCCCATGATGGCCACGACCGGCGCGCGGGGCGTGGTCGCCTCGTCGTCGATCGCGTCGGACAGGAAGCCGGCCTCGACGTCGGACTCGGAAACGCGCTTCACGGCCATGCCGAACTCGTCGGCCACCAGCTCGGCGGTGTCGGTGTCGATGACGTCGTTGATCTTCATCATCAGGCCCTGCTTCATCAGGAATTTGATGATGTCGACGCCGCGCACGGCCATCCGGTTGGACAGCTCCTGCACGGTGATGACGTCAGGGATGACGACTTCGCGCGGACGGTTCGGGGCGTCGGTGGAGCCGCCCTTGCGCTTCTCTTTTTCACGTTCACGGGCGCGGCGGACCGAGGCCAGCGAGCGCATCCGCTCGGCGGTGTCGCCGTCGCCGGCGACCGACTGGATGGTCAGGCGGCCTTCGCGGCGCTTGGGCTCGCCGCGGGTGCGGCTGACGGCCTTGCCGGCGTCCGAGAAACGCTTGTCGCGATCATCCTCGGGCTTCAGCGGGCGGGCGAAACCGCCGCCGGGCGCACGGCTCGGACGGGCGACCTCGGCCTGGGCCGGGGGTGCGTTCGGGGTCGGACGGCCGCCTGGGCCGGTGCGCGGACCCGGACGGGCGGCGCCCGGCGCGGGGCGCGGAGTCAGGGCCGAATACCGGACCGGCTCGGCCGGACGGCCGGTCGGGCGGGCCGGAGCGGCGGGACGGTCCGAATAGGCGCGTTCGCCGCCGCCCATGGCTTCTTCACGGGCCGAACGGCCGCCGAAGGCGGGGCCGGCGGGCGCGCGGGCGGGGTTGGGAGCCTTGGGCACGCGTTGGCCGAAATTGACCACGGGGCGAGCCGGCGGGGCCGGACGGGCGGGGGCCGCGGGCGCCGGGGTCGGCGCAGCGGCCTCGACGGGAGCCGGAGCCGCGGCCGGCGCGGCGGGCGCGGGGGTCGGGGCGGCTGCAGCCGGCGCGCGCTTGGTCGGAATGGGCGCGGGCGCAGCGGCGGTCAGCTTGGCGGCTTCGGCGCGGGCGGCCTCGGCGGCGGCGCGGGCGGCGGCGGCTTCAGCCTGGGCGGCGTTGGCGGCCTGGGCGGCGGCGGCGGCCTGTTCATGGGCGGCCTGGTCGCGGCGCGCCTGTTCGGCGGCGGCGGTCTGGGCGCGCTGGGCCTGGGCCTGGGTGGCCAGTTCGATGGCGCGGCGGCGGGCTTCCTGTTCCTCGTTCGACAGGCGGCCGCCGGCGGGGCCAACGGGCGCGGCCGGACGCGGGGCCTGGGGCGCCGGGACGTCGGTGCGAGGACGCGCCGCCACGTCGAAGCCCTGCGGGCGCTGATGGCCCGGCACGGCGCCGGCGCGGCGCTTGGTCTCGACCACCACGGTCTTGGTGCGGCCGTGGCTGAAGCTCTGGCGCACGGTGCCGGTCGAAACCGATCCCGCCTGCCGGGGCTTCAGGCTCAGCGGCGCCCGCGGACCCGTCGTGGACGGGGTTCCGGTGGGCGCCTGCGGTGCGCCGTCGTTGGTCTTGTCGTTCTCGTCAGTCATCCGGTCGCTTTACTCGTGACGGCGGGTGATCCGCCGTCGTCTCGTTCAAACACAAAAAGCCGCGCGTCGCCCGGCCCCCAATCAGGGAGCAGAACCCCGCCCGTCCAAATCCTTGTTCGGCATCCCAGCCGCGTCATCGCCCCACTGCGGAGGCGTCAACGGTCGAAATCCCGCCAGTCGTTCGACCTCTATGGTCCAGCGATCGGCCCGCCCGCTTTCAAGCAGGACGGCGTGTATCGCATTTTCCAGCCCAAGGGCCAAACTCAAATCGTCCGCCGTGAAGACGCCGCAGACTTTCGGGCGCGGCGTGATGTGTTTCGCCAGCGAAAGAAGCTTGCCGCGCCCGTCGGCGGAACCGTCCGCCGCCTCGATGATCCAGGCGGCCTTGCCCGACCGCACATGGGCCAGGGATTTCTCGAAGCCTGAGATAAGCACGCCTTCGCGCCGGGCAAGCCCCAGCTGGTCCAGACAGCGCCGGACCAGCAGGCTTTCGACCGTGTCCGCGAGGTCCGCGGCCGGTTTCATCGGCGCCTTGGCGGCGCGCGAGAACAGGTTCTTCTTCACCGCCGTCTCGATCGAGACGCGGTCCGCCGCGACCCAGAGGCCGCGGCCCGGCAGCTTGCGCGCCAGATCGGGGGCGACCGAACCGTCCGGAGCGGCGACGAAGCGGATCAGGCGAGATTCATCCATGACCTCGTGGGTGACGAGGTCGCGGCGTTCCCTATCGATCGTCGCTTCGCGCAGACTCATGAACGATCCGGCTTTCCATCACGCGTCGGGGGTTTGTTCGGGGTCCCCGGCGAGGACCTCGTCGTCAGCCACTTCACCCTCGTCGCCTTCCGGCGCGGCGGCGAAGACGGCTTCGGCGTCGTATTCGCCCTCGGCCAGTTCTTCCTCGTATTCCGGCTCCGGCGGCTGCGGCAGTTCCGAGGCGTCGATCCAGCCGGCCGCGACCCGGGCCTGGAGGATCAGCATCTCGGCCTCTTCCTGGGCCAGGTTGAAGCTTTCCAGAACGCCCGGGACCTTGGTCCGTTCGCCGTTCTTCACCTCATAGCCGCCGCGGATCTCGTCGGTGGCCAGATCGGCCAGGTCCTCGACGGTCTTGATCCCGCCTTCGCCCAGGGCGACGGCGATGGCGCCGGTGACGCCGGGAACGGCCATCACCTCGTCCAGCACGCCCAGTTCGACGCGTTTCGCATCGAGGATGGCGGCCTGACGGTCGAGGAAGTCGCGGGCGCGGGCCTGCAGTTCCTCGGCGGTGTCCTCGTCGAAACCTTCGATGTCGGAGATTTCGTAGGATTCCACGAAGGCCAGATCTTCCACCGTGGCGAAGCCTTCGGTGACAAGCAGCTGGGCGATGACCTCGTCGACGTCCAGGGCTTCCTGGAACAGCACGGTCCGCTCGCTGAACTCGCGCTGGCGGCGCTCGGAGTCCTGGCTCTCGGTGATGATGTCGATCTGCCAGCCGGTCAGCTGGCTGGCGAGGCGGACGTTCTGGCCGCGGCGGCCGATGGCCAGCGACAGCTGCTCGTCCGGCACCACGACTTCAACGCGGTCGGCTTCTTCGTCGAGCACGACCTTGGAGACCTCGGCCGGGGCCAGGGCGTTGACGATGAAGGTGGGCTCGTCGTTGTTCCACTGGATGATGTCGATCTTCTCGCCCTGCAGTTCGGCGACGACCGCCTGGACCCGCGAGCCGCGCATGCCGACGCAGGCGCCGACGGGGTCGATGGAGGAGTCGTTCGACAGCACGGCCATCTTGGCGCGCGAGCCGGCGTCGCGGGCGGCGGCGCGGATCTCGATCACGCCGTCGTAGACTTCCGGGACTTCCTGGGCGAACAGCTTGGCCATGAAGCCGGGGTGCGAGCGCGACAGCATGACCTGCGGGCCCTTGGCCTCGGCGCGGACGTCATAGATGTAGGTGCGGATCCGGTCGCCGATGTTGAACACCTCGCGCGGGATGGAGTCGTTGCGGCGCATGATGCCCTCGCCCCGGCCCAGGTCGACGACGGTGTTGCCGTATTCGACGCGCTTGACGGTCCCGTTGACGATCTCGCCCACGCGATCCTTGAACTCTTCGTACTGGTTGGCGCGCTCGGCGTCGCGGACCTTCCCGGTCACGACCTGGCGGGCCATCTGGGTCTGCACCCGGCCGAACTCGAACGGCGGCAGGTTCTCGATGTATTCCTTGCCGACGAAGGCCTCGGGATCGCGCTTGGAGGCGTCGGTCAGGCGGACCATGGCGGAGTCGTTGAACTCTTCCAGTTCGTCTTCCGGCTGCCAGTCGTCGGCCACGATGGTGACGTGACGGGTCAGGGCCATTTCGCCCGACTTGATGTCGATCTTGGCGCGGATGTCGTGATGGGCGCCGTAGCGCGACTTGGCGCCCTTCTGGATCGCTTCCTCGATCGCCTCGACGACGATCTCCTTGTCGATGTTCTTCTCGCGCGCGACCGCATCGGCGATCGTCAGCAGTTCGAGTCGGTTCGCGGAAACGCCGGCTACAGCCATGGTCTAGTCCTCGGTCTCAACAGAGTTGTCATTACGGGCGGCGCGCTTCTCGGCCCCCGCCTTCATCAGTTCGTCGGTCAGCACCAGTTTGGCGTCGACCAGCCAGTCGAAGGGAATGAGGGCGGTGTCCTCCTCCCCTTCCAGGTCCATGGCGACATTGTCGCCGTCGGTGCCGGCGATCATGCCCTTGAAACGCTTGCGGCCCTCGATCATGCGGTCGCTTTCCAGCCGCGCCTCATAGCCCTCGAACAGGTCGAAGTCGGACAGGCGGGTCAGCGGGCGGTCGACGCCGGGCGAGGACACCTCCAGCAGATATTCGCCGGCGATCGGGTCGGCGGCGTCGAACACTTCCGACACGGCGCGGCTCAGACGGGCGCATTCCTCGACGGCGATGTCGTGGTCGCTGGGCCGTTCGGCCATGATCTGCAGCCGCCGGCGCAGGGTGCCGCCCATCAGACGCACGCGCACGATGTCGAGACCCAGGCTCTCCGCCACGGGTTCGATCAGCTCCAGCAGAGCGCGGTCTTCAGCGGTCTTGGCCTTCAAGGCGCGTAGTCCAATAAAAAAGCGGCGGGCCCGACGGCCGCCGCTCAAACGGCGCCGTTAGGACGCCGGTCTAACGATGTGGGAGGGCGTATAGCTCCCGCAGGACCCTTTGTCAGCCCCCGTCGTCACTTCGTGGACGGCGGAGGCCGACAGCCGGACTCAGATCAGTTCGATCTGTCCCAGGAAGTCCCGTTTGCCCAGCGGCACGCCCAGATGGCGCAGGATGGCGTAGGCCATCGACAGGTGGAAATAGAAATTCGGCAGGGCGAAGCTGGTCAGATAGCCCTGGCCCTCGAAATTCAGCTCGACGCCGGGGAAACGCAGCTCGATCCGACGGCTCTCGCCGCCGGCGAAGGCCGCGGCCTCGACCCCCTCGATGAAGGCGATCGACAGGGCGACCGTGGCCTTGAGCTCGGCCAGGCTGCCCTCGGCATCGTCGGTCTTCGGCCACTCCTGACCGGTCAGGCGGGCGATGCAGCTGCGGGCCGAGAAGCTGGCCATGCGGACCTGATCGGGGAAGGGCCGCATGTCCGGCGCCAGCCGCGCCTCCATCAGCGCCGCCTCATCCAGGCCGGCTTCGACGGCGTGGTCGATCAGTCCGGACAGGACGTTCAGACCGCGCAGGAACATGGAGGTCGAGAGGGTGTCGAGGGCGAGGCTCATCGGGCGGTCCTTCGGGTTCAGGTTCGGAGAAAATCGAGGAAGATCGGCGGGGTGTCGCCCAGTTTCTTCTCTTCATAGCGGGTGACCACATGGTCGGCGGGGGCGGTGCGCCAGTCGTCGGCGGCCTCGGCCTGCCAGACCAGACCGGGCGTCCGCTCGAACTTCTCAAGCGCCCATTCGGCATAGTCCTTCCAGTCGGTGACGAAGCGCAATCCGCCGCCGGGCTTCAGAAGCCGCGCGATCTCCGCGGCCGTCTCGGCCTGCACCAGCCGGCGCTTGTTGTGCCGCGCCTTGTGCCAGGGGTCGGGGAACAGGATCATCACCCGGTCCAGCGAGGCGTCGGGCAGGGCCGTCATCACGTCGCGGGCGTCGTCGGCGTGGAGGCGCACGTTCTTCAGCCCGCCCTCCTCGATATGGCGCAGGGCCGAGGCGACGCCGTTCAGGAAGGGCTCGCAGCCGATCATCAACGTATCGGGATGGCGCGCCGCCTGCGCGGCCAGATGCTCGCCGCCGCCGAAGCCGATCTCCAGCCAGACGGCCTTCGCATCGGGCATCAGGGCGTGCGGATCGATCGGCCCGGCCTTCGGATCGGGCAGGGCGATGCCGGGCAGAAGGGTGTCGAACAGGGCCGCCTGCCGCGGCTTGATGGCGCGCGACTTGATGCGGCCGAACGAGCGGAGCGGCGGGTGTTTCGGTTCGTCGGAAGGGGCCATGGCGGGCGCTATAGCCGCGAAGAAGGCGGTAGGCAGCAGGAATTAGGCAGTAGGGAGGAATCGCGGGGTCGCCGCCTACCGCCTACTGCCTTGCTTCAGGCCAGAGCCTTCAGCTGGTCGACCAGATCGGTCTTCTCCCAGCTGAACCCGCCGTCGGCGTCCGGCGCGCGGCCGAAATGGCCATAGGCCGACGTGCGGGCGTAGATCGGCTTGTTCAGGCCGAGGTGCTCGCGGATGGCGCGCGGCGTGGCGCCGCCGATGAGGCCGAGGATGTTGGCCTCGAGCACCGCCTCGGTGATCGCGCCCTTGCCGGTGCCGTGCAGGTCGACGTGGATCGACTGGGGCTTGGCCACGCCGATGGCGTAGGAAATCTGGATGGTGCAGCGGTCGGCCAGGCCAGCGGCCACGACGTTCTTGGCCAGGTAGCGGCAGGCGTAGGCGGCCGAGCGGTCGACCTTGGTCGGATCCTTGCCCGAGAAGGCGCCGCCGCCGTGCGGGGCCGCGCCGCCGTAGGTGTCGACGATGATCTTTCGGCCGGTCACGCCCGCATCGCCGTCCGGTCCGCCGATCTCGAAGGCGCCCGTGGGATTGATGTGCCAGACGGTGTTCTCGTCGGTGAAATTGTCGGGCAGGACCGCCAGGATGTGCGGCTTCACAATCTCGGCGACCTGATCCGAAGAGAGTCCGGGAGCGTGCTGGGTCGACAGGACGATCGACGTGGCCCGCACCGGCTTGCCGTCTTCGTACTGGATGGTGACCTGGCTCTTGGCGTCGGGCTCCAGTCGGGTTTCGCCCGCGTGACGGACCTCCGCCAGCCGCTTGAGGATATTGTGGCTGTACTGGAGGGTCGCCGGCATCAGCTCGGGCGTTTCGTTCGAGGCATAGCCGAACATGATGCCCTGGTCGCCCGCGCCCTCGTCCTTGTTGCCCGAGGCGTCGACGCCCTGAGCGATATGGGCCGACTGCGGATGGAGATGGTTCTGGAACTCGAACTTGTTCCAGTGGAAACCCGTCTGCTCATAGCCGATGTCCCGCACCGCTGCGCGCACCGCGGCCTCGATCTCGTCCTTCACCCCCGGCGCCCACTCGCCGCTGGTGTCCATGATCCCCTTGCCGCGGATTTCGCCGGCGAGGACGACCAGATTGGTCGTCGTCAGGGTCTCGCACGCCACCCGGGCCTCGGGATCCTTGGTCAGGAACAGGTCCACGACGGTGTCGGAGATGCGGTCCGCGACCTTGTCGGGATGGCCCTCGGAAACGCTTTCCGAGGTGAACAGGAACGACGAACGGGACACGGCGGGACTCCAGGCGAGGCGGGAAGGCCGCCAGACATATAAAGATATGTTTATATGTTCAAGTCGCCCGCTGTCGCGGCCGCCACACCGCGGTGGCGCTGGTCGGGCTTTCGCCCGCCAGCCAGCGCTCGAAGGCGCCGGCGGACTGGATCAGAACCGCCAGCATGCCGAGGCCCAGCTGGGCGCTGCTTTCGCCCAGCTGGGTCATTTCGGGGATCAGCACGGCGGAGAGGTGCACCACCAGCATGAGGATGAGGCAGGCCGAGACGCCGAGCGGCCACCAGCGCTCGAAGCGCAGCGCCAGCCAGAGGAAGGCCCCCAGCGAGGCGAGGTCGCACAGGGCCACCGCCCACCGCAGGTCGCCGATGCGCAAATCGTTGAACAGGACCGCCAGCATCCAGCTGATCAACCAGAACACCACGCCCAGCCGTTCCGGGTGCCCGCCCTTGAGCCAGCCGAGCGCGAGCGCCACAACGCTGACGATCAGATAGAGGATGACAAACGGCGTCATGGCTGCGCTCCCGGCGCGGTCGGGGGCTCAGGACCGTTCCGGGGCTGGCAGAACCAATTTCCCGATCTCCTGGGCCTGTGCGGCGTAGGCGACGACCATGTCGGCCACCGCCTTCATCATGAGGGCGCAGAGGATGACCAGGCCCGCGACGATCAGGAGGCGGATGCCCCAATTTGCTGGCGGGGGGCGGTAGCCGAGGCGCCGGTCTGGGCTCCGACCTGGGCCATCACCCAGCCCGCGCTCAGAACCTGCTGCAGCAGTTCGCGCGGACTGGCGCGCTCCGCGTCGTCCGCCAGCCCCCGCATCAGATGGGCCCGCAGCGGATCGTCCGCGCCCAGCGGGCTGAACCCGTCCAGCGCGGCTTCCAGATCCTCCCACGTCCAGTGGGGAAGCGGCCTGGCCTGAAGACCCATTGTCTGACTCCGTTACTACGGCTCCAGAAAAGGCGAGGACATCAAGCGGGGCTATGGGGTCTTTCGTGGGGTCTGGTACGTTTCGTTCCAGAATCGCCAACGCCGCCTTGCGCCGGTTGACGCCCAGACGGCGGCAGGCCTCATGCACATGCTTCTTGGCCGTGGCCTCCGAGAGGCCGAGCCGGGCGGCGATTTCCTTGTCGGTCAGGAAGGCGGTCAGCCTCAGACATTCTTCCTGACGCGCGCTGAGCCGCTGTGTCATCGACCGCTCCGAGTACCGCGGTCTAGCTAGGGGGTTCCGGACGGATCGTCCAGATCAACCGGCGGTCGGCGAGCGTGAGGACGGCGGTAGCGGCAGGTCCTAGGCGGCCTTGCGTCGGCGGGCCGGGGCCGCCTTGGGCTCGTTCTCGAAGAGCTCGGCCAGCTTCTCGGTCATGACCCCGGCCAGTTGTTCGACGTCGACGATGGTGACGGCGCGGCGGTACCAGCGGGTGACGTCATGGCCGATGCCGATGGCGATCAGCTCGACCGGTGAACGGTCCTCGATCCCGGCGATCACCTGCCTGAGGTGTTTGTCCAGATAGAGGGCGGCGTTGGCGGACTGGGTCGAGTCATCGACCGGCGAGCCGTCGGAAATGACCATCAGAATGCGCCGCGCCTCGGTCCGGCCCAGCAGCCGTTCATGCGCCCAGGTCAGGGCCTCGCCGTCGATGTTTTCCTTCAGCAGGCCCTCGCGCATCATCAGGCCGAGGCTCTTCTTGGCGCGCCGCCACGGGGAGTCCGCCGCCTTGTAGATGATGTGCCGCAGGTCGTTCAGCCGCCCCGGATTGGCCGGCTTGCCGGCCGTGATCCAGGCCTCGCGCGCCTGTCCGCCCTTCCAGGCGCGGGTGGTGAAGCCGAGGATCTCGACCTTGACCCCGCACCGCTCCAGCGTCCGCGCCAGGATGTCGGCGCAGACCGCCGCCACCATGATCGGCCGCCCGCGCATGGAGCCGGAATTGTCCAGCAGCAGGGTCACCACCGTGTCGCGGAACGGGCTCTCGCTCTCGGCCTTGAAGCTCAGCGGACTGGTCGGGTCGGTGATGATCCGGGTCAGGCGGGCGGTGTCCAGCACCCCCTCCTCAAGATCGAAATGCCAGCTGCGGTTCTGCTGCGCCATCAGTCGGCGCTGCAGCTTGTTGGCCAGCCGCGCCACCACCGAGGACAGGGCCGTCAGCTGCTGGTCCAGCAGCGCCCGCAGCCGCTCCAGTTCACTGGGATCGCACAGGTCCGCGGCGTCCACGACCTCGTCATAGGCGGTGGTGAAGACTCGATAGGCGTCGATGGTGCGGCCGTCGTCGGCGGTCTGCTGGCGGTTGGGCAGGGAGCCTTCGTTGACGTCGGGGCCCTCGTCCGAGGCCTCGCCGTCGGGGTCGCCCGCCGAACCGTCCGGCCGGGCCTCGCGCTCGTCGCCCTGGCTCTCGTCGTCGGCCGAGCCGTCCATCGTCTGGCCTTCGCCGCCGCCGGCGTCGTCTTCCTCGTCCTGGTCATCGGCGGCGTCGGGCGACTGGGGATCGGCCTCGTCCTCGCCCTGTTCGTCCGAGGCGTCGTCACCGCGACCGTCGCCCGGATCGAGGTCCAGCGCGCGCAACACATCCTTGAGCCGGTCGGCGAACAGCGCCTGGTCGTCCGCGGCCTCGGCGAGGGCGTTCAGCTTTGCCCCGGCCTTGTCCTCCATGGCCGTGCGGACGAGGTCCAGCATGGCGGCGGCCCCGTCGGGGGCGCGCTGTCCCGTCAGCCGTTCCCGCACCAGCAGGGCCACGGCCTCGGCGACCGGCACGCGCTCCGCCTCGGTGGCGCGCAGGGCCCCCATCTTCTCCAGCCGCGTCAGCAGGGCCGCGCCCATATTGGCCCGCACCCCGGCAAGAGACTGCGAGCCGACGGCTTCCACCCGCGCCTGCTCCACCGCCTCGAACACCTCGGCGGCGCGGCTGTCGATCGGGCGCAGGCGGGCGTGCAGGGTCTCGTCGTGATTGGCCAGACGCAGCGCCAGCCGGTCGGCCTGGCCCCGCAGGGTGGCGCTCTCGGGCCCGCCCGGATCGCGCGGCGGATGCGGCAGGGTCAGGACGCCGTTCGACAGTTTCGGTCCGTCGGAGCCGAACACCACCTCAAGCTCGGACTGCTCCGCCAGCGCCCGCGCCGCATGGGCGAGGGCGCGTTTGAAGACGTCTGCGGGGGTCTCGTCGGCGGCCATGGCGCACACATAGCGCAGCGAGCGGAGAGGGGAAGCGTTCTCCCTCCCCTTTATGGGGAGGCTGGTCGCGCAGCGACCGGGTGGGGAGGTGCGAAGCCGGGCTCCGGCGGTGGGGGACTGGCGGTCCCCACCCTGTGGTCGCTTCGCGCCGACATCCCTCCCCACTTCGGGGGAGGGAGAAGCGA
>CAYNNT010000037.1:10860-26441 GCA_964398675.1 uncultured Brevundimonas sp.
ACGGCGGCCTTCAGCTTTTCCTGATGGGCCCGCATGCCGGTGGCGATCAGTTCGGCGGCCTCGCCGGCGTCGCCCCAGCCCTTCACCGTGACCGACTTGTTCTTCTCCAGATCCTTGTAGCGGGTGAAGAAATGCTCGATCTGCTCGACCATGATGGTCGGCAGCTGCCGGTAGCTGGCGATGTCGGTGTAATAGGGGTTCAGCTTGTCGACCGGCACGGCCAGGATCTTCTCGTCGCCGCCCGCCTCGTCTTCCATCTTCAGCACGCCGATGGGGCGCGAGCGGATGATGCAGCCCGGCACGACCGGCGTCGGGTTCAGCACGATCACGTCGCAGGGATCGCCGTCGTCCGACAGGGTGTGCGGGATGAAGCCGTAGTTGCCCGGATAGTACATGGCGGTGTGCAGGAAGCGGTCGACGAACAGGGCGCCGGACGCCTTGTCCATCTCATATTTCACCGGCAGCCCGCCCTGCGGGATCTCGATGATCACATTGACGTCCCAGGGCGGATTGGGGCCGACGGGGATGGCGTCGATATTCATGGCGCGCTCGATTATTGTGCAGTGCGGTACGAAGTGGCGGCGTGATAGGCTCGCACGGCGCCCGAAGCAAGGCAGGTTAGGCGCGCTATCGCTCGCGACGCGGTCGCTCCCTGCTTGAGCGCGGGGCGCGGGCGCGTCACGGTGCGTCGGTGAGGAGGAGACGGTGATGACCCTGTTCGACTGGCTGGCTCTGGGTCTCTTCATCCTGTGCTGGCTCGGCTATGGCCCGCTTCTGGCCCTGCTGGCGCGGCGCAGCGGCACGCTGAACGACGACATGCTGATCATTCGCCGGGTGTGGATGACGGCCATGACCCATCGGGAGACCCGCCTCGTCGACAGCAATCTGATGGGCCACACCATCAATTCCGGCGGCTTTTTCGCCTCGACCAATCTGCTTCTGATCGCGGCGGTGGCCAGCGTCCTGTTCGGCGGGGAACAGGCGATGCAGGGGTTCGCCTCCGTCGGCGCCGAGGACGTGCCGATGAAGCTGCTGGAGGCCAAGCTGGCGCTGGTGCTGGTCTGCCTGGCCCGCGGCCTGCTGGATTTCATCTGGTCGATCAGACAGTTGAACTACGCCCTCGCCCTCATCGGCGCCGCGCCGGAGGTCCATACCGAGGCCGATCGGGTGGCCCTCGGCGACGCCGCGGCCAATCTGCTCAATCCGGCCCTGAGCGCCTTCAGCTAGGGCGTGCGGGGCTATTATTTCGCCCTGGCGGCGGCAGCCTGGCTGTTCGGGCCGCTGTGGCTTTCGGTCGGCGTGACGGCCGCCTTCTGCCTGATGGTCTGGCGACAGGCCGGGTCCCCGGCCGCCCGCGCCATCCGCAGCGCCCGCCGCCTGCTGGAGCGTTCCTGAGAGGCTGAAAGCGGTTACATTGCGTGAACGCAGTTGCGAGATAGACGCTTGACGATTTGTGCGCTGCAACCTAGCTTGATTTTCGACGCCTCCGGGCGTCGTGCCCTTCTGGGCGTTTCCTCCCTATAGACTTCATGCCGCGCCCTCGGGCGCGGCTTTTTTTATGTCCCGTCCAGAAGGGTGGCGATGACCCGGGCCACGCCCTTTTCGGTGCGCGACCAGCCCGGCCCCGGCGAGCGGGCGGCCTCATCGAAATACAGCGCCCGGTTCAGCTCGATCTGTATGGCGTGAAACCCCTCCGACGGCCGGCCCCAGCTCTGGGTGGTCCAGCCGCCCGCATAGGGCTGGTTCAACGCCACCCGCCAGCCCAGCGCCTCGAACGCCCGCCGCAGCCGCCGCGTCAGGTCCGCCGAACACGATGAGCCGTGCCGATCCCCCAGCACCACATCCGGCCCCCTCGCCCCGCCCGCGCCCTGCGTCGCCCGCGCCGGCATCGAATGCCAGTCCACCAGCACAGCCTCGCCGTATCGGGCGCGCGCGGCCTGCATGCGCTCCGCCAGGGCTGAATGATAAGGCGTATGGGTCGCGGCGATCCGGCGCCTCGCCTCGTCCAGGGTCAGGCGGCGGTCGTAGAGGGGCCGCCCGTCCCCCGTCAGTCGCGGGATGACGCCATATCCGGCCGCCGTCCGCGCCGAGACCGCGCCGTCGGCGGCGCCGTCGATCAGCAGAGGGTCCAGATCCGCCGGGTCGCGGTTCAGATCGACCCAGGCCCGCCCCAGCCGGGCGAGGACCACCGTCGCGCCCCGATCGACGCCCGGCGCGATCAGCCGGTCGACCAGGGCGTCCTCGGCGCTGCGCAGGCTGGCGTCCTCAAGCGACGCATCCGCGCCCATGTCGGCGGGGTAGACGACGCCGGAATGCGGCGAGGCGAAGATGAAACGGCCGGGCGTTTGCGGACGCAGGACGACGAAGGCGTCGTCGTCGCAATCTCCAGCCCCGGCCCCGTCCTGATGCATGGGGCCAGCCATACCCTGTTTCGTCGCACCATCCACAAGCGGGCGCCGACGAGGCCCGCCTGATTTTCATGGCCAGTTTACCAGTCGCGGCGTAGCGTTTCGGAAAGACGACCGGGGCGGACAACGACATGGCGCGCATTCTACTGGCGGAAGACGATCACTCGCTCCGCGGTTTCCTGACCCGGGCGCTCGAGCGCGCGGGCCATTCCGTGGTCGATTGCGAGAATGGCGACGACGCCATCGACGCTCTCGACCAGGGCCCGTGGGACCTGCTGCTCACCGACATCGTCATGCCCGGCGCTGACGGCATCGAGGTGGCGCGCGTCGCCGCGGCGCGTCAGCCGGGTATCCGCATCATGTTCATCACCGGCTTCGCCGCCGTGGCCCTGTCGGCCGCCCAGGCCAGCCCGCAGGCCAAGGTTCTGGCCAAACCCGTCCACCTGCGCGACCTCGTCGGTGAAGTGGAGCGGATGGTCGCCGCCTGAATGTTTTGGCGCTGACGCTCGGGACGCCGTCGCTCCCGGTTTGAGCGCGGGGCGCGATTTGACACAGACTTGCCCCGGTTTCGCCCTTGCGGTCGGCGGGCCCTAGGGGTTATAGACCGCTCCTTCCCGTTCCGGGGCTTCTCCGGAACCGTCTTGGCGGATGCGTAGCTCAGCGGGAGAGCACCTCGTTGACATCGAGGGGGTCACAGGTTCAATCCCTGTCGCGTCCACCATTCCTTCCCTGACAATCCAGCCGTTGCGCCAAACTCCGGTCCCTTACGGCCCGGACCCGGGGTGTTTTCGGAACCCATTGGACGGCTCGGGGATTGCCTTCGCATGACTGTGGATCTCGAAACCCTCCTCGAAGGCTCACCCGCCTATGGCGTCATCGACGCCAGGGACGGCGTGGTCCTCTTCCGACGCCCCGGCCATGAAGTTGAATTCGACGCGCTGGCGGCGGAAGTGCTCGACGCCTCCGGTGATGATTTCGAGGTCATCCTGCTGACGGACGCCGCCGAGCGCTGCGACCGTCTGTTCCTCGCGCCCGTCGGTGAACCCCGGTCGTTCGACCCCCGCTAGCCCTTCGCCGGAATCTCCAGCCCGCGTTGCACCGCCGGCCGCGCCAGGCCGCGCGCCAGCCAGGCCGGCACATGGCTGAGGCTGTCGAAGTCCACCAGACCGCCGGCCTCATAGAAGCCGACCAGATTGCGGACCCAGCCGAGGGTCGCGACATCGGCGATCGAATAGTCGCCCATGATCCAGTCCCGGCCTTCGAGCCGGCTTTCCAGCACGCCCAGGAGGCGTTTCGATTCCGCGACGTAGCGTTCCAGCGGACGCTTGTCCTCAAACGCCCGGCCCGCGAACTTATGGAAGAAGCCGACCTGTCCGAACATCGGGCCGACGGCCGCCATCTGGAACATCACCCATTGCAGGGTCTCGTAGCGGGCGGCGGGATCGGTCGGGATCAGCCGGCCCGTCTTCTCGGCCAGATAGACCAGGATAGCGCCGGACTCGAACAGGGCCAGCGGCTTGCCGCCCGGGCCGTCGGGATCGAGGATGGCGGGGATCTTGCCGTTGGGGTTCAGGGACAGGAATTCCGGCGTCCAGGTCTCGTTCTTCCCGATGTCGACCAGATGCGCCTCATACGGCAGGCCGATTTCCTCCAGCATGATCGAGGCCTTCACCCCGTTGGGCGTGTTCAGCGAATAGAGCTGCAGCCGGTCGGGATGCTGTGCGGGCCAGCGCTGCGTGATCGGAAAGGCGGAAAGGTCGGCCATGGGGAGAGCTCCGGCTGCGGTCCGCAGGGATGTAGGCGGGCCGGCGACAACCGCAACCGTTTTGGTGGCGCATTGATCTCCCGGCGCCGTCCTGACTGGACCCGGCGCGCCCGTCCGGGCAATGGAGACACATGACTTTTCCGACCCCGTCCCCCGCAGACTGGCGCGTCCTGGCCGAAAAGGCGCTCAAGGACCGACCGCTCGAAAGCCTGGTTCATCTGGACGCCGACGGCCTGGCCGTGCGGCCCCTGTATGCCGCCGCGACCGGCGGCCACCCCGTCTCCGCACCCCGTCCATCCGACGCGGAGGGTCGGGCCTGGGATGTGCGGACGCTGGTGGAGAGCGACGACGCCCCCGCCATGAACGCTGCGGTCCTGGCCGATCTCGAGGGCGGGGCGGCGTCGGTGCTGCTCAGGGGCGCCGTGCTGTCCGACAGCGAACCCCTTTCACGAGCGCTGGAGGGCGTGGCGCTGGAACTGGCGGCGGTCGGGCTCGACGCCGGTCTGGATGGACCCGACGCCGCCAATGCGCTGGCGGTGGCGGCCAAGGGCTCGCCGCGCGCGAAGCTGATGTTCCACATGGACCCGCTGTCGGCCTTCGCCGAGGCCGGCGCAGCGCCGCGCGCGATCGACGAGCATCTGATGCTGGCGGCGAATACGGCGGCGCGCCATGCGGGGGCCTATCCCGAGGCGTCCTTCTTCCTCGCCGGTGCCCGGGTCGTGCACGAGGCCGGCGGTTCGATCGCCCAGGAACTGGGCTTCGCGGCGGCCAATGCCGTGGCGCTGATCAGGGCGGCGATCGCGGCGGGGATGACGGCCGAAGCGGCGCTCAAGGGAACGGTGCTGGGCCTCTCGCTGGACCAGGAATATTTCGACGGCCTCGCCAAGGTCCGGGCCCTGCGCCTGATCTGGCGCACCCTGAGCCGGGCCTTCGGCGTCGAGACGCCCGCCGTGATCGAGGCCGGCTCGTCGCGGCGGATGCTGGCGGCGCGGGATCCCTGGCCGAACCTGCTGCGGTTGACGGCGGCGGGCTACGCCGGCGCCGTCGGCGGGGCCGATGCGGTTGTGCTGGACGGGCTGTCCCGCGCCAACGGCCGCTCGGACGCCTTCGCGCGGCGGCAGGCGCGCAACACCCAGGCCGTGCTGATGGAGGAAGCCAACCTCGGTCGCGTCGACGATCCCGCGGCCGGCTCCTGGTTCCTCGACGCCCGCACCCGCGATCTGGCCGAAGCCGGCTGGGCCGAGTTCCAGCGCATCGAGGGCGAGGGCGGCCTCGTCATCGCCCTGCGCACCGGCGACATCCAGGACCGCGTCGCCGCCGCCCGCGCGGAACGCGAGGCCGCCCTCGCCGGCGGCGCGTCGCAACTGGTCGGGGTGACCAAATTCGTCGACCCCGATCCCCGCCCCGCCCCCTTCGAGGCCGAGCCCGACCGTCCGGCGCAAACCGGCGGCGACGCCTGCGACCCGCTGATGCCGATCCGACTCGCCGCCCCCTTCGAGACCCAACAGTGGGAGGCCGGCCGATGAGCACGCCCGACTTCACCCGCGTCGCCCTTGACCTCGGCGCTACCGGCCCCGGCCCGGTTCGCGACGTCTGGAGCACGCCCGAGGGCCTGACCGTCCAGACCGCCTACGGCCCCGACGCCGTCGAGGGTCTCGACTTCATCCACGGCCTGCCCGGCATCGCCCCCTATGTCCGGGGCCCCTATCCGACCATGTATGCGGGCAATCCCTGGACGATCCGCCAGTACGCCGGCTTCTCGACCGCGGAGGCGTCCAACGCCTTCTATCGCCGCAACCTCGCCGCGGGTCAGAAGGGGCTGTCGATCGCCTTCGATCTGGCCACCCACCGCGGCTACGACAGCGACCACCCGCGGGTGAAGGGCGACGTCGGCATGGCCGGGGTGGCCATCGACAGCATCTACGACATGCGGACCCTGTTCGACGGCATCCCGCTGGACCAGATGTCGGTGTCCATGACCATGAACGGCGCCGTCCTGCCGATCCTGGCCCTCTATGTCGTCGCCGCCGAAGAACAGGGCGTCGCGCACAAGGACCTGACGGGGACCATCCAGAACGACATCCTCAAGGAGTTCATGGTCCGCAACACCTACATCTATCCGCCCGAGCCCTCGATGCGGATCGTGTCGGACATCTTCGCCTGGACCGCCGAGCACACGCCGAAATTCAACTCGATCTCGATCAGCGGCTACCACATGCAGGAGGCCGGAGCCTCGGCCGATCTGGAGCTGGCCTACACCCTCGCCGACGGGGTCGAATATCTGAAGGCCGGCGTCGCCGCGGGCATGGACGTGGACCGGTTCGCGCCGCGGCTGAGCTTCTTCTGGGCCATCGGCATGAACTATTTCATGGAGGTGGCCAAGCTGCGCGCCGGCCGCCTGCTGTGGGCCGAGGCGGTGTCGAAATTCGGCGCCAGGGACCCCCGCTCCCTGTCCCTGCGCGCCCACTGCCAGACCTCGGGCTGGTCGCTGGCGGCGCAGGACGTGTTCAACAATGTGCCCCGCACCATGGTCGAGGCCATGGCCGCGGCGGGCGGCCAGACCCAGAGCCTGCACACCAATGCGCTGGACGAGGCTCTCGCCCTGCCCACCGACTTCTCGGCCCGGATCGCACGCAACACCCAGCTGCTGCTGCAGATGGAGACCGGCCTGACGAAGGTCATCGATCCCTGGGGCGGCAGCTACTACGTCGAACGCCTGACCCACGAACTGGCCGAAAAAGCCCGTGTCCTGATGGCCGAGGTCGAGGCCCTGGGCGGCATGGCGAAAGCCATCGAGGCGGGCGTGCCCAAGATGCGGATCGAAGAGGCCTCGGCCCGCACCCAGGCCCGGATCGACACGGGCCAGCAGACCGTCGTCGGCGTGAACCGCTATCTGTCCGACGCCGTCGACGACATCCCCATGCTCAAGGTCGACAACGCCGCCGTGCTCGCGGCCCAGATCGACAAGCTGAAACGTCTCCGTGCCGAACGCGACGAGGCGAAGACCCAGGCCGCCCTCGACGCCCTGACGGCGGGCGCCAGAGGGAACGCCAACCTGCTGGAGCTGTCGGTCCAGGCCGCCCGCGCCTATGCCACCGTCGGCGAAATCTCCGATGCGCTGGAAGCCGCCTTCGGCCGGCATGTGGCGACGGTGAAGACCGCCCGCGGCGTCTATGCCCGCGAGGCCGGCAACGATCCGAAGATCAGCCGTGCCCGCGACATGGTCGCCGCCTTCGTCGACAATGACGGCGGCCCGCCACGCATCCTGATCGCCAAGCTCGGACAGGACGGCCACGACCGCGGCCAGAAGGTCATCGCCACCGCCTATGGCGACCTCGGCCTCGAGGCCACCGCCGGATCCCTGTTCCAGACCCCGGCCGAGGCCGCCCGCGACGCCGTGGCCGGCAATGTCCACGCCGTCGGCGCCTCATCCCTGGCGGCCGGCCACCTGACGCTCGTGCCCGAGCTGAAGGCCGAGCTGGAGAAGCTGGGCCGTCCCGACATCATGATCGTGGTCGGCGGGGTGATCCCGCCGTCCGACGTCCAGACCCTGATCGACATGGGCGCCGCCGCCGTCTATCCGCCCGGCTCGGTCATCGCCGACACGGCCATCGACCTGATCGACAAGCTCAACCAGCGCCTCGGCTACGCCCAGAAGACCTGAGGCCGGAACATCAGGGCCAGAAAATCTAGGGCCTGTGGTTGGCCGGCAGGGCCGCGATCTCTTCGGCGGTCAGCTTCTTGCTGATCCTGACGCGGCAGACCGAGGTCTGGGACGTGGACCCCGGCACCACGATCCGCGCCCAGTCGTCGGTGCACAGGCGCGAGCCGACGAGGCCGCCGTCGGGAATCAGGGCCATCTGGTTGGCGAAATCCATGTCCGGGCAGCCGCCGGCGGCGTTCAGCTCATAGACGTCGCTGCGGCCCACACGCAGGAAGACCTGATCGGGGCGACCCTGTTCGAAATTGTCGACCTGTCGGACACTGAAACACTGGCGCGCGCGGGCCGGCGCGTCATCGGCCATGCCGCCGTCTGCGACAGGCGCGCAGGAGGCCAGGACGGTCAGGGCGCCGAGAGCGGCGAAGGCGAGGGTGCGCATGGGGGAGTCTCCTCGAGGATCCGGAACCTCAACCGTCCGCCTTGCCGATCGGTTGCACAAGGGCCCCGGCGATAGCGTTTCGTAACGGATCGACCCGCGCGGCCAGGTCCGCCGGCAGCGGCGACGGCGCGCCGGTCGCAAGCGCCGCGACATGCTCGGCCAGCAGGGGGGCGACGCAGAAGCCGCGCGAGCCCAGTCCGCCAAGCACGAACAGGCCTTCCAACGCGGGCACGGCCCCCGCCAGCGGCAGACGGTCCGGCGTGGTCGCACGAATGGCTGTCCGGGCCTGAGACGGTCCGGCTGCGGCGATCCGCGCCGCCAGCTGCGGCAGGCGCGCCGCCACCGTCGCCAGATTGCGGGCCCCGGCCTCTTCCGTCGCCCCCCCCGCCGTCTCGCCCCGATCATGGGTGGCGCCGAACAGCAGGCCCGAACCCGTCGGCGCCGCATAGCCGCCCCAGGCGACGGGGCCGGCCTCGACGTCGTCGACCCAGTTCGCCTGACCCCGGACCGGCGCCAGCGCCAGATCGGGGACCAGCCCCGCCGTCCCCCAGCCTGCCGCGACCACGACGATATCCGCCTCGACGATCAGGCCGTCTGCCTCGTCCAGCAGCCGCCAGCCGGCGCCCGCAGGTTCAATCCGCGCCACGCCTGCGGTGATCCTGACCGCATCCTCCAGCCAGGCGTCGAGCACGGCGCGCGGCCGGATCGCCATGGCGTCGCGCATCCACAGGCCGCCGCAGGGGACAGGCTCGCCCAGCCGGGCGGCGCATTCCGCCGCGCCGCGAACCGCCATGGCGGCTTCGGCCCAGATCGGCTGGGCCGCGACCTTGGCGAACCGGCCGGCGTCGCGCGTCGCCTGTTCGAGCTGAAGCACGCCCTGTTCGATCACCGCGCCGGGGACCGCGGCATAGAGCACCGCCGCCCGCGCCAGGGCCTGGGCGTGGAAGGCGGCGATGCCGTCGTCTCCCGCATCCAGACGCGGCGTCACCAGGGACGCCGGAAAGCCTGACCCGCCCGCGCCGGCCTGCGCGGCCTCCACCACCGTCGCCCGCACGCCGAGCGCCGCAAGGGCGCGCGCCAGCGCCGCCCCGGCGATCCCGGCCCCGATCACCGCCGCGGTCGCCGTCCGCGCGGGCGTGACGGAGGACCCGGGCAGACGCGCTTCCAGCCGCTCGCGCTTCCGGCCATGGCCGGGCCGCTTTTCCACCGCGAAGCCCCGCTCCGCCAGCCCCCGGCGCACCGCTCCCGCGACGGTGAAGGTCGCGACCCGCGCGCCCGGCGCCGAGCGGGCGGCGATGCCGTCCATGACCGCGTCCGCCCACATCCCCGGATTGGTCGAGGGCGCGAAGCCGTCGAGGAACCAGGCGTCGGCCTGTCCGGTCCACTGAGACAGGGCCCAGCCGACGTCGCCGACGGCGAGATCGAGCGTCGCATTGAAGCCGGGCAGGTCGAGGCGATGAAACCCCGGCGTCGGCTCCGGCCAGACCTCCAGCAACGCCTGCGTCGCCTCCGCCAGTTCCGGCCAGGCCGCCAGGGCGCGCCCCGCCTCTTCGCGGCTCAGCGGAAACCCCTCCACCGAGAACAGGCTCAGCCGACCGCCGGCCGGCCCCTCCCGACGCCACAGGTCCAGCAGGGCGGCGATGTTCAGCCCCGTGCCGAATCCCAGTTCGCCGACGCAGAAGCGGGTCCTGCCCTGCCAGGCCTCCGGCAGGCCGCAGCCCGCGAGAAAGACCGCGCGGGTCTCGGCCAGTCCGTCCTGCTGCGAGAAATAGACGTCGCCGAACCGCCCCGATCGCGGCGAGCCGTCGTCGGTCCAGATCAGGCGGGGGGCGCGGTCTTCAGCCATTCGCCACGGCCTATACCGCTCTGGCCGTCGCGCAACGAAAAAGGGCCGCCCGTCCGGACGGCCCCCTGTTCGTGTCGTCGGGCGTTACTGCGCGACGGGCGGGTTCAGCCGGCGCTCGGTCTCGGTGACATTGTTGCCGGCGGTGTCGCCCGGCTGGGCGGCCGGCGTCATGGCGCCGTCGGTGACCGCGCCGCCCGCGGCCGGGTCCATGGCCTCGCCGGAAGCCGCGCCGCCCGCGGCGTTGGCGCCGCCCGATGTCCCGCCGGCCGTCGCGGCCGTGTCGACGGCGGCGCCCGAGGCTTCCGCGGCTTCGGTCGAGGCGTCGGTGGCGGCCTCGTCGGTGCGGTTGCAGGCGGAAAGGGTAAGGGCCGCGGCGGCGGCGGCGATGAGAACGGCGGTGCGCATCGGAAAATCCTTGTGGCTGGGAGCGGCGGCGCCCGGACATCCGGACGCCCACCGCCAAGCTGTGACCGGAGGTGAAATACCGTCACTCGGCGGATGTTCCTTTGCGGCGCCCAAAGAAAAGGGGCCGCCCCGAAGAGCGGCCCCTGTCCATGGTCTTGTCCGGCGACCGGACGCCGGCGTGCGACGTCTAGTGAGCCGCAGCCGGAGCGGCCGGCGCGGCGGCGGCGGGGGCCGGTGCAGCGGCGTCAGCCGCGGCCGGAGCCATCTCCGCCGCGGCGGCGGCGTCAGCGGCGGCCTGGGCGTCAGCGGCGGCCTGGTCGATGGTGACATTGGCGGCGGCCGGATCGGCGACGCCGGCCGCTTCCGCGGCCTGGGTCGAGGCGCCGTCGGCCTTTTCCTCGGCCTTCTGGCAGGCGGTCAGGGCAAGCGCGGCGGAGGCGGCCACGATCAGGGCTGTGATGCGCATCGAAGAGCTCCTTGGATTCGGTGGACGGGGGCGTCCCGGGGAAATGGATAACGACCGCCGGCGAACCCCCGCAAGTTAAATAGCGCCCACGTTCGGCGCGGCGCCGTGAACGGGACAACGAAAAAGGGCCGCCCCTTCCGGGACGGCCCTTCCTTCATCAGACCCGAAGGCCCGAATGATGTCGCTCGTATTAGTGAGCGGCGGCCGGGGCAGCGGCGTCGGCAGCCGGAGCGGCAGCGGCGTCGGCGGCCGGGGCGGCAGCGGCGTCGGCGGCCGGAGCGGCAGCGTCGGCAGCGGGGGCCATGGCGTCGGCAGCCGGGGCTTCAGCAGCGGCTTCAGTGGCCGGAGCTTCTTCAGCCTTGTCGGCGGCGGGGGTGCAGGCGGCCAGGGCCAGAGCGGCGACCGAAGCGGCGACCAGAGCGGTGATGCGCATAATGTTTATTCCTTCAGAAGGGTCATACGAGGTCATGAACTCCTCGCAGTTCCGGAGATAACGGGAACGTGAGCGAAAGCCAAGCCTAATTCTCACGCATTCGTGAACCGGCGTGACCCGAGGACCGGAATTCCATGCGTGGCGGGCCGCAGCCCGCGCGGACCGGGCCTGAAATCTTCCGGGCTGACCCTTGCCGCCGGATAACCGGGACCGAATCGGTCCCGGGAAAAACGGACCGCGCGTGACGGAGACGCCGGCCGGCGTCCCCGTCGTCCGCGACCCTTCTGACGGGAGCGGGCCGGTTACTGGGCCGGAGCCATCTTGTCGGGCGCGGCCATGGCCCCTTCGGCGGCCGGAGCCATCGCGCCTTCAGCGGCGGGCGCCATGGCGCCGTCTGCAGCGGGAGCCATCGCGCCTTCGGTAGTTTCAGCCTTTTCTTCGGCGGCGGGCGAACAGGCGGCGAGAGCGGCGACGCCGGCGGCGGCCACGAGCAGTTTGCGGATCATGTTGAACCCCTGAGAACGAGCGGCCGGAATGGCCGGACATGGGGCGTCATGCCCCCGACACCGGATTCGATGACGCGGGGCGAAAGGTTACAGGCCGGTCAAACGTTATCAGGCGTCAGTCGGCGCGGCCGACAGGGACTCTTCCATCTCGGTGAACGAGGGCTGGGCCGAGGAGGGGATGTCGCCGCGGCCGATCTCGACCGAGATCTGGGCGGCGTTGCCGTGCAGGTGGGCGACCAGCACTGACTGGATGATCTTGTAGTAGGCGCTTTCCTCGTCGACGATGCCCTTGAGGCGGGCGGCGATCGGGCCGACCAGGCCATAGGCCATGAACACGCCCATGAAGGTGCCGACCAGGGCGCCGCCGATCATGCCGCCGAGGATTTCCGGCGGCTCGGTGATCGAACCCATGGTCTTGATGACCCCCAGAACGGCCGCGACGATGCCGAGCGCGGGCAGGGCGTCGGCGAGGTTCTGCAGGGCGTGGGCCGGCTCGAGCGCCTCGTGGTGGTGCTTTTCGAGCTGCTTCTCCATCGCATCCTCGATCTGGTGAGGATCCTCGAGGTTCATGGTCATCATCCGCAGGGTGTCGCAGATGAAATCCGTGGCGAAATGGTCCTTCAGGACCTTGGGGTATTTCTGGAAGATCGTGCTCTCGGCGGGCTTTTCGATGTGGCTCTCCAGGGCGATGACGCCCTTGGACTTCATCGTCTTGGTCAGCTGGAACAGCAGGGACAGCAGGTCCTTGTAGTCCTGCTTCTTCCATTTGGGGCCCGCGAAGGCCTTGCCGAGGCCGCCGAGGGTGGCCTTCATCGTGCTGACGCTGTTGGAGATCAGGAAGGCGGCGATGCCGGCCCCGCCGATGGCCATCAGCTCATGCGGCGCCGCATGGGTGATCACGTCGAACTTGCCGCCGGAGATGGCGTAGCTGCCGAACACGAGGCCGAACAGCAGGACGATGCCGATAATCTGGAACATGGGAGGGCGAACGATCCTGCGCGCGTGAGACGCCGACCTTCGCCGTTAATGATTAAGGGGCGGTTGCGAACCGGCGCCTCTAGAGCCGGGTTTCGCCGTCCATGATGGCCGCGCGGGCCGCCTCGCTGAATTTCGCATAGCCGTTCTTGCCGCCCCGGATGTAGAGCGGGCCGTCGACCTTGTCCGGATCGAAGCCGTCGGCGACCAGGTCGACCTTCCTGTATTTGAAGGTTCCGGTCGTGTCGGCGGACTTGATCAGGCGGACAAACGCCGGTCGGGCGTAGGTCGGCAGTTCCTGGTCGACCCAGTCGGCGAACGGACGGGCGGCGAACCGGCCCTCGACGACGAGAGCGACCATGCCGGCCTTGCCCTCGTGGCCGGGCACAGGAACGCCATAGGCGATGACTTCCTTCACGCCGGGCGCGTCGGCCAGCCGTTGCTCGACCTCTGCGGTCGAGACGTTTTCGCCCTTCCAGCGGTAGGTGTCGCCGATCCGGTCGATGAAATAGACATAGCCTTCGCTGTCCTGCTTCATCAGGTCGCCGGTGCGGAACCAGCGATCGCCGCGCACGAACACGTCGCGCAGGATCTTCTTCTCGGAGGCCGCCCTGTCCGCATAGCCCGAGAAGGCATGGCGAATGTCGTCGCCGATCATGCCCAGGGCCTCGCCGACCTCGCCGGCCTTCGCCAGCTGGCACAATCCGTCGGCGCCCCGAACCGGCTCCTCGGTGTCCATGTCGAACCGGACCAGGCGGAAATTGATCTGTTTCTTCAGGAATCCGGGCACGCGACCGATGGCGCCCGGCTTGCCGTCGAAATTGAACACCGAGACATTGCCCTCGGTCGAGCCGTAGAATTCCAGGATGTCGGGGACGGCGAACCGCCTCTGGAAATCGGTCCAGACCTCGGGCCGCAGACCGTTTCCGAAGGCCAGCCGCAGCTTGTGCGCCTTCTCGTCCGGGCTTTCAGGACAGTTGACCAGATAGCGGCACAGCTCGCCGATATAGACGAACAGGGTCGCGCCCGAGGCCTTCACATCCGGCCAGAAATTCGTCGCCGAGAACCGCTTGCGCAGCACCAGCTGGCCGCCGTTCAGCAGCGCGGGCCCGACCCCGACCAGTCCGCCGGTCGAGTGGTAGAGCGGCAGGACGTTGAAGGTGACGTCCTTTTCGGTGGCGCCTGTCGCGCCGGCGAAGGCCCGCATATAGGTTCGGGCCCGCGCATGGGTGATCTTGGCCGCCTTGGGCAGGCCGGTGGTGCCCGAGGTGTAGATGTACAGGGCCGTGTCGCGGTTGGTCAGGCCCAGGCGCGCCGACCGCGCAGGCCGCACGGACGAACCGCTGCGCACCGGCTTGTCCAGCCCGCGCCGCTCGTCGGCCTCCTCCTCGTCGCGCAGCCCGAGCACCCAGAGCATCAGGTTGCGGCCCGACAGCTCGCGGGCGTCCTCGACCCGCCTCCAGCAGTCCTCGTCGGTGATGACCTGGGAGGCGTTGGAGATGGACAGGCAGTGGGCCAGGGCGTGGCCGGTCAGATTGGTGTTGATCAGGGCGGTGGCGACGCCGACCTTGGAGAACCCCAGCCAGGCGGCGATGTATTCGGCGCGGTTCAGCATCACCAGGGCGATGGTGTCGCCCCGCTTGAGCCGCCGGCTCTGGGCCCAGTGGCCGAAGCGGTTGGCCATGGCGTCCAGCTCGCGATAGGTCACCGTCCGCCGGTCATCGACAATGGCCACCCGATCCCCGAACCGGTCGACGGCCTCTTCCCAGTCGTCGCAGACCAGATCGGCGCTATCCAGCTCGATCGGCTTGATGCGCTTGAGCAGACGGCGCAGCCCCTTGGCGAAACGCATGTTGCGCTTGATGTTCGCCACCAGACCCATCGTCTTCATCACTCCGTCGAAAGCCGCCCGCGCCTTGGTGATGGACAAGCCGCCGGTCGCGGTCAACCGGCAGGGGAATCACAGGGACGTTTAGAGGCAAAAGACCGCCGGTTTGCGCCGGGGCGTGGCGCCGATGCGGCGGTGACGCAGGGTGAACCTGTCGAAGTCTGACAGCCGCTTGAAGAACGGCGTGCGGCGGGTCTTAATCACCAGACGCGGATTGGCGGCGTGGGGCCGGAATGATCCTCGGGGGAATACACAATGAAATATCTTCTTTCCGCCGTTTGCGCCCTGGCGCTGGCCGGACCCGTCGCGGCCCAGGACTATAACGCCGAGCCCAACTACGGCACCATCACCCTGGCGCCGGGCTTCCAGCCCGATCCGCACCTCGTCAGCCTGCGCGCCGGCGGCGACATCAGCGCCTCCAACGCCGGAAGCGGCTGCGCCGGTTTCATCACCAATTCGCCGGACTATCGCTTCCAGTGGAACGGCAACGGCTCGCTGAACATCAAGATCTCGGTCCTGTCCAAGGCGGACACCACCCTGGTCGTGAACGGCCCGAACGGCGAATGGTACTGCGACGACGACACCGGCGAGGACAACAACCCGCTGGTCACCCTCGGCTCCGTCTCCGGCCGTTATGAAATCTGGGTCGGCACCTATTCCAGCGGCGATCCCCAGCCTGCCGTGCTGTCGATTTCGGAACTCACCAACTTCTGAGGCACGTCCTCAGTATTGATTGAGCATAAAGCTGCGCCGTTGCCGCCTTGAATGTGGCGGCAACGGTGTTTCTTT